>CAXTRW010000319.1:0-2001 GCA_964246765.1 uncultured Acidobacteriaceae bacterium | reverse complement strand
AGCGCGCGCCACCGGACTGGGCCTGTATCTGTCGCGCGCGCTGATGCGCTCGTTTTCCGGCGATCTCCACTACGAACCCGGCCCCGGCGCTCAACCCGGCCCCGGCGCCACATTTCTGGTCGAACTCGCCCTGCCGCCGGCCACCCGCCCATGATCCGCATACTCCTGCTCGACGATCACGTGCTGTTTCGCGAAGGCCTCAGCCGCCTCCTGGCCGAAGAGCCCGACCTCCTGATCGCGGCCCAATGCTCTTCGGGCGACGAAGCTCTTGCCGCGCTCGCAGGCGGGGCGGCTCCCGACCTCATCCTGCTCGACTTCGACCTGGGCGAGGGCAACGGCTTCGCGTTTCTGGAGGCGGCGCGCGCGCAAGGCTTCCGGGGCAAGGTCCTGATGGTCACCGCCGGCATGAGCCCGTCGGACACCATTCGCGCGCTCGACGCGGGCGCCTCCGGGTTGTTCCCCAAGCATTCCCCTCCCAACGACCTGCTCGCCGCCATCCGCTCCGCCATGCGCGGCGAGGCCCTCCTGTCCGCCTCCGCGCTGGCCGGGCTGCTCGACGACGCCCGCCGCGACGACGCCCGCCGGGGGCCTCCTTTGCAGCTCTCAGAGCGCGAGCGCGCCGTGCTGCGCGGGGTCTTCGCCGGCCTCGCCAACAAGGAAATCGCCGCCGAACTCGGCATCTCCGAGGGCTACGTCAAGGCCGTGCTCCAGCAGCTGTTCGCCAAAACCGGAGTCCGCACCCGGGCCCAGCTGGTGCGCATCGCCCTCGAGCACCACTTCGACACCGCCGGCCCCGCGAAACGCTGAGGCCGTCGCAGTCCGAAAGATATGCGAATAAGCGGGACGCGGGCCGCCACTTAGAGGTAAAATCGGGGTTTGTCACATGGGGCTCCCCCTTGGAGCCCTGTTGCAGTCACATGCCGCCCCGCGGGGCGAAGCTGAGGATGAATGCCCGAGTCGATCCAGGATCGCGTTTTGCGCGTCATTGCCACCACCAAACGGATTCCGCTGGAAACGGTCAAGCCGGACAGCAGCTTTGAGTCGCTGGGCATCGACTCGCTCGACCGCCTCAACATCCTGTTCGATCTTGAAAGCGAGTTCGACATTGAAATCGACGATGCGGACGCCAAGCAGGTCGGCAGTATTCCGCAGATGGTCAAGGGCATTTCCTCCATCGTGATCGCCAAGGAAGCCGGCCTGCCCGCGCCCCACTTCCCGGGCGCGGCGCCTGAATCGAAAGCGAGCGAATAGCGTGGGGACCCCCCCTCACCGCGTCGCCGTCACCGGCGTCGGCGCCGTCAGTGCCCTGGGCCACGATGCGGAAGCGTTGTGGCGCTCGCTTGTCGAGTGCCGCTCGGGCATCGGCCCCATCCGCGCTTCCATCAACCGCGTGGAAGCCGCTCCGCTCCGTGTCCAATACGTCGCCGAGCTTCAAGACTTCAATCCGGAGCAGTATTTCGAAGCGCGCGAGCTGTCCTTTATGGACCGCTTCGCCCAGTTCGCGGTGCTGTCCGCGCGCGAGGCGATCGAGCAGTCGGGCATTGAGTGGACGCCGGAACTGCAGGCCCGCGCCGCCGTCGTCACCGGCTCCTGCATGGGCGGCCGCGGCGCGGAGGAAAACGGCTACTGGGAGCTCTTCCACAACCACCGCACCCGGGTCCACCCCCTTACCATCCCGCTGGGCATGAGCAACGCGGGCGCCAGCCACATCTCCATGCGCTGGGGCCTGCAAGGGCCGGCTTACACGGTTTCCACGGCCTGCGCGTCTTCGGCCCACGCCATCGGGCAGGCGTTTCAGATGGTGCGCTCCGGCGTGGCGCCGGCGGCCATCGCGGGCGGCAGTGAAGCGCCCCTGTTCCTGGGCGGCATGAAGGCTTGGGAAGCCATGCGGGTCATCAGCAAGGACACCTGCCGGCCGTTTTCCGCCGACCGCAGCGGCATGATCGTGGGCGAAGGCGGCGCGATGCTGGTTTTGGAGCCGCTTGAAGCCGCCCTGGCCCG
>CAXTRW010000318.1:0-2015 GCA_964246765.1 uncultured Acidobacteriaceae bacterium | reverse complement strand
ACCGGCGGCAGCGGCTGGTCGACCAGCGCGGCCTGGGTCGACCTGGACAACGATGGGCTGCTGGACCTGGTGGTGCTGCGCTACGTGGACTGGAACTTCAACGACGTGTGGTGCGGCGAGCATCGCGAGGGCTATCGCTCCTACTGCCACCCGGATATCTTTCCCGCGGTCAAGCCGCTGGTCTTCCACAACGACGGCCGCGGCCACTTCACCGAGGTCGCCGACAAGGTCGGGATCAACAAGCCGGGCAAGGGGCTGGGGCTCGCGATTGCGGACTTTGACCGCGACGGCAAGATCGACATCGCGGTGGCGAACGACTCCATGCTCGAGTTCCTGTATCGCAACAAGGGCAACGGGACGTTTGAGGAGGTGGGGCTGCCGGCCGAGATCGCCGTTGACGGCGACGGGCGCACCTACGCCGGCATGGGCATTGACGCGCAGGACTACGACAACGACGGGCTGCCCGACCTGGTGATTACCAACCTCGCCAACCAGCGCTATGCGCTCTACAAAAACAACGGCGACGGCAGCTTCAACTACGACAGCTATCTGTCAGGGATCGCGCGCATGACCCTGCTGCACTCCGGCTGGGGCATTCGCTTTTTGGACTACGACAACGACGGCCTGAAGGACCTGCTGATCTCGCAGGGGCACGACCTGGACAACGTCGAGCTGAACTCGCCGCAGATTCGCTACCGCGAGCCGATGCTGCTGGCGCGCAACACGGGCCATGGCTTTGTGGATGTGTCGGGCGAGTCGGGCGCCGTGTTCAAGCAGGACTGGGTGGGGCGCGGCATGGCGGTGGGCGACCTGGACAATGATGGGCGCCTGGACGCGGTGGTGACGACGAACGGCGGCGCGGCGCACATCCTGCGGAACGAGACGGCGACGGCGAATCACTGGCTGACGATCGCGCTTGAAGGCACGCGCTCGAACCGGGATGGGATTGGGGCGGTGATTGAGGTCACGAGCCCGCGGGGGAAGCAGTATGTGACGGTATCGACGGCGGGGAGCTATTTGTCGGCGAACGATAAGCGCGCGCACTTCGGGCTGGGGCCGGACGCCGTGGCGACGACGGTCGAAATCCATTGGCCTAGCGGCACTGTGCAGAAGCTGGCGAATGTGAAGGCGGATCAGATCTTGCAGGTCAAAGAGCCCAACGAAGCAGCCAAAAAGTAGCGTCTTTTAACGAGAACCCGTCCCGAAGGGACCGCCAGCCGCGCAGGCGGTTTTCGCCTTAGGGGTGAGCCTGCGCCTGCTGCTTCATGCGCTGAACTTCAGCGAAGGCGCGATCGGCGTCGGTCTTGCGGTTGAGCCTTTGGTAGACCCGGCCGAGCTGATACCAGGCGCTTTGCGCGATGAAGTCGGACGGGTGCGCGGCGAGTGAGGCTTCGAGCGCGGCGGCGGCTTCGGCGTTGCGGGACAGGTTGGCGAGGCCGAGGCCCAGGTAGAACTCGGCGGGGCCGGGGCTGGCGTGGAGTTCGACAGCTTGCTGGAGCAGGGGGACGCCCTCGGCGGATTTGCCGCGCTCGACGTCGATTTTGCCGACGTTGTAGAGGGCGATGGCGCTGTGGGGGTTGAGCTTGAGCTCCTGCTCATACGCCGCGAGCGCCGCGTCGAAGCGGCTGAGCTTTTGGTCTTCCTCGGCGAGGGACTCGTACAGGTCGGCGTTGCCGGGCTGCTTTTTGAGCGCGGCCTCGTACTCGGCGACGGCTTTTTCGGGCTGGCCGGAGGAGGCCAGGCTTTCGCCGAGCGCCCGGTGAACCAGGGCCGAGTCGGGGTCGAGCTTGTAGAGGGATTGGAACGCCTGCTCGGCGATCTGCATGTGCGCCCGGCCCTGGTAGTAGAGCAGCTGCGCGTCCCGGGGCGCGAGCGCGGCGGCGCGGTCTAGAGGCGCGGCGGCGGCCTCGGGATGGTTTGCGCCCAGTTCGACGATGCCAAGCCAGGTGAGCGCCTCGACGTTGTCGGGCTGCAGGGCGAGCTCGTCGCGCAGGCTCGCGGCGGCTTGGGCGGCG
>CAXTRW010000317.1:0-2156 GCA_964246765.1 uncultured Acidobacteriaceae bacterium | reverse complement strand
TTGCAGACCAGATTGCCGCGATTGTGGGAGAGCCGGTGGTGGACGCGGGGATTGACTCGGTTGGGTTTGAGGCGAGCGGCCATGGGACGGAGAACGAGCCCGCGCCGGCGAGCGTGTTGAACTCGCTGATGGACGTGGTGTTTGTGGCGGGGGGGATTGGGATTCCGGGGTTGTACGTGGTCCAGGATCCGGGCGCGCCGAACGAGGATTCGAAGAATGGAATCCTGAAGGTGCGGTTCGGCAAGGGGTGGTCGAAGTCGCTGCACTTCCACACCGGGCAGACGCCGGTGCTCGAGTATAACCGCATGCTGATGCAGGCGATTTTGCATGATCGACTGCCGATCGCGAAGATTGTGAACGCGACGGTGATCTCGCTGGATGAGGCGCCCAAGGGCTACCAGGACTTTGATAAGGGGGCGGCCAAGAAGTTTGTGATCGACCCGCATGGGGTGCTGGGCAAGTCGGCAGCTTAGGGAAGATCTGAATGAGTACGGAAACTGGGTGTCATCCTGAGGAGCGTAGCGACGAAAGACCTGCTTTTGCTGCAGTTCGGAGAAAAGCAGGTCCTTCGCTCCGCTCGGGATGACACTTGTTCAGAGTTTCCTAGTGCTCCATGGTCCGGCCCGGTTTGGGCCGGGCCGGCGGCTTTTGCATGAGGAATGGAATGGGAACCAGCAGCGCGATGGCCAGGCTCAAGAGCCAAAAGGCGTTTTGATAGGAGAGCATGTTGGCTTGGCGAATGAGCTCGTTGTAAGCCTGGCCTTCGGCGATTTGCTGCGCTCCGGCGTGGCCCATTTTATCGAGCGCGGCGCGGGTCTGAGCGACGAAGTTTGTGTAAGCATAGCCGCCCGCGGTCGCGTTGACCCCGAGCGTGGCCTGGTGGGTTTGCGCGGTGCGCTCGAGGAACGTCGTGAGCATGGCAGTGCCGAATGAGCCGCCGACGTTGCGGGCGAAGTTGGACAGCGCGGAGATCTGGTTGTTTTTCTCGCGGGGCACGCCGACGTAGTTGAGCGTGCTGATGGGGATGAACACCAACGCGAGGCCCAGGACTTGGTACACGCGCCACAGGGCGATGGTGTCGAAGCTCACGTCGAGGTCGAGCCGGGTGAGGTTGTACAGGCCGATGGCGGTAATGGCGTAGCCGACGGCGACCAGCTTGCGCGGATCGCGGACGCGGCCCACGAGGTTGCCGGCGACCGGCATCATGCACATCAGCGCGAAGCCGCCGGGGGATAAGGCCATGCCGGCGCGCTCGGCGGTGTAGCCCAGAAGGCCCTGCAGGAACTGCGGGATGAGCACGGTGGTGCCGAACAGCACCATGCCGAGCACGAATTGCAGGCCGACCGAGGTGCCGAAGTTGCGGATGCGCAGGAGCTTGAGGTCGACGATGGGGTTTTTGTGGCGCCACTCCCAAACGACGAAGAAGACCAGAAAGCAGGCGGCGATGACGGCGAAGGTGGTGATGAGGTCGGAGCCGAACCAGTCTTTTTCCTGGCCCTTGTCGAAGACGAACTCAAGCGAGCCGACCCCTGCTGCTACCGTTGCGAGGCCGACGAAATCGACCTGGGCGTGGCGGGCTTCCTCGCGGCGTTCGAGCAGGTAAGGCGGGTCTTCGACCATGCGGTTGCTCAAGAAAAGCGAGAGCAGGCCGATAGGGAGATTAATGAAGAAAATCCAGTGCCAGTTGTAGTTGTCGGTGATCCAGCCGCCCAGGGTGGGGCCGATGGCCGGGGCGACGACCACGGCCATGCCGTAGACGGCGAAGGCCTGGCCGCGTTTGGCGACGGGGAAGGTGTCGGCGAGGATGGCCTGCTCGCTGGGGGCGAGGCCGCCGCCGCCCGCGCCCTGGAGGATGCGGGTGAGGATCAGGATGGGAAGCGACGGCGCGAAGCCGCACAGGACGGAGGAGGCGGTGAACAGGACCACGCAGCTCATGTAGAAGCGTTTGCGGCCGAAGCGGTTCTGGAGCCAGCCGGAGATGGGCAGCACGATGGCGGAGGCGACCAGGTAGCT
This sequence comes from uncultured Acidobacteriaceae bacterium, assembly GCA_964246765.1. Classification (GTDB taxonomy): domain Bacteria; phylum Acidobacteriota; class Terriglobia; order Terriglobales; family Acidobacteriaceae; genus EB88. The sequence goes on along the minus strand of CAXTRW010000317.1, from coordinate 143 downwards.
GGTGAGGACCCAGGTGGCCTCGTCGCTGCTGGCGCCGAGCGAGCCGGCGATGTGGGGCAGCGCGACGTTGGCGATGGAGGTGTCGAGCACCTCCATGAAGGTGGCGATGGAGACGGTGAGGGCGACGAGCCAGGGGTTGTGGC
>CAXTRW010000316.1:0-2182 GCA_964246765.1 uncultured Acidobacteriaceae bacterium | reverse complement strand
ACGACGCTCAGGGCGTCACCGCCGCCTTCAATAGAAACGTACTTCGCCGCATCAACCGCGAACTCGGCGCTGACTTCGCCCCGCAAGCGTGGGCCCACGAAGCGCGCTGGAACCCGTCTGAAGCGCGCATCGAAATGCACCTCCGCAGTCTACACACCCAGCGCGTCCAAATCCCCGCCCTCGACCTCTCCGTCAGCTTCACCGCCGGCGAAACCATCCACACCGAGAACAGCTACAAATTCACCCAGCCCCGCATCAACGCCATGCTCACCGACTCCGGCTTCACCCTCCGCCGCGAATGGACCGACGACAAGCGCTGGTTCACCGTCTACCTAGCCGAAGCCGTCTAAGATCCCCCCAGCCACCACCACGGGTGCCCCACATCTCGATTCCCGGTGACTAGACGTGGGTTCTCGCGAGAGAAAGCTCACGACCGCATTGCAACGTGCACATCGAGAGAAAAACTTACCCGCGCTCCCAATCCCCGCTCTTGCCGCCCCGCTTGCGCACCAGCTGCACCCGCTCAATCACAATCCCCTTATCCAGCGCCTTGCACATGTCATACACGGTAAGCGCCGCCACGCTCGCCGCTGTCAACGCCTCCATCTCCACGCCCGTATTTGCGGTCGTCGCGGCCATCGCCCGCACCGCCACGCCGCCCTCCACCACCGTCGCGGACACATCGATAAACGACAGCCCCAGCGCATGGCACATCGGGATCATTTCGCTCGTCCGCTTGGCTGCCTGGATCCCGGCAAACCGCGCCACCTCCAGCGGGTTGCCTTTGGGGTTGCGCGGCAGCGCTTCCAGCACCTGGGCCGACAACGCCACAAACGCCTCCGCCACGGCTTCGCGCCGCGTGGACGCCTTGCCGCTCACATCCACCATCCGCGCCGTGCCTTCCGCGTCGTAATGCGACAGCTCGCCCATACCCTCAGGCTATCGCAGTGAACAGCGCGGGCGCCTACGTCTTGACTTTAAAACGTGGGTTCGATCGAACTGCACACCTGCGATTAAGCCAGAAGCACGTTCACCGCCGCGCCTTGCTCCAGTCCGTCCACTTCCGGCGGCACCACCAGGAAGCAGTTCGCCCGCCCCGTGCTCGCCAAGTCGCCCGAGCCCTGCCACGGGATCGCCTCCACCCTTGATCCGGCGATTGTAGGCCTCAGCCGCGCCGGCAAAAAGCGCGTCAGCCCACGCTTCCCATGCACCGGCGCCCCCAGCGTGGCCTGCACAAACGGGAGCTCATGGTTCGCCTCGCCCGCGAGCACAGCCAGCACCGGCGCCCCAAACAAGGCAAAGCACACCATCGTCGAAACCGGATTGCCCGGCAGCCCAAAAAACGGCAACCCGCCCAACGAACCGAAAACCACCGGCTTGCCCGGCTGCATCCGCACCCCCGTAAAGTGAAACGCCCCGCCAAGCCCCAGCAGCGCGGGCTCCACCAGGTCGTACCGGCCCGCCGAAACCCCTCCCGAGAGCAGCAGCAGATCGCATCCTTCTGCAGCCGCGCGGATCGCCTGCACCAGCGCCGCGCCCTCATCCGGCGCCGGCGGCCTCACAACGGCGATGCCCCCCAACGCCCGCACCTGCGCGGCCAGCGTGTAGCTGTTGGAGTTGCGAATCTGGTGCTCCAGCGGCATCGCGCCGACCTCCACCAGCTCATCGCCCGTGGCCACAATCGCCACCCGCGGTCTTCGGTACACCCGCACCCGCGCGTACCCGCACGCCGAGGCCACCGCGATCCCGTGCGCCGTCAGTCTGGTCCCCGCAGCCAGCAGCTCCGCGCCCGCGCGCGCCTCCGCCCCCCGAGGCACAATGTTTTCGCCCGGCGCAAGCCGCCGCCCCGGCAGCAGGCTCGCGGTGTCCGCGGAGCGCACCACATGCTCCACCATCGCCACTGAGTCCGCTCCCGGAGGCCCCGGTGCCGCCGTCATAAACTCCCCCGAGCACCCCGGAGCGACCACGCCGAGACTCCAGCGTTCGCCCGCCCGCAGCAGCCCCGCCACGCGCAGCGGCCCGCGCGCCCAGTCTTGCGCCCGCGCCGCGAACCCGTCGCGGGTGGAGCGCGCAAACGGCGGCTGGTCGCGGTCCGCCACCAGCGCCTCTGCCCGAACGCGCCCCCCGGCCTCGTCCAGCGCGGCCGTTTCCGTGCCCGCGGGCCGCAGCCGCGCCGCCTCGG
>CAXTRW010000315.1:0-2188 GCA_964246765.1 uncultured Acidobacteriaceae bacterium | reverse complement strand
CCGCCGCCCCGATCGGCGCAAACAGCCGCATCGACTGCCGCGACAGCCGCAGCTTGCGCGCCACAATCGACGCCACCCCGGCGCCGATCTGCAGCGACGGGTCCTCGGGGCCCAGCGAGTGCCCGCACCCGATCGCGATCGCCGAGGTGACAAACTTGCCCAACACCGTCTTGAACGAGATAAACCCGTTGTAGATATAGAGCGCCGCCTTGGTCTGGTTGACGCCGGAGCCGCGCGCCCCCGGAAACACCCACCGCACCAGCCCCGCGACAAACAGACCAGCGCAGGCCGGCACGATAAACAGCCGCGGCTCCCCCGGGTGCGGCGCCGAACCCAGTGTCAGCAGCTTGATCCACTCAATGGCCACCCGAAACGAAACCACCAGCAGCCCGGAGAGCACCCCGATGAAAATCGACAGCACCAGAAAAAGCCGCTCCTCGCGCTTAGGGGCGATCTGCTGCAGGTCGAACTGGCGGTGCGCGGGGTCCAGAGTCATCTGGTCGCCCGGATTGATCGGCGGGTTCGCGCCCGCCGGCTCCGCCACCTGCGCCGGGCTGCTCACGATTGCGCCTCCACCTGGTCCGGCGCCTGGGCGATGCGTAGTAGCAGCGCGTCCTCGCCCGTGGGCGCGCCGCACACGCCCGCGGTCGCGCGTTCGGTTTGGTACGCCAGCTCCAGCGTGTTTTGGGCGAAAACCGGATCGCTCGCCAGCTGCGCTTCGAGCGTTGCGCCGGTGGGCATCGACGTCCGGGCCGCGAGGCCGGCCAGCGGATCGGCGGGAGCGGCCGCCGCGGCGCTTGCGGGGGGCGCGGCCTTGGGCGCCAGAGGGTTCAGCACCTTCAGATGATCGGCCAGGGCGGCCAGAGTGTTGGTCCGGGCGGCGGTTGGGCTGGCTGCGGGCTGGTTGGCGACCGCCGGGGCAGGGCAGCTTAACAGACGCGCCTGCGCCAGCGCGGCGATGTGCGCGATCCGGTGCGCCCGCTCCGCGTTGGGGAGGTTTTCACCCGGAAACAGCGCCAAAGCCTCCTCCGCTGTGTTCAGCCCGGCTTTCGCGCCCTCGCGAACCCCCTGCGGCTGCTTGGCAAAGCCCGGCTCTCCCGACGCTTGCGCCAGAATCTTTCTGGCCTGCGCAAAACGCCCCAGCGCCGCCGCCGCGCGCCCCTCGCCTTCCAGGCCCTCCAGCCGAGTCGCCCTTCGCCCGGCTGCTTTTTTGTACACGTCGAGCGCATCGGCCGGGCTGCCTGCCTGCTCCAGAAGGCTGCCGACCTGCACCTGCAGCGGATAGTTGTCCGGCCCGTTGCCGGAGGTGATCAGCAGAATCTCCCGCGCTTCCGCGTCCCGGTGCTGCGCGATCAGGTATCGGGCCAGCTCCAGGCGGATCTCCCGCCGCCTCGTAAACGCGTCCCCCAGCCAGGTTCCGTCGATCGAGGCCTGATAGTGGTCGACCGCTGTCTGTACATTGCCCGTGCGCGCCGCCAAACGCGCCATCTGCAGGTTGATTACGCCGCTGCCCGGTTCGGCTTCCAGCAGCGTCGTAAAGTAGACCTGCGCCTCCTGGGTGCGGCCGGCCGCGGCCAGCGCCGTGGCCAGCTCCACCTGCAGGCCCCGGTCGTCGGGCGCGTAGGCCAGCGCCGAGTGCAGCTCATCGATCGCGATCAAGGGGTGCCCCCCGGCCAGCGCCGCCTCGCCCCGCGCCCGCCAGCGCGCCTGCAGCATCAGCCGGTGCTGGGTAAACGAGTGAAACAGCAGATACGTCACAAACGAAAGCGCCACCGCGAGCGCCAGCAGCGTCCCCAGTGCGGCGGTGTCGCGCAGGTATACCCGCTGACGCTCGCGCCGCTCTTCGCCTGTCAACTTCCGCTGTAGCCCGTGCACGGCTGCTCCTTCTACTACTCTACCTGCGCTCCGAGGTAACCGGCGCGGTACCGGCGTCATCTGAACAGCGAGCAAAAAGGGGCGAGCGATGGCATCTACAGTTTGGAAGGGCTACATCTCGTTTGGGTTAATCTCGGTGCCGGTGCGCATGTACGTCGCTGCCCGCGAAGAGCACATCGGCTTCAACCAAATCCACAAAACCTGCGGCACGCGCCTCAAGCAGCAGCTGTACTGCCCGCTGGAAAATGTCGTCGTGCCCCGCGACGAGATCGAAAAAGGCTATCCCACGGGCGACGGAACCTACGTCCTGATC
>CAXTRW010000314.1:0-2213 GCA_964246765.1 uncultured Acidobacteriaceae bacterium | reverse complement strand
CGAGGGCGGCCGGACGGTGGGCGCGGGGACGATCTCGGAGATCCTGAGCTAGGTCTTTGGGGAGATTGTGGAGCCCAGGTCTTAGATGTGAGGCCTGGGGAACCCGCTGGGTTTGAGTGAAGAAGGAAGCGAAGGTCGATCGGGCCGGTTCGCAGAAAGATTTGTGAGCAATGGTAGGACAAAGAATTAGAATCCGGCTGAAGGCGTACGACTACCGGGTACTCGACACATCCACGGGCGAGATTGTTGACACGGCCAAGCGCACAGGCGCGCAGGTAGCCGGGCCGATTCCGTTGCCCACGGTCAAGAACAAATACTGTGTGCTCCGGTCGCCCCATGTCGACAAGAAGTCGCGCGAGGCGTTCGAAATCCGCACTCATAAACGCTTGATCGATATTCTTGAACCCACTCAGCAGACGGTAGACGCGCTGATGAAGCTCGACTTGCCCGCGGGCGTGGACGTCGAGATCAAAGCGTTCGAAAAGTAAACGGCAGCCCCGGCAGTGCGAACCGCCGCGCGCGGCGCATGATGAGGAAGAGAGCAGATGGCAGTTACAGGGATTCTCGGAAAAAAAATCGGCATGACGCAGGTCTTCGACGAAAAAGGCGCGGTGCATCCGATCACGGTGCTCCAGGCCGGACCGTGCGTCGTGACTCAGCTTAAAACCATGGCCAAGGATGGCTATGAAGCCGCGCAGATCGGCCTGGTCGAGTTCGTGAAAGCGTCGAAGTTGACCAAGCCGCAGCAGGGCCACTTTGCGAAGAACAATGTCGCGCCCGTGCGATTGATCAAGGAAGTCGGGCTCGAAGTCGCCAAGCCGACTGTGGACGGCGAAGCCCCCGAAGCGGGCGTAAAGCCGGGCGACCGCGTCATGGTCGACATTTTCTCGGACGAGAAATTCGTGGACGTGGTGGGAACAAGCAAAGGCCGAGGTTTCTCGGGCGTTGTACGTCGGCACAACTTCGGTGGCGGCCCTAAGTCGCACGGTCATATGTTTCAGGTTCAGGGCTCAATTGGCGCTTCCTCGTTCCCATCGCGTGTATTTCCGGGCCAGCGCATGCCGGGCCACTACGGGACCGACCGCACCACGGTCCGCAATCTCCGGATCCGCGGCATCGATCTAGAGGAAAACCTGATCATGGTCGAGGGAGCGATACCGGGACACAAGGACGCTACCGTGTTGATCACCAAACCCAAGGCGCCGCCGCGCGAGCGCCGCGGTTTTGCGGGCGCCGGGACGGTCGATCCGCTCAAGGCAAGCAAAAAAGCCTCCGCTAAGAAAAAATGACTCCAGCCGGGTTGAGCACTGCGCTTAACGGCGCGTTAGATTCTGAGCAGCATACTAAGCTGCGAGATGGGACAGACGATGGCAACGATCGATGTACACAATCTGAAGGGCGAAGCGGTCGGCTCGTTCGAGCTGGCGGACGAGATTTTCGCCCCCGGTTCGGTGAATGAGGGCCTGCTCTGGGAGGCGGTCAAGCACTTTCGCGCCGCCATGCGCCAGGGTACGGCGGCGACCAAGAACCGCAAACTGGTTTCGGGCTCGGGCAAAAAGCTGTGGAAGCAGAAGGGCACGGGCCGCGCGCGCGTGGGCTCGGTGCGCTCGCCGCTCTGGCGACATGGCGGCACGGTGCACGGGCCGCAGCCCCGCTCCTACGACTATGCGTTTCCGCGCAAAAAGGTGCTGGGCGCGCTGCGCTCGGCGCTCGCTGCCAAGCATGCGGAAGGTAAGCTGGTGGTGGTGGACACGCTGGTGCTCGAGCAGCCCAAGACCAAGCTCTACCGGCAGGCGCTCGATACCCTGGATGCGAAGCGGACAGTGCTGCTGGTCGAGTCGGCCAGCGAACTCGCGCCGAACACGATCCTGGGCGCACGCAACCTGGATCGCGTGGAATTGCTGCTTTCCACCGAGGTGCATGCCTACGACGTTCTGCGCCATGATCGCGCGATCTTTTCCAAGTCCGCGCTCGAAACCCTGCAGGATTCGCTGAAGAAAACTGTTTCCAAGCGCCGGCTTGCCGCGGCGGAAAGGGCGAGGGCCTAGCATGCCAACACTGTATACAACACTGCGCCGCCCGGTGATCACCGAAAAAGGATTGCAGGCGAAGGAAGCGGAGGCGACTTTGGTCTTCGAGGTTGCGCACGAGGCGACCAAGACCGAGGTCAAGCAGGCTGTGGAAGCTTTGTTCAAGGTCAAGGTGGCCGGGGG
>CAXTRW010000313.1:0-2245 GCA_964246765.1 uncultured Acidobacteriaceae bacterium | reverse complement strand
GCGGTGAGGCGGCGGGGGGCATCGGGGTTGATTGTACTTGGGCATTTCCGCGAGCGACGGCGGCTCGCGATCTCCCCTAAACCCGGCCGGCTCAACCGGCAGCCAACCATCCTTCAACGCCCGGCGCGCCTCCTACTCGCCCAGAACTCAGCCCACCCGCGAACCCCAAAGGAGCGAGCACATGCCACGCCGAACTGTTTTTCCACTCGCAGTCCTTGTTTTTGCAGCCGTCCTGCCTCTTCAGGGCTGCTTTCTGCCCTTTTTTCAGCCGAAGGTCACCACCGAGGACGACCGTTCCGCCCCGCTCGTCCGGCAGACGTACTCCTGGGGTCGCGTCCACATGGAGACGCCGCTGTACGAGCCCACAGTGCGGGCGGCGGTGGACAAGGATTTGCAAGCCCGCGGGTGGCAGCTCGTCCCTTCCGGCGGCAGCGTCGCCGTCTACGCCACGGGCGACATCCGCAGCGAGGCGCAACTTGAATCCATCTATGGGAAACAGGGTCCGGCCTGGGCCGCGGGCCAGTGGGGCGCGCACGGCCTGGGACCGGGCTGGAAGCCTTTCTATGGAGAAGCGACCAATGTCGCCCTCAGCACCGCCGAAAGCCATTTGGTCGTCGATTTCTTCGACGCGCAGAACCATCGCCTGCTGTTCCGCGGCGTCGCGCCGGATCGCCTGTCCGGCAGCCGAAAGCAAAACACTCAAGGACTGGAGAAGGCCCTCAAGCTGATGTTCAAGAAATTTCCGCCGAAGTCGTGATGCCCGCGGACATGGGGAACGCGCGCGCGGTTCAGCGCAATCCCCTCCGGAGCGCCTTCACCAGCGCTCCATCGGCGGAGTCCCCGCTCAGCTCCCACATCATGACTCCGCCCAGCCGGTGCGCCCGCGCATAGTCCGCCTTGGCACGCACCGAAGCCGGGTCGTCGAAGGTCCAAAAGCTCTGCCCGTCGAACAGCCAGGGCGCGCGGGAGTGCGGGTCCCGAAACAGCGTGCCCGCGGCGCCGGGGCTGCCCATGATCTCGCGATACGGTGTGTCGCCGCGCTCGCCCCTGCCGGGCATGCCCAACCCGTGCTCCGCGCCCGCGTCCTTGACCCCGCTCCAGTGATACCCGTAGAAGGGCACGCCCAGCAGCAGCTTGCGCGCCGGAATGCCCGCGTTGAGGTATTCCTGCACGGTCCCGTCCACATTGCCGCTCTCCCGCGCCACCGGCGGGATCGCGTATAGGGGCGCCACGATCCCGGTAGTTTTCTGCCATGGTCCGTTGTAGTCGTAGTTCATCAGGCCGACCCGGTCCACGGTCCGGGCGACCAGCGGCCAGTCCACTCCCGGATACCGGCCCAGCCCGGGCGCCACCGCGATGGTCAACAGCCGCGCCCGCTTATATGCGTCCAACTGCCGCCGGAACTCGACCAGCAGCGCGTTGAAGTTGGCCCCGTCCTCCGAATTCGACGGGTACTCCCAGTCCAAGTCGAACCCTGAGAACAACACCGGCGCGCGCACACCGGGCGCAAGATTCCCGCGCAGAAACATGTCCACGCATGAGGCGACGAAGGCAGCCCGCTTCTCCGGCTGCGCTGCATCGGCAAACGCGGCCGGCTTACCCTCGATCGAGATCACCATCCGGATGCGCGGGTACCGGCGGTGCAGCTCCTCCAATTGGTGAAATTCGCCCTTCAACGGTGCGTTCGGCGCATCCGCAGTGCCGTCCACGCTGGTTTCCGCCGTGTACGCGTGCTGAAAGTCCGCGTTGGGGTCGGCTACCGCGCAGCGCCCGTCCACGATAAAGGCCTGCGAGTAGTCGATCTGGTCCAGAAGCCTGGCCGACCCGCTCGCCACCAGCGCCCGCGCCGACCAGGGCGGCGTCTGATACAGCCCCCACTGCGGCAGATAGCCCACCAGGACTGGTTTTTCGGCACGGGACGTGAGGCTGAGGAAGCAGAAAAGGAACAGCACGACGCGAGGCATGCGCTCTAGGATGGCAGCCCACAGCCTACCCCGAACGTAACGGTACGGAAGGGTTTTGAGGGCGGGGAAAATCAGGAATCCGGGTAGACTCAAGCCACCAACAGCAGAGTGTCGAGCGGGAACAGGATGGGCCAGACGATCGGCCTGACCGGTGTTCGCCGCCACAATCGGTGAACACCGGTTCCAATGCTGGAGGTGGCCTATGGATGGAAAGACATCCTGGGTGCATCTGCTGGTTTCGATTAGGCTTGACGCCTTCACGATCCTGGCAGTTTGTAGCC
>CAXTRW010000312.1:0-2376 GCA_964246765.1 uncultured Acidobacteriaceae bacterium | reverse complement strand
GCATGCCGCAGCCCTCCCCATCCCGCCTCGCCGTCCCCCCGGCGCTTATCGTCGCGCTGCTGCTCGCCTTCTGCTTCGCCGGCCGGGGCACGGTGGTGCGCGCCGCCGCGGAGCCGGACGACTCCGCGCAAAAACGCGCCGCTTACTCCGAGCGCGTCGCCGCCACCTACAACTACCTGTACGGCAAGGACCACCCTTTTCTCCCATCCAATATAGAGACCGATACAGGCCAGTTCATCGACCCCGCGACCGTGCCCACCGCCGCCTACTGCGGACACTGCCATCAGGAGTCGCACAAGGAGTGGCGCGAGTCGGCCCACTCCAACTCGAACCGCGCGCCCTGGTACCTGCGCAACGTCAACCTCATGAACGCCGAAAAAGGCGTCGCGTTTTCGCGCCACTGCGAGGGCTGCCACGACCCCATCGCGACCGTCTCGGGCGCGCTCACCGGAACCAAGCCGGTACGGCGCCCCTATGACTCGGACGGCGTCACCTGCATGGTCTGCCACTCCATCCAAAAGATCGACACCCGCGGTACCGGCAGCTACGTCCTGGCCCAGCCCGCCGTGCTGGTCGATGAAAATGGCGCCCCCATCCACCGCCCGGTCTCCGACGCCGAAATCCTGGCCCACCTCGATCGCCACTCCGCGGCCGTGATGAAGCCCTTCTATCGCAGCTCCGAGTTCTGCGCCACCTGCCACAAGGCCGCGCTGCCCCAAACCCTGAACGGCTACAAGTGGCAGCGCGCCATCTCGCTCTACGACGAGTGGCAAAACTCGTCGTTCGCCATGCAGTCGCCGCTGCCGTTTTATGAGAAGACCTCCGTTTCCACCTGCCAAACCTGCCACATGCAGCGCGACCCGCTCGCTGGCCGCGATGCCGGCGCCAAGCACGGAACGCTCGCCTCGCACCGCTGGCTTGGCGCCAACACGGTGGTGCCCGAGTACTACAAGTACCCCGACCAGGCCGCCGCCGTCGTCAAGTTCCTCCAGGCTTCGGTTTTCAACGTGGACATCTTCGCGCTCGAGACCAAACCCGCTGAGACCGGCTCTGTCGCGAGCGGCGACGCAGGGCTGATCGCGCCCCTGGGAACGTCGAGCTACACGCTCACCCCGGGCCGGTACGTCACCCTCTCCGTCGTGATCCAAAATAAGGGAATCGCCCACAGCCACGTGCCCGAGCAGCGCGACATGTACGAGAGCTGGGTCGACTTCACGGTCAAGGACGCGGCCGGCAAAACCCTCGACGAAAGCGGCGCGATCGAGCCCAACCTCGACCTCGACCCTGCCGCCCACAGCTTCACCAACCGTCTCATCAACAAGCAGGGAACCCTGAACGCGCGCCACGAAGTGTGGAACAACCGCGTGGTGGCCTACAACAACACCATCCAGTCGGGCCGCTCGCAGGTGGTGCGCTACGGCTTTACCCTGCCCCGGGAGATGGCGGGCGGCGTCACTGTGACCGCAACCGTCAAGTACCGGCGCTTCGACCAGCACTTTATGGACTTCGGCATGGGCGAGCCCGATGGCAAACATTACCTGCAGCCCGTGGTCGACATGGTGAGCGCCTCGCGCACTCTGTACCCCGGCGAAAACAAGCCGGTAGCCCCCGCGCCCGCGGATAACAAAGACTGGATGCGCTGGAACAACTACGGTATCGCCCTGCTGGACGCCCAGCAGTACGCGGAGAGCGTCGCCGCCTTCCAGCAGGTGGCGAAGATGCGGCCCGATTACCCGGACGCCTACACCAACATCGCCATCGCCGAGATTCAGTGGCAGCGCTACTCCGACGCGCTGCCCAGACTGGAAAAAGCGATTGCCCTCGCGCCCGAAGGCTCGACGCCCAAAGCCCGCGCCCTCTACTACCGAGCGCTGGTGGAGCGCAACGAAGGCGTCGTGGACCAGGCCGTCGCCGACCTTCAAAAAGTCGCCGAGCTCTTTCCCCGCTCCCGCGACGCGCACCGCGAACTCGGCTTCTCCTTCTATCAGCAGCACAAGTATGAGCAGGCCCGCGACGAGTACCTCCTCGTTCAGTCCATCGAGCCCAACGATCTGGCCGCGCACTACAATCTTGCCATCCTGTACCGACGCATGGGCGACAAAGCCAAGGCGCACGACGAGGCCGCGTACTTCGCCGACGAGAAGGACGATCCCACAGCCGCCGTGTACGCGCTTGAGTACCTGCGCAAGCACCAGGACGTCGCGAACGAGAGCGTAGTGTGGCATGTACATGACCTGGACCACGGCGGCTCAAGCCTAGCCGACCCAGCCGCCCGCCCCACCAGCTTCTCCGCTACCATGCAGTAATGAGGCCTGTTCTCCCGCTTTTGCTTTGCGCGCTTTCGGCCTCGCCCGCCTTTGCCGGCCCCTCCAAGGC
>CAXTRW010000311.1:0-2433 GCA_964246765.1 uncultured Acidobacteriaceae bacterium | reverse complement strand
TCACCGCCGACCGCATCCGCACTGTGAGCTACGGCAAGGAAAAACAGTTCTGCACGGAGCAAAGCGAAAGCTGCTACCAGCAGAACCGTCGGGCGCAGTTCGCAGGCGACCGCTAGAAGTGGGGGGAGCCCGTTCCTCTGCGGAACGGGCTCCTCGTTTAGGCGGAGGCAGAAAACCTACTCCCGCTCCAGCTTTTGCAAGATCAGCACAAGCAGCGAAACACTGACGCTGGCCAAAACTACGAGCACAATCCTGGTCGGCCGCGGCATTCCGAGCGCCGGTTGCGATGCGTATTCTTCCTTGGACATCAAACCCTCCTGGTTTTTCAGGTTGGGATGCAGAGCATTCCCCCTCACCCGGGCGCGACTTTGCCGGTTGGTATCATCTGATAAAAGTGGGTTGGGCGACGTTTTCAGGCCATCACTCCGGAACCGCCGGCTCAGAGCAAACCGCACCCGATTGTGCCTTATTAAGGAGCCGCTCCATGCGGAAAACACTGATTCCGGCCTCCGTCCTTCTCGGGCTTGCACTGTTTGTGCCCGCGCGGCCCGCGCACGCTGCTTCCAAGGAAATCATCCAGCTGCAAACCCAGGTGCAGTCGCTCCAAGACATGCTGCAGGCGCTGCAGCGGTCGAACTCCGAGCAGCTCGGCGTACTGCAGCACCTGATCGAACAGTCCAACGACAACATCACCAAGATCACGCAGCAGATGACAGCGCTGCAGGCAAAAGTGGACGCAGAGGGCCAGAACAACCAGCTGTCAGGCCAGATTCAAAGCCTGAACGACTCCGTCGATGAGCTGAAAACCCGCCTCAGCCGGATCGACACAACCCTCAACGGCATCCAGGGCCAGATGCAAAACGTGAACGCCCCGCCCGCGAGCTCATCTGCGCCGGCGACGGGCGCCCCGCCCGCGCAAAACGGCCCAGCCGTCCCCGGAACCAGCGTTCCGCTCACCGGGCCGAATCAGACCGCCCCGCAGCCCGGCGCGCCCGCCGCCGGCCCGCAAGCCCAAGCGCCGCCGGCCGAGCAGCTGTACCAGAGCGCCACGCGCGACTACAACAGCGCCAAATACGACCTGGCCACCAGCGAGTTCGCCGACGTGGTGAAGTACTACCCGCAAACCGACCTGGCCGGCAGCGCGTCCTTTTACCTGGGCGAGGTCGCCTACCGCCAAGGCCTATACCCGGCCGCCATCCGCAACTACGACATAGTCCTGGAGCAGTACGCCGGCAGCCCCAAAGCCCCCGCCGCGCAGCTGCGCAAAGGCGAGGCCGAGCTTGCCAGCTCCCAACACGACGCCGGCCTCCGCGATCTCCGCGCGCTGGTCCAGCGCTACCCCACCTCGCCCGAGGGTGCCCAAGCCCGCAGCCTGCTCAACGGCATGGGCGTACGCCTCACCGCAAGCAAGCCCAGCCCCGGGCGGCTGCGGTAAGCTATTCGCAAGAGGGGAGGGCCCCATGGCGACTACGCAGGTTTCCGTCGAAGAGTATCTTCGCACCACCTATGAGCCGGATGCCGAGTATGTCGACGGCGTCGTCGAGGAGCGCCCGATGGGAGATGGGCCACATTCGGAATGGCAAGCCACACTGGTCATGTTTCTGCGGGTTCGCAGGCGGGAGTGGGGCATCAGGGTTCGTCCTGAAATGCGCACCCAAACCGGGGAGCGCCGCTACCGAGTGCCCGACGTCGCCATTCTGGACGCTGGCCTTCCCGATGAACGAATCGCTACCGCCCCGCCGCTCATCGCTATCGAAATCCTCAGCCCCGACGACCGGCTTCCTCGGCTTAAGGTTCGCCTCGCCGACTTTGAAGCAATGGGCGTCCCTGCGATCTACGTCATCGATCCCGTCGACAACAGCCTTCTCCGGTTCAAGACGGGCAAACTCGAGAGCGCGAAAATAATCCTGCTCCGCAACGTCACAATCCCGTTCGCCGACATCCTGGCCGAACTCGACTGAGCTACTGCCCGGCCGGCGCGAAGTCCCGCAGCTCCCCAACCGTCTTCGCATCCAGCCCCTGCAGCACCGCGACCATCAGGTCCACCATCCGATCGAAATCCCCCCGGTTCACAATCCCGTTGTGCGCGTGCGTATACCGCACCGGCACCACAAAGTTCAGCGTAGGCACCCCGCCCGAGCTTTCCTGGATCGCCGACGAATCGTCCCCATAGCCCTGCACCAGGTCAAGCTGAAGCGGGATCCCCTTCTCCCGCGCCGTTTTGCGAACCAGCGCGACCAGCTTGCGGTTGGGCAGCGCGCTCGTGTCGTACAGAAAAATCCCTGGCCCCGCCCCCAGCTTCACTTGCGTCTCCTCCGGATGGCCCAGGTACACATCGCCCGTAATCCCGCCTTCAATCGCCAGCCCAATGTCCGGTTTCACCACGTCCGCCGCGGTCTTCGCCCCCCGCAGCCCGATCTCCTCCTGGGTGGT
>CAXTRW010000310.1:0-2451 GCA_964246765.1 uncultured Acidobacteriaceae bacterium | reverse complement strand
CACCCCGCGCGCCCGGCCGGAGGCCCCGACCTCGCCCCTATGCTCGCCGCCCCCGCGCGCGGCGCCCGCCGCTGGCAGGGCCGCCGCACCGCCCGCCCGGAAGCCGCGTCCGGCCTTGAAGACGCGCGGCCGCTCGACGACGCCTGGATCGCGCCCGCCCTGGCCGCCTACGCCGCCGGGGAAAACTACACCTGGCGCGGCACGGTCTCCAACAAAGCGCGCACTCTGGGCGCGCGCCTTGCCGGAGAGCTGGCCCTCCGACAAGCTTCCTCCACCCTCCACCCTCTACCCTCTACCCTCCGCTTCGAGCTCACCGGCGTCGCCGGCCAAAGCTTCGGCGCTTTCGCCGTAAAGGGCATGTCGCTCGTTCTTGAAGGCCTGGCGAACGATTTCGTGGCTAAAGGCCTGTCCGGCGGCGAGATCATCCTGCGCGGCCAGGGCCGGGCTGCGCGTGAAAGCGAGCTCCACGTCATCCTCGGCAATGTCGCACTGTACGGCGCGACGTCAGGCTCGCTGTTCGCCGCGGGCCGCGCGGGCGAGCGCTTCGCCGTGCGCAACTCGGGCGCGCTGGCGGTAGTCGAGGGCGTGGGCGACCACGGGTGCGAGTATATGACCGGCGGCACGGTCTTGGTCCTCGGCCGCACGGGCATGAACTTCGGCGCGGGCATGACCGGCGGCACGGCTTGGGTCTTCGACGAAGACGGCCGGTTCCTACAGGACGGGCGCTATCACGCGTCGTTTCTCACACCTCAGCCTTTCGCCGCACTCGATTCCGACGCGCAGGCGTCCGCTCGCAGCCTGGTCGCGCTGCACCGGGAGAAAACCGCAAGCACCCGCGCGGCCTGGCTGCTGGCCGACTGGGACGAGCTTAGTCCGAGGCTGGTCCGGCTCATCCCCTGCCCGCAAGCGTGAGCTGAGTGGATGCTCCTAGGAAGGTCGAAGACGAGAGTCCGCCCGCTGTTGTAGCTCGCCCTGTGCTTTGGCGCGCAGATCCGCCCATTCGTCCTGGGATAAAGCTCGCTTCGGCAGAATAAAGAAAGAGATCTTGGTGAGGAGCAGGATTGCGCCCTTCTCGTCTTCCGCATAGCCGACCAGCGCTGCCCACTGGACGCGAGCTTCCGAGCTGCCCGGAACAGCTTTGACAAAGCCTCCCGAATCGAATGCAAACGTCGCAGCAGTGGAGGTGCCCGCGGGGAAAAAAGTCCGGAAGCGGCGGCGGAGCGTCAGCTCTCGAAGCCATGGGAGAAGCCCAAAGACCGCCACAAGCAAAATCAGGAGCTCGATCACTTTACCGGACGTGCCGTGGAAAGAATTTCTCCAAATGTAAAGCCAGCCCAGGACGACGAACGCGGCAAAAACGTAGTGTGCAAGAACATAGCGCGCGACACCGAACCGCTTGTTCTTCTGCCACAGCTTGTTTGCGTTTTTGTAATCTTTGAAAGTCAAGTGGTATTCGGCCTGCATGCGTCTCCTCGCGCTCCACCACAGCCATACCTTACCCGAAAAATGACGCTGCGGGCTCCGTCTCCCTTCGTTTAACCTAATCCCGTATGCCGATCCCGAACGCCCCCGAGTACCGGACCCTCAACGATATCTTTCTTTCCGTGGTTGACCGGGGTTCAGCGAACGTCATTCGCACCGAATCCAAGGACGGCACATGGGGCCAGACCAGCGCCGCGGAGCTCTACGCGCGGGTGCGCGCCCTCGCCGCATCGCTCGCGCGCTTGGGCCTCCGCAAGGGCGACCGCATCGCGCTGATCAGTGAAAACCGCTGGGAGTGGGCCGTGACCGACTTTGCCGCGCTCGCTTCCGGCCTGGTCGACGTGCCCCTGTTCCCAACTCTCCAGGCCCCACAGATCGGGGAGCTGCTCGCGCACTCCGGCGCGCGCGCCGTGGTCGTTTCCACCGCCGCGCAGCTTCGCAAAGTTCTCGACATCCGCGCCCAAACCGCGCTTGAGCACGTCATTGTCATGGAGGCGGAGGCAGCCGGCGAGGGTGCCATTCCGTTTGCTTCCCTGGTCGAGGGCGAGCCGAGCCGGGATCAAGCTTTCGACGCCGAAGCCCGGGCGGTCGCGCCTGAGGACCTCGCCTCCATCATTTACACCTCCGGCACCACCGGCGAGCCCAAAGGCGTGATGCTCACCCATGGCAACATGGCGTCCAACGTCAGCTACTCGCTTCGCGAGTTCCGCTTTGAGGGCCCCCAGCGCACCGTTTCTTTTCTTCCGCTCTCGCACGTCACCGCCCGCCACGTCGACTACGCCCTGTACTCGCTCGGCTTCTCCATCGCGTATGTGCCGTCCATGGACAAGCTGATGGGCGCCCTCAAAACTGTGCAGCCGACGCTGGTGGTGGCGGTTCCGAGGGTATTCGAGAAGGTCCGCGGCGAGGTCGAGCGGCGCGCCCGCAAGACAAAAGTGAGCGGCGCGGTGGTGGGTTGGGCGCTGGGGG
>CAXTRW010000309.1:0-2529 GCA_964246765.1 uncultured Acidobacteriaceae bacterium | reverse complement strand
CCTCACCGCCGGCGTCGCGGTCACCGGCACCGTTACCGTCGCGCACCGCCCGCCGGACGACACCCAAGCCTTCACCGCTGAAACCCACCAGCCGCTGGTCCTGCGCACGCTCCCGCCCGGCGCCGTTTCGCTCCAACAAGCCCCAGCCGGGCGCATCGTCGCGACCCGCCAGGGGCCACCGCTAGGCGACATCGTGACCGTCATCAACAAAGTCTCGCAAAACCTCCACGCCGAGCTGCTCCTGCGCCTGCTGGGCCGCGCCGAGGGCGCCGACGGCTCAGGCCCAGAGGGCGCCCGCGCCGTCCGCGCCTGGGCCACCACCCAGGCCGGAGTCCAGCCCGACGACTTCCTCCTCTACGACGGCTCCGGCCTGTCCACCAAAGACCTCCTCACCCCGCGCTCGCTCACCACGCTCTTGCGCTACAGCGCGACCCAGCCCTGGGGCCCCGTCCTGCGATCGTCGCTCCCCATCGCCGGAATCGACGGCTCCCTCGCCGCCCGGCTCCCGGCCCTGCGCGGCCGCGTCCAGGCCAAAACCGGAACCCTCGGCGAGGTCGACGCCCTCTCCGGCTTCCTCACCGCGAACTCCGGCCGCGCCCTCGTCTTCTCCATCCTGTCCAACGACTACGCCGGGCCGGGCTCGCGCGCGCTGCTCGACACGCTGGTTCAGGCGCTGGCGAACAACTACTAAGACCGCCTACTACGCCTTCGAATGAAGCGGCGTGCGGCCGGCGGCCACTTCATGGCGGGTTCTTGCCGTATACGTGGAAGGATGGAATACATGGTGAATCACCCCCGCCTTCTTTGCCTTTGCTGCCTCGCTGCCATGTGGGGCATGGCCCGCCTGGGCTCGTGGCTGCGCTCCCGGTTTCACAGCGAGGAAAAAGAAGGCGCGGAAAACCTGAACCTGGTCGTCCCGGCCACCCTGACCCTGCTGGGGCTCATCATCGGGTTCACTTTTTCAATGGCCACCAACCGCTACGACCAGCGCAAGCTGTTTGAAGAAGGCGAGGCCAATGCTATCGGGACCGAATGGGTGCGGGCCGGGCTGCTCCCGCCCGCGCAGGAGGCCGCTGTGAAGCGTCTGCTGCTCCCCTACCTCGACCACCGCATCGCCTTTTTCCGCCTGGATTACGGTTCAAAGCTGGCCGCGGTCGATGGCGCAACCGTCCAACTTCAATCGCAGCTTTGGAACGCCGTACGCCCGGCCGCGGTGGCGCAGCCCACGCCCGTGATGGCGCTGGTCGCCTCCGGTATGAACGATGTGCTGAACAGCCAGGGCTACACCCAGTTTTCCTGGTGGAATCGGATCCCCACCACTGCCTGGGCGCTGATGATCCTGATCGCGCTGTTCGCCAATGGGCTGGTCGGCTATGCGACCCGGCGCTCACGCGATGGCGGCCTGCTCTTGTGGGTGCTGCCGCTGCTGATCGCGGTATCGTTTTTCCTGATCGCGGATATTGACAGCCCGCGCGGCGGCATCATCCGCGTGGAGCCGGTCAACCTGATGGCGCTGTCCCAGGAAATCCACACCGCCCAGCGCTAGTTGACCAAGAAACAACAAATACCCGCCCCGAAGGGGCCGCCAGCCGCGCAGGCGGTTTCAGCGTTTGATCTTCCGCACCGCCGCATCCACATCGAACGCATCCGCCGGCGCATCCACGTTGTACTCCACTCGCGTCAAATACCGCTGCGAAGTCATATCCCCATTGTGGTAGTAGCTTTCATTCAGAGCCGTCTGGATCCCCTCGACCGGGTGGTAATCCGCGAACTCCTCCGCGTCCTCGTTCTTGTCCTTGTACACAGGGTCGCGCCAGGTAAACGCGACCCGCACCGGCAGGTGCGAGTCCGCATCCATCTGCAGCGTGATGTTGTCGTTCTCCTTGTCCAGCAGCGTGACCTCATCCACCAGCTGCCGCTCCGCCATCTTCTGCCCGCCATAGAACAGCACCGTCCCCGGCGCATGCCACCACACCCGCACCGCCTCGTCCAGCGAGTGGTCCCTCCGCCGAAAAGTGTACAAATACTCCGCCGCCGGAACCTCCCGCTTCCCCCGATAGGTCACCTCCCACTCCGCGTCCTTGAGCAGGATGGTCACCACATCGCCCTTCTTGCCGAACTCCACCCGCTGCAGCCCCGGGTCCGCGGCCGACGCCGGCACCGTGCGCAGCGAACGAAAATCCCCAATCGCCCCCGTCGGCTTGCCCTGGTAAAAACCCGAAGTGCGCCCCTGTTCCATCACATTATGTATCCCGAGCCACTTCGCCCCACCCAGCGCCGCCACCATCTTCCCCATCAGCGCAACCGCCTGCGGGTCGCTCACATTGCCATCGGCCGGCGTCTGCGCCCAGCCCGCAGGCGCGCAGAAAACCGCCGCCCAGAGAAGAAATGTATGTCGCATAAGGAAAGGGTAAAGGGTGAAGGGTAAAGGGAGGAGAAAACCAAGTCCGCGCACGCTAAAGGTGGAGGGTAAGCAACCCAAATGCGCCGTGAGTAGCGACCGCATACCCTCCACCCTCCACCCTCCAC
>CAXTRW010000308.1:0-2534 GCA_964246765.1 uncultured Acidobacteriaceae bacterium | reverse complement strand
CCCGGCCTGCTCCGCGCCGACCCCATCCCGGTCCGCTACCCGCAGGGCACAACCCACGGCTTCCTGATGCTCCGCACCATGGACGGCAAAGATCTCGCAGCCGGCGACCTGATCCAGACGGTCCGGGGCAAGCGCGTCAACTCCCGGCTCACCTTTCACTTCCGCGACGGTTCGCTCGACGACGAGCGCGCGGTGTTTATGCAGGAAGGCGCGTTTCGTCTGGTCAGCGACCGCCATATCCAGCGCGGGCCCAGCTACCCCAAGCCTCTGGACATGAGTATCGACGTGCCCAGCGGCACCGTGATCACGCGCGAGGATGGCAAAGCTAAGACCCAGCACATGGACCTGCCGCCCGATCTCGCGAACGGTTACATCCTTACGTTGCTCACGAATATCAGCGACAAAGACCCGAGAACAACTCTTTCCTACGTGGCGGACTATCACGGCGCGCGCGTAATTCATATTGACGTCACCCCGCAAGGGATGGTGCCGTTCCGGGTCGGCGGCGGCCGCCGGCAGGCACGGGAGTTCCTCGCCAAAGTCGAAATCGGCGGCCTCGCCGGGGTGGTGGCGCCCCTTATCGGCAAGCAGCCGAAGGACTACCACATCCTTATCCTGGAGGGCGTCGCGCCCGCTTTCGTCCGCGAAGAAGGCCAGCTCTACGTCGACGGTCCGGTGTGGCGCATCGATCAGGTCGGCCCTGTGACTCACTGAGATAAAAAGCGAAACCGCCTGCGCGGCCGGCGGTCACCTCGTGGCGGGTGGACGCGTTTCGCGTAAACGGGAGCAGTGGGGGAGGGAGTAAATGCGGGTGCCCCACGCCTCGCGTTGCAGACGGGGGTTCCCTGCAATCTAGAGCCGAATCACGGTAGGTGTACCCGAAATCACATCCGTCCACGATGCCGTTCTGTAACGAACGGCATCACCTGATCGACCCCGCTGGGCATAGTACCCGTGATTCTGCTTTAGGCCACCCGTGCCAGACTCCCCGGCTCCAGCTTCACCTTGACCCACCCCGGCTGGTGCGACGCAAACCGCTGATACGCGTCAATCGCCGATTGCATCGGCTCGGTCTGCGTGATCCACTCCGCCGGCTTGATCTGCCCCGACCGCACCACCTCGATCAGCTCCGGCAGGTACCGCCGGTGGTCGCAGTTGCCCCCGCGCACCGTCAAATTCTTGTTCATCATCATGCCGATGGGGAAGGTCTTCATGGTCAGCGGATACACGCCGATGACTGACACAGTCCCACCCTTGGCCACCGATTCCACGCTCCACTGCAAAGCCTGCGAGGGCGCGCCGCCGGTCGGGTACTTCTTGCTCCCTTTGGGCACAACCAGGTCGAGCTCGCGTTCAAAGTCCTTCGCCTCCGACCGGCTCGGCTTCGCAGGGCCGCTCGTCGCCGCGCCGGCGTCGATCCCGACCGCATCGATAACCCGATCCGGGCCCGAACCGCCGGTGAGTTCGCGCAGGGTCTTGACCGGATCTTCCTCGTTGTAGTTGATCGTTTCCGCTCCGTGCTCGCGCGCCAGGTCCAACCGCGAGGGCACCCCGTCGATCGCAAATACCCGCCCCGCGCTCAGGAATTGCGCGCAGGCAATCGCCAGCTGCCCCACTGGCCCGCAGCCGAAGATCGCCACCGAGTTCGACGGTTTGATCTCCGCCATCACCGCCGCCATGTATGAGGTCGGCAGAATATCGCTCATCAGGATCGCGTTGTCGTCGTCGACCTCTTCTGGGAGCTTCATCAGCGTGATCGCCGCGTACGGAATCCGCGCATACTCGGCCTGCAATCCATCCAAGCCGCCGTTCGACTCCGGACCGCCGAAGAATACCGTCCCGCCCAGCGGCCCCGCCGGGTTCACATTGTTGCACTGAGAAAAATATCCGGCCCGGCAGTAATTGCATGTCCCGCAGCCCACGGTCGAGGGAATAATCACCCGGTCGCCGCGCCGGAAATTGCGGACATTTTTGCCGACTTCCTCGACCACGCCCAGGCCTTCATGGCCCAGCACCGTCCCCGGCTTCATGCCCGGCACGGTTCCGCGCACAAAATGGAGGTCCGTCCCGCAGATTGCGCTGGCGGTAATCCGCACAATCGCGTCCTCGGGAGTTTTCAGCTTCAGCATCGCGACGTTGTCCAAACGGACGTCGCCCACTCCGTGATAGACCACTGCTTTCATCGTTTGGCTCCTGGGAAATTGCTGTGTACTTTCCGGTTAAGATGCGGTCGCGCGCAGGGCAGGCCGCGACCGGCGAAAGCGCTTATCTTCTCAAACGGAACCGGCACGAAGGGAGCGCCGGCCGTGCAGGCGGTTCTCGGGTTTAGAGGGAGTATCATCAAACGCAGGTTCTGCCCCCCTATGTCGAAACGTTTCCAGCGCTCCTTGTTCGGTCTCTCCGTCGCCGTCGCTCTCATCGTCCTCGCGGGCGGTTTTCTGCCGACCAGCGTCCGCGCCGGCGGCATCTCCGCAGACTCCGGCGCCTACAAGCAAATGGGCGTCTATGAAGAGGTTCTGCGCAAGATCCAGAAC
>CAXTRW010000307.1:2235-2586 GCA_964246765.1 uncultured Acidobacteriaceae bacterium | reverse complement strand
GCGGGCCGGGGGGGGGGCGGAGGCAGACCTCCCCGGCGCGGCGGATGATGGCGGGGTCGGGGGGGGGGCGGTGGTGGGGGACGGGCGCGATCAGGCGTTCGAAGCGGGGGGTGGTGAGGGCGGCGGTGTCCGCGTCGTAGCTGGCGAGGGCTTCGGGGGAGTAGGCGGCAGAGGATTTTTTTGCGGGCGCGAGCGGTGCCCGGCGGGGCGATTCAGGTTGCGCGGGAAGGGGTTGCCCAAACGCCATATCTGATTATAGGCGGGGATGGGTTTGCTCGCCACGTAGGGCTTATACCGGCGGGGGAAGCTCCTCGTTTGCGTCGTTTTCCGGGTTGGCGGGCTGGGTCCGCG
>CAXTRW010000307.1:0-2164 GCA_964246765.1 uncultured Acidobacteriaceae bacterium | reverse complement strand
GTCCCAGGAGTTGGCGGCGAGCTTCCCTTCGACGGCGGCGCGCCACTGGGGGGTGGGCGGCTGGAGAGCGGCGTCGAGCGCGGCCGCGAACGTTTTCGCGTCTCGGGCTATGGCGACCAGACCCTCGTCGCCGTAGTCGCTGACCACGTCGTGGATGGGCGTGGAGACGACCGGCTTGCCTGCGGCGAGGTACTCGGGGGTCTTGGTCGGGGAGATGAAGCGGGTGGACTCGTTCAGCGCGAAGGGCAGCGTCGCCACGTCCCAGTTGGCAAGGTAGGCGGGCAGTTCGGCATAGGTTTTCCCGCCCAGGTAGTGCAGGTTTGCGCCCGCGGGCAGGGCGGCAGGGTCGATCTTGACCACCGGGCCGATGAGCACAAAATGGATTCCAGGGCGGAGACGGGCGACTTCTTCCATGAGTGCAATGTCGAAGCGCTCGTCGAGCACGCCGTAAAAGCCGGCGCGGGGATGGGGAATCCCGGCCTGGTCCGGCGGATCGGCCAGTGCGCCGGCGGCCAGGCGGAAGTGGGCGACGTCGATAGAGCTCGGGAATGCGTGGACGTTGCGGTGCTGGGCGCGCTTGGCCTGGTACAGACTCATACCGCCGGTGAAGACCACGTCGGCGCGCTCGAACAGCTGCCCCTCACGCTCGCGCAGTTCGGGCGGCGCGCCCAGAAAGCCGCTCAGCTCATCCATGCAGTCGTACACCGTGACCTCGGGTGTCAATTCGCCGGTGAACCCGAGGGCCATCGGAGTGTAATACCAGCACACGTAGCGCCCGATCGCGAATTCCTGGAGAAACTTGGCCAGCAGCTCGCGTTGGAGAGCGTCTTTTTCGGGCAGGCTGGCGCTGGAGGGCGGCAGATGAGGCCGCAGCACCCATAAACGGCCGCCGTCGGGCAGCGCTTCCCGCATCACTTCGAGCGAGCCCGCTCCGGCCCCGTCGAACACCGGCTCCTCCCAAAAGAAGACGCGGCGGTCGCGGGCGCAGCGAGTGAGCAGATGCTGCGGACGCTGGGTGACGAAGTGCCAACGCAGATGGCTGAAGCAGAGGAGGTCGAGCGGCGTGGCGGGAGCTTGTGAAGCTGTTTCGGAGGGGGAGGGCGGCGTGCTGGGCAAACGGGATCCTCGATGGGCGGCGATTGAGCCATTTTAGATGAGGCCGCGCCCGTGTTGCCTGCCGGGCGGCTTCCGCGAGTGGGCCGGGCATCCCAAAAGCGTGATGGATGCAGACCAATTCGATCTCCGACGGTTTACCGAGGCGCAGGCCGGAGTGTTCGCGCAGGCGCGGGAAGAGCTGCGCTCCGGGCAAAAGCGTACGCACTGGATGTGGTTCATGTTTCCGCAGATCGCGTGGCTGGGGTCGAGCCCGACGGCGGTCCGCTATGCGATCGGTTCGCGCGCGGAGGCCGAAGCCTACCTGGCGCATCCCGTGCTGGGGCCGCGCCTGCGCGAGCTTGCAGCGGTGGTTGTGGAGCTTGAGGGCAGGCAGGTTGGGCAGGTTTTTCCCTATCCGGACGACATGAAGTTTCACTCGTCGATGACGCTGTTCGGCGAGATTGAAGAGGGCGTTTTTGCTCAAGCGCTGAGGAAGTATTTCGGCGGCGACCGGGACGGGGCGACGCTGGACCGGCTGCGATAGAGCTGTTTGCGAAAGGGTGCGCAGTTGCAAGGGCGGTTGTGAGCGTTCGTTCACGAGGACCCACGTCTTGAAGTCGAGACGTAGGGCACCCGTAACGATGACCGGGAGGGCGGTTTTGGACTGTCCGGCATTAGAGAAACGGCCTTGGCGCTTTACGGCAAGACGCGCGCCAGCAGAGGTTCTCCGGGCGGGTGGGGCTCGGTTCCTTCGACCGCGACCGTGTCCTGCCCGTCCGGGGTGCGCCAGACCTGCTTCTTACCCGGCTCCGTTTCCTTGTTCTTGCTGCGTTTGGCGCGGCCCTCCGTGCCTGGGGCGATGCCTGGGCCTTCGATGTGTACAAGCTTGTAGACAGCATTGAGCGCGGGGTGGTCCTGCGAGGTCGAAATCGCGGTGCCGACCCCGAAGGAATCGATCGGCGCGCCCGTGTCGAGCAGCGCGGCGATGGAGCGCTCGTCGAGGTTGCCGGTGGCTACAATTTGGACTCGTCCGAGCCCGGCCGAGTCGAGCCGCCGCCGGGTTTCGCGG
>CAXTRW010000306.1:0-2626 GCA_964246765.1 uncultured Acidobacteriaceae bacterium | reverse complement strand
GGGCGGAGCTGGCGGAGGCTGAGGAGCGGGTGGTGGTGCGTCCGGGAGAGCTGCCTTAGGGTTCGGGGTTGCGGTCCGAAGTGCGGTCCTGGGCTGCCGCCCAGGAGGACCCACGTCTCAGAAGCGAGGCGTGGGGCACCCGGTCTGTTTGTTGTCAAAGGAGAACTGCCTCAGCGGCCCAGGCCCGCGGCGATGGTATTGACCATGGTTCCTTGGGCGTCGTCGTCCTTGAGCGCCCAGACGAAGGCGCCGGCGAGACCGCCTGGGGCGCGGAAGTCGACGTATAGGGCCTTGAGGAAGGCGGTGCCCGGGTCGTCGTAGGTGTAGAAGGTGCGGGACACGGGGTTGTACAGGGACGCCGCGAGCCGGTTGAAGTCGAAATTGGTTTCGTAACCCTGGGCGGAAAGCTTGGACAGGGTGGCGAAGGCCGCGTCGCCGGGGGTCAGCAGCGGGTCGCACCCGGGGGTGTTGCCGGAAAGGTCGGTGCAGCGGCCGGTGCCGTCGGCGAGCAGCACCGGCGCGGGCGCGGTTGAGGTTTGGTAGAGGCCGTTGTCCACATTGGGGACTCCGGTCCAGCCCGGGCCGTAGAGCGGGATGCCGAGGAGGAACTTGGAGGCGGGGACGCCGGCGTGGAGGTAGGCGAGCAGGGTGTTATCGATGGCGAGGCCCTGGCCGAACTGCGGGTTTTGCGGGGAGTCGAACAGGGGGGAGCCTTCGTTGGTGGCGGTTTCCCAGGGACCGGCGTAGTCGTAGCCGTCCATGGTGATGAAGTCGACCTCCTTGGCGGCTGCGGCGAGGTCGATATTTTTATAGTTTTGCGAGCCGGCGGGGCCGTTGAAGTTGAGGGAGTAGGAGCGGCCGGTTTTCGCGCTCATGGCGTCCAGCTGCGTGCGGAACTCGCGGAGCAGCAGGGTGAAGTTCGCGGTATCGGCGGCGGTGGGGTATTCCCAGTCGATATCGATTCCGTCGAAAAGGCCCGCGGCCACGACCGAGCCGTTGCCGGCGACATTGCCCGCGATAAAGGTGTCGATGCAGGAGGCGGCGAGGGCTTTGCGGCCGGTCTCGGTCGCGGCGGCGGTACTGAAGGCTTGCGCCGCGGCCGCGTTGCCGCCGCCGAGCGAGATGACGGTTTTGAGCGCCGGATGGAGCTTTTTGAGCTTGAGTAGTTCGGCGAAGTTGCCGTACAGGGGCGCGGTGTCTGGGATTCCGGCGACGGGGGGCAGGTAGGGGCTCTGGTAGTCGGCCCAGGAGTCGGCGATGACGCAGCTGTCGGTTGCGGGGGCTGAGGCGCTGGCCTTGAGGCCGCCGAACGCGTACATGAGATGGGTGAGCTTCGCGGCTGAGCCTTTGCTCTCAAGGTCGGCGAGATTGTAGTGGGCGTAGTAGATGCTCCACTCCTCGAAGTAGCCGGCGAGAATTTTGCCGTCGCGGGGCAGCGGTTGAGGCTGCCGTGCGGATTGGGCTTGGGCGCCGGAGGTGAGAAGGGCGGCGACGGAGAAGAGCAGGGTGCAGGCGCGGAGCGATTGCATGGTAGAGAAGCCTCGTGCCACAGGGAGTGGTGGCGGGGCAAGGCTAGACGGCGGCAGCGGGCGTGTCAAGGACGTTTTAACTGCGAGGCCGAACTCTCCTTCGCAACGCTTCCGCTGTGCGAGGCGAGAAAGTACGGATTCGATTCGACCCGGAATGGGTACAGAACGAAGCGGTCCGCGTTGCGGATGACGGGCGTGCGGACCGCTTTCCTACCCAGCCCGCCGTGGTGGGCATGGCCCAGCACTCAGCATGTGGCATATAGGAGGTGAGTGTCGAGGCCGGAAACCACAGCTGGATCGCCGAGAAAATGGTCGGGGAGAGAGGATTCGAACCTCCGACCCCCTGGTCCCGAACCAGGTGCTCTACCAGGCTGAGCCACTCCCCGACGGTTTTGCGCTCGCTTAGGATGGCGGTTCCTGGACGGGCTGCCTCGGCGCAGTCCTGAGTGTACCAGAGGGGCCGCGGCAGCCGCTACACTCGTGGAATGTCTCTGCAGTTTCGAGTGCTTGCCGCCGGTTCGGAGGGCGGCCGGATGGGCCGGCTTTGTCTGCCGCATGGCGTGGTTTTAACCCCGGCATTTATGCCGGTAGGCACGGCGGCAACAGTGAAAGCCGTGCCCCAGGACGTTTTGGAGTCGCTGGGGAGGTACGAGGCGGAAGCCGCCGGCGAGCAGACGGGGGCCGGGATCATCCTCGGCAATACCTATCATCTATACCTGCGACCGGGGCACGAAGCGATCCGGCGGATGGGCGGGCTGCACCGGTTTATGAGCTGGGGCCGGCCGATTCTGACCGATTCCGGCGGATACCAGGTGTTTTCGCTGGCCGATTTGCGCAAAATCACCGAGGAGGGCGTGCGCTTCTCGTCGCACCTCGACGGCTCGAAGCACCTGTTCAGCCCCGAGCATTCGATGGCCGTGCAGCTGGCGCTCGGGTCCGACATCGCCATGGCGTTCGACGAATGCCTGGAGTACCCGGCGGACGAGAGCCGCGCCCGCGCTTCGCTGGAGCTGACAATGCGCTGGGCGGCGCGCTCGCTCGCGTTCTGGGAGGCGCACAAGCATGAGGTTCCGTGGTGGGAGGGCAGGGTGGAGGGT
>CAXTRW010000305.1:0-2633 GCA_964246765.1 uncultured Acidobacteriaceae bacterium | reverse complement strand
GACGAAGGCTGAGGTGATTTCTGCTGCCGGCGCTTCCGTCATTGGTTCCTTTCGGCGTTTGAGGAGCCGTGTTCTTGCGGTGTGCGGTTTTAAGGGCGGTCGTGAGCTTTAAGGAAACTTTGAACAGCTGTCATTCTGAGCGGAGCGAAGAACCTGCTTTACTCCGAGGTGCAGTAAAAGCAGGTCCTTCGTCGCTGCGCTCCTCAGGATGACAACTGGTTTCGCACTTGTTCAGACCTTCCTAGTTCTCTTCGAACGGGAGTGAGGCGGGTGGGCCGGTAGGTTTTCCTTTCTTCGCAGACGATCTTAGCCGAGGGGCGGGCTTTGCGGGCGGCTCCGCGGCGTCTTCTTCGGCGTCCTCGGTTACCTTGGTGTGCGCGCCGGCGCGTTCGCGGTTCAGGGCCAGGAGGCGGGCGAGCACTTCGTCGTGGACCTCGTCGGGCCAGCGGTAGCGGTGCTTCCGCTGCTTCGCGCGTCCTTTCGCCGGCGCGTCCTCGTCGTCTTCGGCCTCGGAATCGAACTCGGGGAAAAAGTCGCAGGCGGGGCCGTTGTCGGCGAGGAGGTCGTGCCAGCCGTAGGCCGCGAGCACGGCGCGGTCCATGGCGGCGTGGAGGCGGCGCAGTTCGGCGATCTCGGGCGCGTACTCGTCGGGGCGGTGGAAGCGGTTGTAGGTTTTGGTGAGGCCTTCGTTGTTGCGGACCATGAGCGCGGCGCGGAACTCGTAGTAGGCGCGGCCTGCCTGCTCCAGGGCTTCGTTCGCTTCGTAGTGCTCGGGGAAGGGGAAGGTCTCGAAGCAGTCGGAAAGGGCATAGAGAGAACGGTCCTCAAAAGTGGAACCCGAAAATGCGGACCATAACTCGTGGGGCCTCGAAGACAATACAGCGCACGAGGCCCAAGACTCCGTCATGAAAAGTGCCAGCTGCTTATCGAACACTTGGTTGTTCGAGGCAAAACAGAACAGCCTATGACTGCTCGTTTGCGGCGTCAGCAGAAGACGAATAAGTCCACCTTTCGCCCGAACTAAACCGGGGCGTTTTTCCGCATAGTGCCACCACCTGTTCCGAAGAGCTTCGCGCTTCTGAGTCGCCCGCTCCGGCTTGACCCGCTCGCGCACGATCGCGAGCAAATCCGGCCAGTCTTCCGCGACGGGGCCGGGGTAGTCGGGCGCGACAATGCCTTCGCGCAGCTGTCTGCGCTTGCACTCGTCGGTGAGCCCGAACCAGCTCTCGCCGTCCGCCATGCGGCCCAACGGGAAGTCCTCGAAGTTGATCACGTAGCGGTGGTGGGCGTGGGTGGGGCTGTTGTTGACCTCTTCGCCGCCGAGGTAGGGGAAGATGCGCTCGGCGTTGCGCGGGTCGCGCTCGATGAGGGCGCGCATCGCGGCCAGCGAGGACGCGACGCCCCGGGTGTCGGTGTCGTCGAAGGTGAAGCCCATGCCCAGCACGATACTGCCTTGGAAGCTCTTGCCCGCGTTCTCTTCCAGGCGCTTGGGGTCTTCGCTGCCTCCGGCGTGGAACAGGTACGCGGTGATGCGGGGGACCTCCCGGCCGCCCAGCAGGTAGGGGCCCGGATGGCCGCCTTTGGCTACATGGACCACGCTGACCACCACGGCCGCCTCGCCCGGCCATTTGAGCCGTTTGTGGGCGCGGTAGATGGTGCCGCCGTTGAGCGCGATCCAGCGCAGGCCGGTGGAGCGGGTGTCGCCCTGGCCGATGGTGTTGGTGGCGATGAGCCCGAAGCAGCCCTGAGGCGCGAGCAGCGTGTAGGCGCGGCGGAAGAAGTGGGCGACCAGGTCGGCGTTGCCGTGGGATTCGGGGTGCTGGTGCTTGAGGTAGTCGATGTAGCCCTCGGGGGAGCCCTCGATCAGAGTGTTTTTGCCCGCGAACGGCGGGTTGCCGACGATCGCGTCAAAGCCGCCGGTGGGGCGCAGCTGCGAGTTGAGCTCGAAGACCTCGGGGAACTCGAGCTCCCAGTGGAAGGGGGTGATGGGTTTCTCGGCGACAGGCGGGGGCAAAGCAGATCCTTCGTCGCTGCGCTCCTCAGGATGACACCTTCCCAAGGGATAGCGGAGTGAAGCGGCGGCCTGGTCCAGGCGCACGCCCGCGGGTGCGTCCGGTCGTGTGCCGAAGGCTGCGAGCACGTCGGCGAGCAGCGCGTTGCGGCGGTTGCTCCGGAGCCTCGGCTTGATTCCGGCGAAGAGGGCGGAGACCAGCGCGTCGCCGAGGCCGCGCACGATGTGCTGCGACTCCTCGGCCTTGCCCAGCTGCTCGGCGCGCCGGGCGTAGTCCACGTCGTCGCGCGCGTCGAGAATGTACCGGCGATAGCGGGCGGCCAGCACGATCTGCCGGGTCACTTCGGCCTCGACCAGCGTGAGGGTCGCGCCGGGCTCCCAGTCGAACGCGGCAATCTGGCGGGCGGTGAAGCCGACGAGCGAGTCGCCGTGGCGCAGGGCGTGGTCGAGGAAGGTGAACTCGTGGTCGCGGGCCAGGGTGGCGAGCCAGAGCGAGAGCTTGGCCAGGTCGACGGCGACGGGGTTGCGGTCGACGCCGTAGAGGCAGCGCTGGGCGACCAGGCGGCGGGCGTGCAGCAGCTCGTCTTCGTCGGCGGGCATCTCCGGCGCGGCGCCATGGTGC
>CAXTRW010000304.1:2321-2647 GCA_964246765.1 uncultured Acidobacteriaceae bacterium | reverse complement strand
GGGTGGGCTCGCTCGCGGTCACGGGCGCTTGGGCGCTGTGGTTTCCGCGGTTGCGCCGGGTGGGCGCGCTTACGGCGGAGTCGCTGCTGCCCGAGTCGGTGAAGCAGAGCGCGGTGGATGTTGAAACGCTGTGAGACTTGCGTAGCCCGACATCAAGGCCGCGCGCGGACTCGGGCGGGGCGCTCGCCCCGCTTTCCGGCGCGGGGCTTCTGTGAAGTGCGCGCGCCGCAACTGTCCAGAATCGGACGCGGGGGGGGCCCTTTTGGCCGCCCGGGCCCCGCCGGGGGCGGGGAATGGGCGCCCAAGTTGCACACCCGTTGGGCGGG
>CAXTRW010000304.1:0-2311 GCA_964246765.1 uncultured Acidobacteriaceae bacterium | reverse complement strand
CCAATGTTGCACCCCGTTTGGCCTGAAACGTGCTGCTGGGTTAGCTATTCGTTCGAGGTCATGCCCATGTCGCTGCTCCCTAGCTTTTCCGCTTTCCGCCAGGCCGCCCGCAGGCTGCGCCGCTCGCCGGGCTACACGCTTTCCGTTATTGGGGTGCTTGCGCTCGCGATCGGGGCCGTCACGGCGATTTTCAGTGTCGTCTATGCCGTGCTGCTGCAGCCGTACGGCTTTGAGCAGCGCGGCCAGCTGGCCGTGTGGCATGAGACGGTGCGCGAGATGAGCTCGACCGCGCCGCTGCTCCCGGTCAACTACATGCACTACCGGAACATCGCCGCCCGCGCGCACTCGCTTGAGAGCGCCGCGGTGGTGCAGCCGGGCTCGTATACCGTCGCTTCGGGCAGCGGACATCCGGAGACCTTGGCTGGGCTAGATGTTTCGCCCGCGTTCTTCCGTGTGCTGGGGCAAGGGCCTGTGCTGGGGCGCGGCTTTGAGGCCCGAGAGTTCACGCGCGGGCGCGATGGCAAGGCTATCCTGAGCTGGGCGGCGTGGCAGCGCTATGCCCAAGGCGCGGCAGTCGGCAGCCGGATCCGGGTCGATGGAGCACCCGTCACGATTGTGGGCGTGCTCCCGCGCGAATTTCGTTTCCCCGCGATCTCCCTTATACCGGGTCACCTGGCCAGCAACGCCCGCGCTTATGGCATTTATAGGCCGCTCGTGCTGCCACCCTATGCGTTGCGCGACGAGACGGAGGACTATAACTTCTTCGCGCTCGGCCGACTTCGGCCCGGCGTTTCGATCGCCGCAGCGCAGGCCGAATTCGACGGACTTGAAAAGGCCGAAGCCGCCGCTGCGCACATCGCTCTTCACTGGGGCGTGGTCATGGAGCCGTTCTCAGAGGAGATTACCGGCGGCGTGAGCCGGTCGTTAATTTTGCTGCTGCTGGCCGTGGGCGGCGTGCTGCTGGTGGGCTGCGTGAACCTGGCCAACCTGCAGCTGGCGCGTTCGCTCGGGCAGGCGGGCGAGCAGGCCCTGCGAGCGGCTCTGGGCGCGTCTCGCGGTGAACTGGTCCGGGAGGCGCTGGCGGAGAACATCCTGCTCGCCTGCCTGGGTGGGGCGGCTTCGCTGGTGGTTGCGTACGCGGGGGTCCATGCGCTGGTGGCGCTGGCCCCGGCGGAGCTGCCGCGTTTGGACCAGGTGCGGCTCAATCTTCCGGTTTTGGCCGCCGCCGGGGCGCTTTCGCTGGCGTCGTCGGTTCTGTTCGGCGCGCTGCCGGCCTGGCGCGCCGGGAAAGCCGACCCGATGCGAGCCCTCGGCAACGGAACGCGCAGCGCTGGCGAGACCCGCAGTGCGGGTCGGACACGCGTCGCGCTGCTCACGACTGAAATCGCCTGCTCGCTCGTACTCCTCGCGGTGACTGGCACGGTGGCTCGATCGTTTGGCCATTTGCTGACCAGCGCACGCGGCCTCGCGTCCCCGCCAGTAACGGTGGCGCAGGCCGACCTGAGCAGCCCGCGCTACCAGGGCGACGGTTCGTTTACCGGCGATGGTGGCGACGCGCCCAGCCTGGCGCGCAGCCGCATGATCGAGCGAACCATCGCAAAGCTACAGGCGCTCTCCGGAGCGCAAACCGCTGCCCTAACCAGCGTTCTCCCGCTTACGGGCGACCGCAGTGTGGATGGCATAATACGGCCCGATCACCCGCTGCCGCAGGGTGAACTCCGGAAGCAAACCTGCGCATGATCTCCCCCGGCTATTTCGCCACGCTTGGGATTCCGATTCTTTCAGGACGCGACTTTTCCGCCGTGGACCGCGAGCATCCGCAAGTGGCGATCGTTTCGGAGGCGACGGCCCGGGCTGCGTGGCCCGGCGAGAACCCAGTCGGCCGCACCCTGGAGCACTGGGACCGCGCCTACACAGTGGTTGGCGTGGCTGCGGACGCGCGGCTGAACGACCCCCGGCGCGACGTGCCCATGTTTTACCTCCCGTTCTGGGACTACCCGCCGTTCAGCCCGGTGTTTCTGGTGCGGGGCTCGGGGCTGGCCGGGCCGGAGATCCGGCAGGCGATCTGGTCGGTAGACCCGGAGGTCGCGATCCCGGAGCTGCTGCCGCTGCGGGTCGAGACCAACCGGGCGCTGGCGGTCGAGCGCTTCCAAACGCTGCTGGTCGCGAGCTTCGCGGCTGCCGCGCTGCTGCTCACGGCGCTCGGCGTGTACGGGGTGCTCTCCTACGGCGTGAACCTGCGGATGCGGGAGTGGGGGCTGCGGATGGCGCTCGGCTGCAGCCGCGGCCGGCTGATGGGGCGGGTGCTGCT
>CAXTRW010000303.1:0-2664 GCA_964246765.1 uncultured Acidobacteriaceae bacterium | reverse complement strand
GGTCATGGGTGGTAGTGTCGCACGCAGCACAATTGTTGGCGGTTAAACAAAACGAATACCCGCCCCGAAGGGGCCGCCAGCCGCGCAGGCGGTTTTAGCTTTTCCCCGCCGGCGGTTTTAGGTCTTCCCCTCCGGCACATTCTCCACCCGTACCTTGCCGATTCTGCGCCCTTGCATCTCGACCACGGTCAAGCGCCGCCCCTCGTACTCCACCCGCTCGCCCGCGTGCGGAATGTGCCCGAGCCGGGTGAGCACAAAACCGGCCAGTGTTTCCACGCCCCCATCCCGGGGCAGGGTCCAGCGCAGTTGGGTTTCCAGGTCGCGGAGGTTTAGGCTGCCTTCCAGCACCAGCGTCTGGCTGGGCGCGGGCAGCAGAGGCGGCGCGGCGGCCACGTCGTACTCGTCTTCCACCTCGCCGATCAGCTGCTCGATCGCGTCTTCCACAGTGACCAGCCCCACCGTGGACCCGAACTCGTCCACTACGATGGCCATGTGCCGCCGCCGCTCTTGAAACTCCACCAGCAGGTCCAAGACCGGCTTGGTCTCCGGCACGACCAGCACCTCGCGCATTATTGAGCGCACCTGCAGCTGCGCGACCCCCGCGCGAAAGTGCATCAGCCGGGCAACGTCTTTCGCGTACACCCCGCCCACAATCGCCTCCGGCCCCCGCAGCGGGTCGTACACCGGCAGGCGCGAGTGCATGTCCTCCACAATCCGCGCGCTCGCCTCGTCCACCGGCATCGTCGCCGGAAGCGAAACAATGCGCTGCCGCGGCGTCATGATCTCCCGCGCCGGAACGTCCCCGCCCTCCACCGCGCGATGAATCAGCCGCTCCTGAAACGCGGGCAGCACCCCGCCCTCACGCGCCGAGGTCGCGATCAGCTTGAGCTCGTCGGCCGAGTGTACCGATCCGTTTCGTGCCGGAGGCGTATTGAACAACCGCAGCACCAGGGCCGCCGACCGGTTCAGAAGCACCACCGCCGGCCGCGTCAGCCGCATAAACGCGAGCATGGGCCCAGCCACCGCGACCGCCATCTGCTCGCCCCGCCGCAGCGCCAGCGACTTCGGTACCAGCTCCCCCAGCAGCACCTCAAAGTACGTGATCCCCACAAACGCAAGCACCGCGCTCACCAAATGCGCGTACACCGAGGCATGCGCCACGCGGCCCAACAGCGGCAGCAAAACGCCCGCCACCGTGGGCTCGCCGATCCAGCCCAGCGCCAGCGAGCACAGCGTGACCCCTAGCTGCACGGCGGGTAAAAAGTCATCCAGCCGGCCCTGCAGCAGCTGCACCGCCCGCGCTCCCGACGCTTCTTCGGCGATCAGCTGGTCCAACCGGCTGCGCCGCATCGACACCAGCGCGAACTCCGCGGCGACAAAAAACCCGTTCGCTAAAATCAGCGCCGCGATCGCTGCCAAACGGATGAGAAAAAGGCCGAGCATGGTTGGGGCAAGTCTACGTCCCTTGTCCCGACTCCGCAGGAACTTTTCTCCACCGCCCCGCGTACTCTTATCCCAGAGCGCCGGTTTGAGCGCACACGGGGGCCCTCCTTATGAAGCTGTTGTTACCCACCATCCTGGCCGCGGGCGCGCTCGCACTCACCGCCCAGGCCCGAGCCGCCGACGGCACCTTCCAGCGCACCCTCAAAGTCTCGGGCCCCGTGCTCCTGGGCATCGACACCGGCTCAGGCAACATCCACGTCTCCCCCGGCCCAGTCGACGCGGTCCACGTCGTCGGCCACGTCCATGCGAACTCCAGCCTATTCGGCGGCAGCTCGGCCGAGGACCGCGTTCAGCAAGTAGTCCGCAACCCGCCCCTCAACCAGGCCGGCAACATCATCTCGCTCGGCCACAACTTCAACCTCAACAACATCAGCATCGACTACGACATCACCACCCCGCGCGGCACCGACCTGCGCGCCAACTCCGGCTCGGGCGACATTCGCGTGACGGACGACGGCGGCCCGGTCGAGCTCAAAACCGGCTCCGGCAACGTCGAAGCGACGGGCCTGAGCGACCGCATCTCGCTCGAAACCGGCTCGGGAACCATCGACGCGACCATGCTTTCGGCTCGCGACGTGAAGGCGCAAACCGGCTCCGGGGACATCACGCTGAAGAACGTGCAATCCGGCTTATGGGCCCACACCGGCTCCGGCGACCTCCAAATCACCGGCCGCCCCCTCGCCGCGTGGAAGCTTGAAACCGGCTCCGGCAATGTGACCGCCGACACCGGCGGCGCGGCCATGTCGCTCAACGCCACCACCGGCTCCGGCAGCCTCAACTACTCTGGCGGCAGCCTCAAGCAGGCCTCCACCTCCAGCAAGGACCACCTCACCGTCGACGCGATCGGCGGCGGTCCGCAGGTCCGCATTAATACGGGCTCCGGCGACATCCACGTAAAATAGACCCATGCCCCGCACCCTCCGCCCGCTCCCGCCGCTGCGCCTCGCGGTCTTCGATCTGGACGGAACCCTGATCGACTCGAAGCAGGATCTAGTCGAGTCGGTCAACGCCACCCTGCGTGCGTTCGGCCTGCCCCCCCAGGCCGACGACCGCATCGCCTCCTACATCGGCGACGGTGCGGGCATGCTAGTCCGGCGCGCGCTGGAAGCCGAGGGCGCCGACCCTGCGCTCGCGGCTCCCGCGCTGGAAGCGTTCCCGGCC
>CAXTRW010000302.1:0-2668 GCA_964246765.1 uncultured Acidobacteriaceae bacterium | reverse complement strand
GGTCAATGTGCTGGACGTTTCGAATTCGAATACACCGCTGGTGATCGACCCGACCAGCCAGGACGGGCAGACGCCGTACTACCGGGCGGTGGCGCGGGTGGGCGCGGACGGCGCGTTTAAGTTTACCGAGACCAACGCGTACAGCGGCAATAACGGCCGGGCGGCGATCCTGAACAACACCTCCGGCAACCCGATCTACTACACTGCCGGGAACGCGGGCAATGGGGCGAACCCACAGCCTGCAGGCGTGGTCCTGGGCGCGGGCGCGCAGCTGATCCCGCAGGCGGCCGCGGCGGAGGAAGCCCAGAACCCCGGCCTGCCCACGCCGGTCGCGAGCTTCTCGGTGACCGAGCTGGGCCAGAAAGCGGACAAGGTCGGCAAGGACGATAACTTCCGCGGTATTGCTGTTTTTAAGAACGTGCTGTATTACACGAAGGGTTCGGGCGGGAACGGCGTCAATACTGTGTACTTTGTCGACACGACCGGGAAGGCTTGCCCCAACGGCGTCGGCCTGCCGGCCGCGGGCGCGACCCTGCCGACCGAGCCGCTCCAGTACGACCCGTCGAAGCTCGCGGCGAGCGGACTGCCGAGCAACATGTGCATCCTGGCCGGGTTTCCGACGGCGCTGGCGAAGAACACGACCAACAGCTTTCCGTTTGGGCTGTGGTTTGCCGATGCGAACACGCTGTATGTGGCGGATGAGGGCGACGGATACGCGGGCGGCGCGGACCTGTACACGCATGCCGCGGCGCAGACCAACGCCGGGCTGCAAAAGTGGGTTTTTGACTCCGCGAGCAAAACCTGGAAGCTGGCGTATGTGCTGAAGAACGGGCTCGGCATTGGGACGCCGTACACGGTTTCGGGCTATCCGGGTGGGACCAACGCGGCGACCAAGCTGCCTTGGGCTCCGGCGACGGACGGGGTGCGCAACATTACGGGCGCGGTTGGGCCGGATGGACTGGTTGCGATCTGGGCGACGACCTCGACGGTGAGCGGCTCGGGCGACCAGGGGGCGGATCCGAACAAGCTGTACGTGGCTGTTGATTTGCTCGGCAACACGGACGCCGGTCTCGGCTCGCAGCTGCCGTTCTTTGAGATCAAGGACGCGGGTTTCGGCGAGGTGCTGCGCGGGGTTTCGTTTACGCCGGGCACGGACTTTAACTTCTTCAAGAACCTGTAAGGAAGATCTGAATAGGTACGGAAACCGGTTGTGATCATGAGGAGCGTAGCGACGAAGGACCTGCTTTAGCTTGCAGTTCGGAGAAAAGCAGGTCCTTCGCTCCGCTCAGGATGACACTTGTTCAGATCAGGATGACATTTCATATCAGGATGACAACTTGTTCAGCATTCGCTTAGGACAGCGGGCCCACGTTTCGGTTTCGAGGCGTGGGCCTTCCGTTTCAGCGGGACCCGCCCGAAGCGGGCTGGGGCGTGCCGTCCTTGACCACAACGGGGTCGAGAAACGGCATGGCGGCGCGCAGTTCGGCCCCTACTTGCTCGATGGGGTGCTGGGCTTCGCTCTGGCGGATTTGGTTGAAGGTTTGGTTGCCGGCTTCGTTTTCGGCGATGAACCGTTTCGCGAAGGTGCCGTCCTGGATGTCGGCGAGGATGCGCTTCATTTCCTCGCGGACGGCGGGGGTGACGACGCGCTTGCCGGATTGGTAGTCGCCCCACTCGGCGGTGTTGGAGATGGAGTGGCGCATGTAGGCGAGGCCGCCGCGGTACATGAGGTCGACGATGAGCTTGAGTTCGTGGAGGCACTCGAAATAGGCAATTTCGGGCTGGTAGCCGGCGGCGACCAGTGTTTCAAACCCGGCTTTGACCAGCTCGGCGGTGCCGCCGCACAGGACGGCCTGCTCGCCGAAGAGGTCGGTTTCGGTTTCTTCCTTGAAGGTGGTTTCGATGACGCCGGCGCGGGTGCAGCCGATGGCTTTGGCGTAGGAAAGGGCGAGTTCCTTGGCGCGGCCGGTGGCGTCCTGCTCGATGGCGATGAGGCCGGGGGTGCCGCCGCCCTCGCGGAAGACCTCGCGCACGCGGTGGCCTGGGGCTTTGGGGGCGACGAGGAAGACGTCTACGTCCTTGGGCGGGGTGATGGTCCCGAAGCGGATGTTGAAGCCGTGGGCGAAGACGAGCGCTTTGCCGGGGGTGAGCGCGGGGGCGATGTGCTCAGAGTAGATGGCGCGCTGGAGCTCGTCGGGCGCTAGGATCATGACCACGTCGGCCCACTTGGCGGCGTCGGCGACCGTGCTTACTTCCAGTCCGGCGTTACGCGCCTTGTCTTCGGATTTCGACCCGGCGCGCAGGCCTACGCGGACCTCGACGCCTGAGTCCTTGAGGTTGAGGGCGTGGGCGTGGCCTTGGGAGCCGTAGCCGATGATGGCGACTTTTTTTGCTTGGATCAGGGAAAGGTCTGCGTCGTTGTCGTGGTAGGTCTTTGCCATTTTTGTTTTCCTTTGTGCTCAGTTATTCAGTTCGTGTGCTGTTACTCCTCGAAGCGGTGCTCGCCGGTTACGTCCGGCTCCAAGACCTCGGCTTCATGCTCGCCGCCGTTGACGCCGGGCACGCGCATGGCTTCGAGGACTCGCGAGCCGTGCTTGCCGCGGCGCATGACCATGCGGCCGGTGCGCGCGACTTCAAGCACGCGGTCGCCGCGTTCTTCGAGCACCTG
>CAXTRW010000301.1:0-2721 GCA_964246765.1 uncultured Acidobacteriaceae bacterium | reverse complement strand
CGGCGCATCCCGCACCAGACCCGCGCCCTGTCGCGCAAGAACATCCTGCTCCGCGACCGCAACACCTGCCAGTACTGCGCCACTGTGCTGAACGCGGCCGAGCTTACGCTGGACCACGTGATCCCGCGTTCGCGCGGGGGCGCGAGCACCTGGGAAAACCTGGTGGCCTGTTGCCATCCCTGCAACCGGCGCAAGGGCAACCAGCTTCTGCATGAGCAGGACGAGATGAAGCTGCTGCGGGAGCCGCGGCCGTTTTCGCTGCACACTTCGCGCCACATCATGCGGATGATCGGCAACTCCGACCAGAAATGGCGGAAGTATCTGTATTACTAAACGACGCGGAGAGCCGGCGGGGGCGAGCTATCGCGCCGGTTGCCGTTTCCCCGCACAAGGCCCAGGCCGGTCGAGCCCAGCGTTTTGCGAAGCTGGATGCGGGCGTGCTGGGCCCACGGGCCCGTGCCGTCGAGCCGCAGGTAGGCCGTCCAGTGCTCGAGAGCCGAGCGGCGCCGGCCGTGCCGTTCCAGAGCTAAGGCAAGATTGTAGTGCGCGTCGGCGTAGCCAGGTTCAAGCTCCACCGCACGCCGGTACGCGGCTATTGCTTCTCCTATACGCTTCAGCTCGTCAAGCACATTGCCCAGGTCGAAAAACGCCAGCGCGTACCCTGGGTCGCTTTCCGTGGCCATGCGGTAGAACTGTTCCGCCCGCGCATAGTCGCGGCGGCCATAGTGGAGGGTTCCCAGATTGATGGCGGCGGCGGGGTGCCGGGGAGCCAGGGCGAGCACCGCCTCGTACCCCTCGAGTGCAGCCTGGAGGCGGCCGGTACCCTCGGCCCGCACCGCTTCGGCAAACAGCTGGGCGGCCTCGCGTTCGCGCTGAGGAGGCGCGGGAACGGTGATCGCGGCCAGTGTGGGCTTGCCGTTTCCGGAAAAATCCAGCAGGTACTGCCCCCCGACCGGCTCCACCACCGCGCCTGAGTGACGGAAGGCGAGCCGCCGAGCGCCCCCGAGCGTGAGCGCGGCCTCGCCCAGCGGGTCGGGCAGCCCGGAAACCGAGCGCATGGCGTGGATCGCCTCGCGGATACTGCCGGCCGGCACTCGGGACGCACCGAGCTCGCGCAGCTTCCGCAGCTGCCCCAGTTCTTGAAACGAGTAACAGTCCGCGCAGGCAATTAGGCCGTTGCGCTCCCACAAGCGCAACTGCCGCTCGCGGATCCCGAAGATGCGAAGCACGTCGTGACGGCAGTACTGGCTCACGTTGTCAGCTCCCTCTCGAACGCAAGTCACCGGTCTCGAGGCGATTATGGCATATCACTGCCGCCACCGAAGTACCGAATCCGGTGATTTTGAGGCGAAATGAGCAGTTTGGGGTGGATAAGGTGGTACAAAATGCGGTTTATGGAGCCGACGACCGGACTTGAACCGGTGACCTGCTGATTACGAATCAGCTGCTCTACCAACTGAGCTACGTCGGCTTCGGTCGCCTGGCGGCGAAGCGCGCACCTCATTCTACCGGGTCGTCCCGGTCCGGGTAAAGAGCGTGGCGGAAGATGGGGAGGATAGTTCCAGATGGAGGACCGGAACGGAATATGGCCGCAGAATAGGGTGCCGGATTGCCCGGCGGGGAGCCGGGCATCTACAACTTCAGGGTGATGAAGTCGTCATCGTTCAGGGATGAGTCAGGCTTGCCGCGCAGCCTCCGGACGAAAACCCGTCCCGCGCCCAAGAATACCGCGATGACCACGGCGGCGATCGCGAGAAAGATGGTGAGGTAACCGATGCCGAGCAGCAGCTTTGCCGCTTTCGCCACCTCGCTGGTGTAACCCTGCGGCTGGTCGAGAGTCAGGTCAGCGACATAGCGGATATCGTTCAGCAGCCGCTGCGCGTCCGCCTGCGAAACGCCCGCGCCGCTCACCACGGCCGCCAGCGGCCCGCTTCGGCGGGTCGCCACGTGCAGAGATAGATCCGGCAGGGCCGCGATGGATCGCAGCGCGGCTCCCGCGATCTGCGGGGTCGGCAGCATGATGAGGGTCAGGGCGCCCGATTTACCGGAGTGGAGCCGGTAGGTTGCGGTCACGGCCTCGGCATCGCGACTGAAGTCGATGGCGGAAACAGGGATAAACCCGTTGTACCCGGCCGGGCCGATGGCGTAGTGAATCGTCTGCTTCTCGAGCCCAATCGAGGGGAGCAGGCCGGGCAGGGTGGGCAGCACCGCTTCCGGGCCCCCCACGGTGGGCAAGCCCTGCACCAAAGCATTCATCGCGGAATCCAAACGGGTCGCGTCGCCGGTTGCGCCGGTTTTGCGGACCAGCACGAGCGCTGCGTTCCGTTGCACCAGGTAGAGGTTGGCATTCGCCGCAGCGCTGTCGCCGAGCGCTTCCGGGCGCATATCCGGGTCGCGGTAAAAGGTAAACGCGGCAAAAGCGCCCGTGGCGTCGCCGAACCGGAAGGCCTCGACGGTCCAAGGGCCGTAGTGGGCGGTGCTCGCCTTCCTCAGCCCCCCCTCTTTCAGCACGCCAGAGTGCGCGGCATCGGCGTCGGCGGGCGTGGGTTCGATGACGATGTCGCCCGTGCGAGGCTGGCCGGCGAAGTCCGGGGGGAGCAGCGCGCGAGCGATTCCGGGCGTGGGGTTCGCGGCCGGGCTTTGCGGGGCGGGGGACGCGCTTTTCGTTTGAGCTCCGAAGGAAAGCGGAGGCAGGGCAGACAGGAGCAGAAGCGTAAGTAT
>CAXTRW010000300.1:1534-2728 GCA_964246765.1 uncultured Acidobacteriaceae bacterium | reverse complement strand
CCAGCCCCTGACTCCGGAGATGCTGGGGCAGCTGGCTCGGCCCGTCCTGGCCCGCCAGGCTGACCTGGGGATGGGCAGCTACACGCTGCCGCCTTTCGACGGCATCCTGAACCACGGCCTGCTCTCCCCCCTGACCCGCGCGCTCTACGGCAAACGCGTCCAGTATCCGCTCGCGCCGGACCTTGCCGTTTCCGCCCGCCTGGCCGCGCGCCTGGCCATGACGGCCCACACCCGCGGCACAGGGCCCGCTTCCATCCTGTGGCCCGCAACCGTGGCCGCCGGCCTGGACGCCGCCGTGTTCGAGACCCACCTGGACGTGCATCACGCGCGCCCCGGCGCCGAGCTGGATCTGAGCACAGTGGTGGCCCAGCTGGCCGGCTCCGTCTTTGGGGAAATGGAAGCCCACGCGCCCTTGTGGCAGCGGATCCGCCCCGCGCACAACGGCCTGCATACATCGCCCGGCACCGAGCCGAACCGCGCCGCCTCCGCCGCCGGAGACATCGACACCGCCCCCATGATCCGGACTTTCCTGCTCGGCTCGCGCTCCCTCCAGGATGTGTGGGCCCTGGTGCTCCCCCCGGTCACCCTGCTCGATCTCAAGCGCATCGCCCTGCTCACGCCCGACCGGTTTCGCATGCCCGACGAGCTCTGGGTCCGCATCGTCTACGACTTCGCCCTGGGCTACCGCTTACGCACCATCAACCGCACCCACCTGCTCGGCGCGCTCACCCCGCTCTATCTCGGCTGGGTCGCCTCCGTGGTCACGGAAGCGCGTTCAGCCCAGGACTTCGAGCCGGAGGCACGGCGCGAGAAACTGGCCCGCGCCTTTGAGGACGGCAAGCCCTACCTGGTCCGCCGCTGGCGCTGGCCCGACCGCTTCAACCCGTAGCGGCTTAGCGCGCCAAACGTCGATGCTCCCCGGCAGGAAACAGGAGAAACCGTATGGGTCAACAGATCGCACAGTCACTCGAAGATTCAGTCGGACGCGTCATCACCCAAATCGTGACGCTGCTGCCCGGCATCGTCGCGTTTGTGGTGGTGCTCGCGGTTTTCGCGGCGCTGGGCGCCGGCTGCGGCTGGCTCACACAGCGCATCCTCGCCGCCCTGCACTTTGACGCGCGCTTTGAGCAGCACGAGAACCTCTCCGAGTGGACCCACGCTCCCTCCCGCCTGGTCGCTCGCGTGGTCTTCTGG
>CAXTRW010000300.1:0-1524 GCA_964246765.1 uncultured Acidobacteriaceae bacterium | reverse complement strand
GTTCCTGCTCGGCGTCCTGGTCGCCATCTCCGCGTTCGAAGCGGGCTCCCGCGAAACCGGCGTTTCGGCCTACATCTTCTCCTACGTACCCCGCCTGGTCGGCGCGCTCATCCTGTTCTTCGCCGGCACCCTGATCGCCCGCGTCCTGGGCCGCTCCGTGCTCATCTCCGGCGTCAACATGGGCCTCCAGTACGCCCGCCTGCTCGGCGCCGGCGTCAAATGGATGGTGCTCGTGCTCACCGCCGCCATGGTGCTCGACCACCTCCAGATCGGCGGCTCCATCGTCGCTCTCGCCTTCGGCATCCTGTTCGGCGGCATCGTTTTGGCGCTCTCGTTGGCGGTCGGCCTGGGCTCCCGCGACCTGGTTACCCGCTCGCTCGAACGCGAAGTCGTCACCCGCCCAGAACCCATCCCCGCCAGCGAAGAACAACTCCACCACTTCTAGGGAAACTCTGAACAAGTGTCATCCTGAAGGGAGCGAAGGAGCTGGTTTTCTCCGAACTACAGCAAGAGCAGGTCCTTCGTCGCTACGCTTCTCAGGATGACATCCGGTTTCCGTACTTATTCAGATCTTCCCTAGCGTGTTGTTTGCGTGAACAAATACGGGTGCCCCACGTCTCGCGTTTGAGACGTGGGTCCATCCTTCGCGGCAGCGAAGGACCCGCTTTCCTCCCCGGTACCACAATTCCTTTCCAGCCGAAATCCAACACTGGTACGCTGTCCCCACCATGGCCGGAAAACAACCCACCGCGAAAGACGAAGTCGACGCCCAACTCGCCCGCTACCGCGCCATGCGCGACTTCCAAGCCACCGCCGAGCCCAGCGGCGCAAGCGCTCCGAAAGAGCCCACCGACGCCCTCCCCTTCGTCATCCAAAAACACGCCGCCACCCGCCTCCACTACGACTTCCGCCTCGGCTGGCGCGGCGTCCTCAAAAGCTGGGCCTGCGCCAAAGGCCCCAGCTACTCCACCCGCGACCGCCGCCTCGCCGTCGAGGTCGAAGACCACCCCATGGAGTACGGCGGCTTCGAGGGCGCCATCCCCAAAGGCCAATACGGCGGCGGCACCGTGCTGCTCTGGGACCAGGGAACCTGGGAGCCCCTCCCCGGCGAGGACGTGGACGAAGGCCTGCGCAAGGGAACCCTCAAGTTCACCCTCCACGGCCGAAAACTCGAAGGCCGCTGGACCCTGGTCCGCATGAAGCCCCGCCCCAACGAGACCAAACCCAACTGGCTGCTCATCAAGGAGCACGACGGCCGCGAACGCCCCGAAACCGCCCCCGCCATCACCGACGAAGCCCCCGATTCCGTCGTCACCGGCCGCAGCCTCGAGCAAATTGCCGCCGCCGAAGACCACACCTGGCAGTCCCACGCGGTAGCCAAGCCGCCCGCCTCCAAAACCCGCTCCCGCCTCCAGCAAAGGTTGAGCGAAATCCGCCCGAAAAAGACCTCCGCAGCCACAGCAACCGAGCAGGGAAGCGCACCCAAACCGCGCAAACGCACCGCGCCCGCCGCGAAGCCCATCG
>CAXTRW010000299.1:2451-2731 GCA_964246765.1 uncultured Acidobacteriaceae bacterium | reverse complement strand
GGCGGAGGCGCCTGGCGCGAACGGTGCGGCGCCGACGGCAGCCGAGGCCCCAGCGGCAGCCGGAGCGCAAGCCGCGGCCGCGCAGCCTGCGCCGAGCGCCGCTAAACCCGCGCAGGCGGCAAAGCTGCAAAAGCCGGGCAAGCGGGAGAAGGTGCGCTTCGGCCAGGCGCCGCGCGAAACCCTGCCCCCTGCCGCGACCAAATCGGAGGACGCAGGCGCATCCGCGGCGAACGGCAACGGCTCCAACGCCGAAACCGCAAGCGCGCAGACCGGGGACGTA
>CAXTRW010000299.1:0-2441 GCA_964246765.1 uncultured Acidobacteriaceae bacterium | reverse complement strand
CCGCCACTGTGCAGACTAATGACGTGAACCGCGATATTCACTATGAAAACGGAGAAAGCGCAACCGGGGACCAGTCGGCGGCAAAGGCGGAGAAGACCCGCTTTTCCGATCGCGCCAAAATTCCCAAAGCGGTGAAGCTCGAACGGGAGCGCAAAGCAAAGCAGGACCCCTTCCCGACAGCCGCGCCGGATTCGCAGGAGGTCGCCGACAAGGCAACCCAGGACCAACCGCTGGGGCTACGCGGCGACACCTCAAAGGCGCCGCCGAAGCCCAGGCCGACAGGGAAGACGCGCTTTTCCGACGAGGCCGGGAAGAAAAAAGACACCTCCGAGCCAGGCAGTCCCGGCGTGCCTGCCGCCGAGCCGACTTACGTGGGTCCGTCGCCTCAGGAGACCCCGGTCACGCGCGCGCCAGTGCCCACGCAGGCCACGCCCAACGGAACCGGCGACCCGATGGGTCCGCCCACTCCGCCGGCAACCCCGCCCGGAACCCCATCGGGAGCGCCGCCCCAGCAATGAAGGAACTTTTTGTAGCCGACCTCGCGCAGCGGGAGAACCAGGCGGTGACCGCGTTTTTTGTCGCCGCCAACCGGCAGATGCGGGCGACAGCGAACGGCGCGGCTTATCTGTCGATGACGCTGTGCGACCGCACCGGCCAGCTGGAAGGCCGCATGTGGGAGCCGGAAGCAGCGGGGGCGTTTGCTTCGGGCGATGTGGTGAAGCTGCGCGGGACGGTTTGCCGCTACCAGGACAAGCTGCAGATCAAGATTGAGAGACTGCGAAAGGCCGACCCCGATTCCGGCGAGTATGAATTGGGCGATTTCGTCCCGAAAACCGCGTTCGACGTGGACGAGATGTGGGCCAAGCTCACGGGCTATGTCGCGAGCTTCGCGGACCCGCACCTGCGTGCGCTGCTGGAGCTGTTTCTTGCCGACCCGGAGCTTGCCGCGGCTCTACGCGAGGCGCCCGCGGCCAAAGCGCTGCACCACGCCTGGATCGGCGGCCTGCTGGAGCATGTTGTTTCGCTGCTGGACCTGTGCGACCGCGCCGCCCGGCACTACCCGGAGGTACACCGGGATCTGCTGCTCGCGGGCGCGATGCTCCATGACATCGGCAAGCTGTACGAACTGCGCTGGGGCACGAGTTTTGCGTATACGGTGGAAGGTCAGCTGCTGGGGCATATCACCATCGGCGTGAGGCTGATCGATGCAAAAATCGCGGAGGTGCCGGGGTTTCCGCCGCGCCTGCGCACGCTGCTGCTGCACGTCGTGCTGTCGCACCACGGACGGCTCGAGTTCGGCTCGCCCAAGCTGCCGATGACCGCCGAAGCGCTCCTGTTTCACTACCTCGATGACCTCGACGCGAAGATGCAGACTCTGCGAAGCGAGTTCGCGCGAGCGACGGCCAATGGGGCGAGCGGGGCCGAGCCTACCGAGTATGTCCGGTCGATGGAGCGGGCGCTCTTGGACACGCGCGGGTATCTGGCCGGCAGCGAGTAACGCGCGCTTTACAATCGAAAACTAGATGCTACGTTTCGCAACAGCAGGGGAGTCGCACGGCGAGTCGCTGGTCGCGCTTGTGTCCGGCATGCCGGCCGGTGTGCCGGTTGACGAGAGTTTCATCCAGCGTGAGTTGTGGCGCCGTCAGCAGGGCTACGGTCGCGGCGGCCGCATGCGGATTGAGCAGGACTCCGCGCACATCCTGTCGGGAGTACGCCATGGCGCGACCATCGGCTCGCCGATTTCGATGCTGATCGCCAACCGCGATTGGGAAAACTGGCGCGAGATTTTGCCGGTGGGCGCGGGCAACCCGGCCAAGCACAAGGCGGTCGCTTCGCCGCGACCGGGGCACGCCGACCTTGCCGGGTCGCTCAAGTACGACTTCCCCGACGCCCGC
Source organism: uncultured Acidobacteriaceae bacterium (assembly GCA_964246765.1). Classification (GTDB taxonomy): domain Bacteria; phylum Acidobacteriota; class Terriglobia; order Terriglobales; family Acidobacteriaceae; genus EB88. The sequence goes on along the minus strand of CAXTRW010000299.1, from coordinate 546 downwards.
TATGTGCTGGAGCGGGCTTCGGCGCGGGAGTCGACGGCGCGGGTGGCCGCCGGGGCGATCGCGAAGCTGCTGCTGGCGGAGCTTGGGATTTCGGTGCTGTCGCATGTGGTGCGCGTGGGCCGGGCGGAGCTGGAGCGCGATGCCGCGTGGGATGAAATAGCCGCGCTGGCCCGCAAAGAGGAAGTCGTGCTGGCCTGCGTCGACGAGGAAGCGGAAGCGCGCATGAAGGCCGAGGTGGACCTGGCGCTGCGCACCGGCGACTCGATCGGGGGCGTATTTGAGGTGGTTGTCCATGGCGCGCCCGCGGGCATCGGTACCTATGCCAACTGGGACGAGCGGCTGGACGGGCTGCTGGCACAGGCGGTGATGAGCCTGCAGGCGGTCAAGGCGGTGGAGCTGGGCCGGGGCGTGACCGCGGCTGAGTCGCTGGGCTCGGAGGTACACGACGCGATCGGCTATGCGGAGCCCGCTAACGGCGCTCACACCCGCTTCACGCGCGAGCGCAACAACGCGGGCGGGGTCGAGGGCGGGATTTCCGAACGGCGA
>CAXTRW010000298.1:0-2734 GCA_964246765.1 uncultured Acidobacteriaceae bacterium | reverse complement strand
GGCCGGGGCCGCCGGCACGGCCGGCGCCGGTGCGGCGTTTCGACGCACGATTGACGGAGGCGTTGTCGGACGCGTCTGCGCCGGATCGTCCGGACGAGACCCTGAAGGCCCGGCACTCGCTGCCTGGAGGCCTCCCACCGGTGCTGGGCGGGGCGGGGCACTCAGCTGCGACAGCAGCTCCTCAATCGGCAGCAGACGCTGCATCTGTACCAGCTTCAGCGCGCCCAGCTCCAGGTGAAAGCGCTGCTCCTGCCGGTAGCCGAGTTCGTCGAAGGTGCGCAGCATGATCTGGAGAAAGCGCGTCAGCTCTTCCTCGCCGAACAAGAGCGCGGAGGCCGCGGCGCGGGCGCGCTCGTCGGGCGAAATCTGCAGCAGCTCGGTGTCCGCCCCGCCGATGCGGGCCATGAGCACGTTGCGCAGATATCGCACAAACTGCCGCGCGATCTGCGCCGGGCTGTTTCCCGCGCCCAGCAGCCTGTCCAGCTCGGCCAGCACCGCGGCCGAGCTGCCCTCGCTGACCGACTCGAGCAGCCGCGCGAACACGGCGTTCGGCATCGAGCCCATCAGCTCGCGGATCGGGGCCGCCTCCAGTTTCGCGCGCCCGTTCTCCAGCGGCGCGGAGGCGATTGCCTGGTCCATTATCGACAGCGCGTCGCGCATGGACCCGTCCCCAGCCTCGGCCAGCAGCGCCAGCGCCTCGTCCTCAGCCGCCACTCCCTCGTCGGCGGCGATGGTGCGCAGCTGCGCCAGGATCGCGTCGAACTTCACCGCGTGAAACGAGAAGTGCTGGCAACGCGAGCGAATAGTCTGGAGTATGTCCTCCGGCTGCGTCGTCGCCATCATGAAAACCACGTGGTCGGGCGGCTCTTCCAGCGTCTTGAGCAGCGCATTGAAGGCCGCATCGGTGATCTGGTGCGCCTCGTCCAGGATGTAGATCTTAAAGCGGTCGCGCGCGGGCCGGTACCGGGCGGCGTCGCGCAGCTCGCGGATTTCGTCGATGCCGCGGTTGGTGGCGGCGTCAATCTCGATCACGTCCACCGCGTTGCCCGCCCGCACCTCCGTGCAGCTTTCGCACGTGCCGCAGGGCTCAAAGTTCGGGCGTTCGGCGCTTCCGATCGCGCGGCGGCAGTTGAGGGCCATCGCGAGAATGCGGGCGATGGTGGTCTTGCCGATTCCCCGGTGGCCGGAAAAGATGTACCCGTGCGCGATGCGGTTCTGCTCAAGCGCATTGGCGAGGGTGCGGGTAACGTGGTCCTGGCCGATCACGTCGGCGAAGCGCTGGGGGCGGTATTTGCGGGCTAAGACTTGATAGGGCATCAAGTACAGGGTAAAGGGTGGAGGGTGAAGGTTGAAGGTGAAGGGTTGAAGGTGAAGGGTGAACGCATCCGCGTTACATGGTGTGTTGCAGCATCCAGCGTCGCCGAAGACGACGTCAGGATAATTCACACGGGCTTTAACCTGGCAGCTGCCAGGCCAGCTTTCGTTTCCCAGGCCACCTCACCCTTTAACCTCCTCCCTCCACCCTTCACCCTTGCTCCCCGGCGAACATGCTCCCCCGGCACCCCGTCGCCCCGCAGTGGCAGGGCGCCTCCGCCGGGTCGCCGTCGTACAGGTGGTAGTCGTAGGTCAGCTCTTCCCCCGCGCGAATGTCCCGGATGGCCTTGATCCAAACCCGCCCGCGCTCCTCCTCGGTCTCGCAGTTGTGGTCGCAGGAGTGGTTCAGAAACATCGCCGTACCGTGGCCGTCGATCACCGTCGAGCCGTCCCCAACGCCGAACAGGTAGGTCATCGGCAGGTTCTCATAACGGATGTCCGCCTGGTCTTTCGAGAGCCGCGGGCCTGTATACTCGACCACATACGCCCCGTTGCGGATCGGGGTAGTGGTGTAGCAGCCCGCGGCATGAATCGCGGAAGATCGGATCACCAAAGCCATGGCCCGCAGTATAGCCCCTTGCGGGTAGCCAACCGGGCTGTTTTCGCGTCCAATAGGAGCATGGCGACCCATTGGCTCAAAACGTTTCTGGTGGGCGGCGCAGCCGGGCTGCTCGCAGTTGCGGCCTGGGCGCAAAACGCTCCGCAGCCTACACCCGCGACTCCCCCGGCACAGGCGAAACCCGCCCCGGCCAATGACAACCCGTTTCCCGAGGCCGAGTCCGAAGCCGCCGCCAAGGACGCGAACGCCGCTGACAAGGCAGCCTCTAACGGGCCCGCTCCGGACGCTTCCACAGAGCCGGAAAGCTCGAGCCGCTCGCGCATGAGAGGCGTCGACCTGCTGGGCGACCACGACGCGCATGCGAGCAACGGCGCAGGCGGCCTGGTCAACAACCCCAAGCTGGCCAAAGAGGATGTGCGGGTAGGTCAGTTGTACATGGGCGACGGCAACTACACGGGTGCGTATTCGCGCTTCAAGGAAGCCACCGAAGTCGGGCCCGGCAACGCGGAGGCCGTCTTCTACCTGGCCGAAGCTGCCCGGAAAACCGCCCATCTCGACGAGGCCGCAGCCAACTACCAGCTTTACCTCGATGCCGACCCTAAAGGCAAACACAGCAAGGACGCGAAAAAAGCCCTTATCGAGCTAGCCGGTAAGTAGTTGCGGCACCATCGTTTACACCCAAAAATGAAAGTACCAGGTCAGGATTGCGCGCCCCGCAAAGAGGGTCGACAGGCCGGCCGCGCACAGAAAACTCCCGAACGGCAGCCGCATGGAGCCCGCCCCGCGGTCCCGCAGCAGCAA
>CAXTRW010000297.1:0-2828 GCA_964246765.1 uncultured Acidobacteriaceae bacterium | reverse complement strand
CGGGGCGGGCGAGTGACTTTGTGGTGCTCACGAGCGATAATCCGCGCTCGGAAAACCCGCAGACCATTGCCGAGGACGTTCTTCCGGGGTTAAACGAGAGCGGGGTACGGTTTACCGTCGAGCTGGACCGGGCGCGGGCGATCCGGGCGGTGCTGGCCGAAGCGGGGGAGCAGGATGTAGTGGTCATCGCGGGCAAGGGGCACGAGAAGACTCAGGAGATCGCGGGCGAGTTTCTGGCGTTTGACGACGCGGAGAATGCGGCGGAGGCTCTGCGGGAGCTTGGGTTCGGAGGCGGGCGATGAAGCTCACGCTCGCGCAGTGTGCGGCGTGGATGGGCGGCACGCTGGCTGCAGATTCCGGGGCGTCGGAACTCGGCGCGCAACAAACCGCAGGCTATTCGATCGATTCGCGCACCCTTGCGCCGGGCGAGCTGTTTTTCGCCGTGTCGGGCGAGCGCTTCGACGCGCACCGGTTCGTTCCGGCGGCGCTGGAGCGCGGAGCGCTCGCCGCCGTGGTCGCGCGGGATCGCGTCGAAGGCAGCGCGCGCATCGAGGTCGATGACCCGCTGCTCGCGCTGCAACGGTTGGGCGCGGCGGCGCGGCGGCATTGGGAGGGCACGCTGATCGGGCTCACGGGGAGCGCGGGCAAGACCACGACCAAAGAGATGGTGGCCGCCGTTTTGAGCGCGAAACACCCGGTACTGAAGTCGGCCGGAAACCTGAACAACCACTTCGGAGTCCCGTTGCAGTTGCTGCGCCTGGGGCCGGAGCATCGGTACGCGGTGATCGAGATGGGGATGTCGGCAGCGGGGGAGATTGCGCTGCTCGCCCGGCTCGCCCGGCCGGACTGGGCGGTCGTGACCAATGTAGGCATGGCTCACGCGGGCAACTTCTCCAATGGTATCGAGGGCGTCGCGGCGGCAAAGCGGGAGTTGGTGGAGGCAGTTCCTCCCGAGGGTCTGGCCTTCTTGAATGCCGACGACGCGCGGGTAGCCGGGTTTGCCCAGGGGTTTGCCTGGCGGAGTGTGCTGGCCGGCTGCGCAGAGGGCGCGCAGGTGCGGGCTGCAGCGGTCGAGGACCTGGGCGCGCAGGGAATTCGGATGCGAGTGACGGCTCCCGGACAGCCCGACACGGAGGTGCGTCTACGCCTGCTGGGCGCGCACAACGCAAGCAACGCCCTGCTGGCGCTCGCGGTGGGTTTGGAGGCCGGGGTTTCGCTCGCCGAAGGGGCCTCGGCGCTGGAAGCGCTCACGCCCGGCGACAAGCGCGGGCAGGTGCTTCAAGTCCGGGGAGCGAAAATCATCAACGACTGCTACAACTCCAACCCCGCGGCGCTCCGGGCCATGATCGCCGCACTCATGCGCCTGCCCGCGCGGCGGCATATCGTGGTCGCAGGCGAGATGCTGGAGCTCGGCCCCGAAACCGGGGCGCTCCACGCCGAAGCCGGCAAGGAAGCCGCGCGCGCCGGGGCGGATTGGGTCGTCGGGGTGCAGGGCGCAGCGCTCGCGCTGGCCGAGGAGGCTGCCCGGGCGGGAACCATGTCGCTGTTTTTCCAAACCGCCGAGGAAGCGGGCGCCTGGCTCCAGCGCGAGCTGCGCGAAGGCGACGCGGTGCTGGTGAAAGGCTCGCGTGGGGTGCGGCTGGAGCGGGCGCTGGAGGGACTGCGGTGAGAGGTCGAACGGCTATAGTTTTACTCCGCCTGAGACCTACTCGCGCGTTGAGAATCGTACAGTGAAGATATCCGAAGGTAATGAAAAATTACTGTCGAAAGGCGGTCATCAGACGCGTATGCAGGCAGGATTACAAACTACTCTAGCTGCGCTTTTAGCTCTCCCGTTTGCGATCGCTGGCCGGGCGCAATCTCCAGAGGGCAATACAACTTCAGCAATTGATCGTATCTACGCCGAAGACCAGCAAGTGAGACAAGCGCCGAATCCAAATGCGCCGAAGCCGATGTACAGATCTGACGAGGAGCGCTTGGCTGCCACTCGCAAGCTCCTCGATCGAGGGGAACTGCACAGCGGGAAAGACTATGAAGAGGCTGCCGTCGTCTTCCAGCATAGCCGCCAACCCGACGATTATCTCGTCGCGCACACACTTGCAGTCATTGCGATCGCTAAAGGCGACAAGGATGCAATCTGGATCGCATCCGCATCGCTGGATCGGTATCTGTCCTCTGTTGGCAAGTCGCAGATCTATGGAACGCAATTCCACACGCCGATTGGTGGCCCCGCGACACAGGAGCCATACAATCGAACCTTGATTTCGGACGCGCTTCGAAGGGATCTGAGTGTTCCGTCCCAAGCGGAACAGCAGAAAACGCTTGAGGAGTACGAGCGTGAAAGCAGGAAGCGTTAAGCTTTTTACCCGTTCAGGCTGAGGAACGCTAGCGTAAGCGGCGGCAGACCAGCGTGGAGCCGCCATTCCGTTCCGGAAAGGGTTCCAAGTGGCGGCCCGAGGCATCTCGAACGGCAACAGCACGAAGGTACTTCTTCCGCTGTCTCGCGAACAGAGCGGACTTGAGCGCCTATAAGATAAAGCCGCACCCACCTCGGAGACCCCCGTTGCTGTACTGGCTGCTCTACCAAAAGCTCTTCCCGTACTTTTCGCCGTTCCGCATCTTTCGCTACGTCACGTTCCGGACGGCGTTTGCCTCGCTTACGGCGCTCCTGATCGCCCTGTTCATCGGCCCGTACGTGATTGAAAAGCTGCGCGAGTTTCAGATCGCGCAGTACATCCGCGAAGACGGCCCGCAGGGGCACCAGAAAAAGGCTGGCACGCCGACCATGGGCGGGGTGCTGATCGCGATCGCCATCCTGCTGCCGACGC
>CAXTRW010000296.1:0-2854 GCA_964246765.1 uncultured Acidobacteriaceae bacterium | reverse complement strand
ATGCAGCGCAACTCAGGCGAGGTGACGGCCCGGGGCGGTCATGGCGAGAGTGTCGTTGTGTACACGCGGAGGGTGGTCGGCATCGCCCAGCAGTTGCAATCGGACGGTGCTTGCCTGGTATCGGGCCGATGCGGCATCGGCATACACCGGCTGCTGCGGCGCGCCGTTGGTGGTTTTCGCGTCGCGCGCCGGCGTCGCCGTGAGGGCCACGTGACCGGTCTGCACGGCCGAATCGATCACCGCGGAGCCTCCCGCGGGCTTCGCCCGCACACCCGCGGGCAGGCTCGCGCGCGACTTCGCCTCCGGCAGAAACGTAACCGCGAGCGTGTCGCCGGTGGTCGTATCCGTCGCGCCGTCCGGCGCGTAATCCTCGACCTTGGTGCCCCCCGAACCGTCCAGCTGCCGCAATTGGCGGCCGCCGCTTAACCTCGCCCGCAGCTGCTGCCCGTAAATGGTGGTGTGGCGCTGCGGAGCGCCGTACGGCAGGTCGTGCATGTCGACCTTGGCGCCCCCGCGCGCGCTCGCGGTTTGCGCCTCGCTGCCCCCGCCCGGGCCGGGAGCGAAGTCCACGTCCAGCTTGCTCGCCGTCATCTCGCGCGTCGCCGACCCCCGAGGGTCCCCGCCCAGCGAGTTCTGCTGCAGCACAAAGGAAACCGCGTTGCGGAACTCCGCATGGTGCAGCGACGGCTTGCCGTCCGGCCCCGGCGCAAACTCGAGCGTGCTTTCCACCGCATTGCCGTGCATCTCTAACTCCGGAGACGACGACAGGAAGTTGACGCCGCCGCCGGCATAGGCGGTCAGCGGCTGCGAGCGCGCGTCCAGGTCGGCCGAGGCGTTGGTGGAGTAGAGCTGGGCACCCTCAGCTGTGGTCACGTGTACATGGTTTTCCGCGTCCACCCGCCGCAGCGTGCCATCCGGCCGAAAATGGAGAATAGCCTGGTCCGCGGAGGTGCGCTCGCCGTTGTACTCGCTGCGCACATTCAGTAAGTAGGCGATGTGCGAATCGCGCACGAGCTCGGCGTGGGTCGCGAAGGTTGAGGAAGGGCTGCCGTTTTCCTCCGAGTGAAGTTCCACATGATTTTGGAGTACGAGCACTCCAGTTTTGGAGTCGTAGCTGCCGCCCACGGCCTTGCCGCTGCCTCGCGGCAGCGTAAACGCGAGCGGTCCATCGGTTTCCGCCTGCTGGGTTCGCCCGTCGAAACGAAGCCCGGCGGTCTCGACGTGGATCGCGCCCGGCTTTGGACTCCCGGTCTCGCCCGGCGAGGCCAGGTCGATCGCAACCCGGCCCTTCGCCGTGATCGCGCCGGAACTCTTGTCGTACAGGAAATCCGGCCCGGAAATGCGATCCTGCCGATCGGAACCCGGCGGCCCGTACAGCGTGATCGCCACGTCGCGCAGCTCCGCCCGATTGCCCTTGAACTGGACGAGGTTGGACGCGTGGACCGTAAAGATGGTGTGGCCGCGCTGCGATTGCGAGTAGGTAAACCCGTTGGCTGTTTGCGAAATATTGGCGCCCAGCTTGTTCGGCAGGTCGAAGCGCAAACCCCGGCTCCCCAGCCTGTGGAGCCCCAGCGCGCCCAGCACAACTACCGCGACGGCCGCCAGGGCCGCCAGGAGCACGGTCCGGATGGTTTGAGTGCGGGTGCCTTCGACTACGATTTTCGCCATTGAGGCTAATGTACCTGCTGGAGCCGCGCGATCAGTTTTTCGGCCAGGCTTTCGCCCGATTCGGACCAGAGCAGGCGGGTGGAAATGCTGCAATTCTTCTCAATTGCGCGCACAAAAGCGACCAATTGTGCGATGTTTTCGCGCACTTTGGCCTTCGCTTCAGCGTCGAGCTCGACTTCCTCCTGGAGAAAAGGCGTGTCCAGGCCGAAGCCGATCCGCACCTGGCCGTTGGTCAGATAGGCCTCCTCGTCGAATTCCGGGCCGAAGCCGGTGACGCGGACCCGCGCCGGGTGACGACGCCAGATTGGATCCAGGCCGCCCTCGGTTTCGGGCTGCCAGAGCTCCCACTCGACCTCAAACTCGTAGGCAAAATCCTCATGCAGCTGCTCCATGGCTTCCGGCACGGCCATGGCGGGCCGGGCGAAATCGGTTTCGTCTTCCTCGTAAATGCGGGTATATACGGGTGTTTCCGACCAGGCAATGGGGTACACGGATGCGGCCCGGACCTCGGCCGAATCGCCCGGCGCCGAGCCGATCACAGCAAACTGGCGCAGAACGCCGAGCAGGGCCGCCGGGAGCGCGGCGATGCGGAAGTTGGGGTACCAGAGGCTCAAAAAGAGTTGGTCAGCCATGCTCAAGAGATGCCTTGCGGCTTGGTGGGGACTCCCCGCGTGAACGGTCTTGGACGGAGCGGAGACAATTTGGTTACAAAAGAGTTGTTGTATCTCGGAGCGTTTTGGGTTAGCTTGAATCAAGCTCGTTACCGAGTGGGTTCGTTCTGCACGGTTCTTTCAGTAGTTGCCATGCGTTGCGCCTTGCTCCGATATCAGCGAATTTCGATCTATTGAGGAATACCAGCACCATGGAACAAGGCACAGTCAAGTGGTTCAACGACGCAAAAGGTTTCGGCTTCATCACCCGCGAGAGCAACAACGAGGACGTTTTCGTCCACTTCACGGCGATCAACGCTAACGGCTTCCGCTCACTCCAGGAAGGCCAGCGCGTTCAGTTCAACGTCGTCCGCGGGCCCAAGGGATTTCAGGCTGAGAACGTACAGCCTGTCTAGTTTCTGCTTCTTAAACAGCTTAAGCGGCCGCCTTTGGGCTGGCGCTTTTTGGTGTGCCCCATATTAGGCCGGCGTGGAGGTGGTGTCCGCTACGCCTTATTAGCGCGCCTGTTGGAGTTT
>CAXTRW010000295.1:0-2871 GCA_964246765.1 uncultured Acidobacteriaceae bacterium | reverse complement strand
TCCTAGGTATGCGTCAAAGGCCATGGGGGAAGGGTAATGGGGCGGGGATTGAAGGCGGAAGACTCAAGGGAAAAGATAAAGGCTGTGTTTCTCGTTAGCACTGCTGCAGTGCCAGAAGCACTAGAGGTAATGCTCCCAAACCTCATCAAGGTTCAGACAGAAGCCTTCGACTGGTCCAGAGCCTTCGACCTGGCTGCCCGTGACTTCGATGGGCTCCGGTTGGCCTGCTGCGTAGACAAAGACTCGCTCCCGTTTCGGCTGCACGAGCCATCCCAGTTTCACGCCGTTCTCCATCCAGCGGGTTATCTTCTTCTTTGCAGCGGTCAACCTGTCGGTCTTTGACATGAGCTCGATGATGAACTCGGGGCACACATGGGCAAACCTATCCCGCTCTGATTGCGGCACTCGTGCCAGTGCTTCAGCGCTCAGATAGGAGGCGTCTGGGCTCAGCATCGATCCGTCCGGCAGAGTCCATCCCGTATTTGAATCGAAAACCCGGCCGCGGCGATGAGTTCTCCACCAAGTATGCAGTTGAGCAGTGATTTCACTATTGCCGCCTCCGGTCTCAAAGCCCGCCGGTGCGTTCATTTCGATCACTCCTTCGCGCGTCAACTCGATCCGGAATACGTCGTTCAATTGGCAAAAGCGGAAGAGTTCATCCTCGCTGAGCGGCGGGTCAAAGCGCAAAGTCCGGGGCGCGAGGCTGGCGGGAGCGTGGATGAGCAGTTCCATGACGGGCTTCCTTTCTGAAAGCATAAGGGATTTTGCCGCGTCGACAAAGCTGTGTTCACCGGGCGGTGCGTTCAGTCGCGCACAAGGGCGCACGGACTCATTGGCTGGATTGGCGTTGCCGCCGGGTCCATCGTTCGGCCGCGTTTAGCACACGCGGGCTCCCTGCGCTCTGACGCGCAGGCTTACTTCGCAAACACGGCGACCATCAACTTGGACTCCGCCGCGTTGATCTTGCCCAGCGCGGCGGCCATGGCGGGCCGGTCGTCGATCGAGGAAGCCAGCATCGCAGCCTTGAGCCGGAACGCGCTTTCCCGCAGCAAAATCTCCGCGTCCTTCAGCTTCTTGGCGTCCCGCGCCAGCGCCGTATCCATCGATGCCGTGTACAGCTCCACCGACCGCAGCGCGGCGGCCCCAGCTTCCCGGTCGCCCTCCGACAGCTTGCGGTTCGCGAGCTCAGTGGAGCCGCGCACCAGTTGCGCGTACAGGAAGCACTGCTCTTTCAGACCGGCATGTTGGGCTTTTTGCGCCAGCGTTTCCAGCGCGGACGCGTCGACGGGGCGGTTGTCGGCAGCCCGAAGCGGCTGCGTGCAGGCCGCGGTAAGGGCGAGAACAGAGCAAACGACTGGAGCGGTCATGCGCATCGGAGCACCTCCTGAGTGCGTCCGTTTGAGCGGCGGCGAAATCTACTTCGCGAGCGCTACCAGCCGGTGCCGTGCCTGCCACGCCTCGTCTGGAAACCCATTGCCCGCTACCGCCAGAAATTGCCGGTACAGTTCCGCCGCTCGCTTCGTTTGGTGCAGAGTATCGCATGCGGTGGCCGCAAGAAAGTATGTTGCCGGTGTTTCGGGCATTACTTTCGATCGCATGGCAAGAGCGTCGAGCACGGTTTGGGGCTGGTGAACCTGCGCGGCGGCAAAAGCCAGGCTGCTCCAAGCGTTTCCGTTGCCCGGGTCGAGCGCGGTCGCCTCCTTGAGGACCGGCATCGCCCGGTCGAACTGCCCGGCGCGCACCAGCGCGTCCCCGTCCGCGGCCAGCAGCGCCGGATCGTGCGGGCGCGCTTCCATGGCCTGTGCGAAGAGGGGCACAGCCTTGGCCGCAGCGCCGGTCTGTGTGTACAGGTCGGCCAGCATGGCGGCGATCGCGGGGTCGTCCGGTTTCGCGGCGTGCAGGTTTTCGAGCACCGCCACCGCATCGGCCCCCTTGCCCTGGGCCTGGAGCACGTCCGCGAGCTCCGTGTTCAGGGCCGGGCTGGTCGGGTCGGACTTCAGGGCCTTACGCAGCACCGGCTCCGCGTCGCTCGGGCGTTTCGACGCGATCAACAGGTGCGCCAGGCCCGCGCTCGCCTCGGCCTGCTCCGGGCTGCGCGCGGGCGTTTCCGCCAGCACTTTGCCATAGGCGTCAGCCGCCGCGTCCGCGTCGCCCAGCCGTTCCGCGATCTCGGCTGCCATCAGCGTATCCCGCGCGGTTTCCGGGGACTCGCGCAGAGCCGCGACCAGCGCCGTCCGCGCCCCTCCCGGGTCCGTCGGCTCCAACAGCCGCGCCAGCGCCCGGTTGGCCTGCGCCTGGGCATCCGGATTGGCGGGCTTGGGCGTGAGCTGGGCAGCCGCCTGCAGCGCCGCCGCCGCGTCTGCCTTGCCCTCCCGCGCCAGCAGCAAACCCAGCGCCGCGTGCGCCTCAAACTGCGCGGGGTCGGCCGCGACCGCCTTGCGGTAGCTCGCCTCAGCCCGGTCCGCTTCGCCCCCGGCATCCTCGGCGTAGCCCAAGTCGTACAGCGCCCGCGCGTCGCTCGGGTGCGCTGAAAGGTAGGGCAGCAACGCCGACTGCGCCCCCGCGTAGTCCTTGGCGTCCAGCTTCGCTTCCGCGTCATTGACCGGATTGCTCACCCGCACCGCCGTCCCGTCGTCCACCCCGGTTCCGGGCGGAAGGGAAGAGGCCTGCCCGAGCGCGACCGCCGAACAGCCCAGCCAAGCCACGCCAAGCAAAGCGTGCCTCACGCCAATACCTCCTCGGTCGGCACGGGCGTGCGCGGGGAAGCGAGCACCCCACGCAGCCACCGCCCCGTGCCCCCCAGCTCGCTTGCCGCGATCTCTTACGGCGGGCCCCCCCCCCCCCCCCGGCCGGCCCCCCCCCCCCCCCCCC
>CAXTRW010000294.1:0-2891 GCA_964246765.1 uncultured Acidobacteriaceae bacterium | reverse complement strand
ACATCTAAGTCCACCCTCTTACCGCACGATGCCGACCCCATCCGCCGGCCAGTACACAAACGCGGCCTTGCCATAGATCAGCCCGCGCGGCACGGGGCCGAAGTCGCGGCTGTCGCTTGAAATGGAGCGATGGTCGCCCATGACCCAGTAGGTACCGGCCGGGATGGTCTCCTCGGCAACCGAGCGGCCATCCTCGTACTGGGGCGGCACATAGGGCTCGGGGACGGCGCGATGGTTGACATAGACCACGCCGTCGGTGATGCGCAGGTCGTCGCCGGGCAGCGCGATAACGCGCTTGATGTAGCTCTTCGCGGGGTCGCCGGGATAGTGGAAAACGACCACGTCGCCGCGCTCGATTTTTTCAAACCGGTAGACGAACTTATTGATGAACAGGCGGTCGTTGTTATCGAGCCGCGGCTCCATGCTGGTGCCTTCCACGCGCACCGGCTGGTAGATGCAGGTGATGATCAGCGCGGAAGCCGCGACGGACACGGCCAGGTCGCGCAGCCAGTTGCGCAGGTGCTTCCCAAAGCCGGTCGCGGGCTCGCTCACCATCGTTTACGGGCACCCCAGGCCGCCCGGCGGGCACAGCAGGCGCTCGGGCTTGCGCATCGGCTTTTGCGCGGAGGGCTGCATACCGGGCGCGCTCGCCTCGGCCAGGTTCGGAGCGGACAGGGTAAGCGGGCGCTGCAGCACCATCTCCACCGTGTCGCCCTGCTGCAGGTTGACGTCGTTGCCGCGCGTGAACAGGGTGTAGAGCAGGCCGGTGACGCCGCCTGCGACCGCGCCGTAGCCCGCTCCGGCCAGCGAGCTGCCTCCGATCGCGCCGCCGATCGCGCCCACGCCCGCCCCGGCCTCTGCCCCGCGCGCGATCGTGCCCGCGTCCTTGCCCTTGGAGCCTGCCTGCTCAATCTCGCCTTCTGAGTTTTTCACCTTGGCGTCGGTGGCACCCGGCAGGCTGTTCAGCGCGCCGGGGATCTCAACTACGGTGCCGTTGGAGAAGATCATGGTGGTGAAGTGCATGCTGACCCGCGCGCGCCCTTTGACGCGGCCGGCGCGCTGCACTTGGTCAATCACGCCCTGCACATATACGCCCGCGGGAATGGCGACCCGGTTGCCGACCGTGACCGGGAAAGTGGACGCGAGGTACACGCCGTCGCCGGGCCGGGCGGAGCGGGTATTGACGGCGGAGCGCAGGGCCAGCAGGACCTTGGTTCCGGCCGGCACGGTAACGGTGCTGGGCGCGGGAGTTTGGGCCTGCGCGCCAGGGACCAAAGCCGCGAAGGCGAGAGCTGCGACGCAAGTGGGAAGCAGGGTTTGCGGCTTCATGGTGGTTCCTTCGCCAGGGCTCGGCGTTTTTCTGCTTGGACACTGCGCGCGGCGGAAAGTTGTTTCCAAGCGGCCGGCGCGCGTGCGTCGTGAAGAGTGTATCGCCGGTTTCGTTTGCGAGCGAGGAGAATCTCTACCGCGCACCTGCTTTATTTTGGAGCGTATGGAGATTGATGGACACCCCGCTGAACCGTTCGCAGAGGCCGCTGCGGTGCTCGAGGCTGCGGTCGAGGACGGGGCGTTTCCTGGGGCGGCATTCGGAGTGCTCGACCGCGGACGGGTGGCGGCGCTCGGCGGAGTAGGCCGGTTTACGTTTGTTCCGGAAAGCGCGCCTGTGTCGGCGGAAACGCGGTTCGATCTGGCCAGCCTCACCAAGGTGGCCGCGACCGCCGCGATGGCCATGCTGCTGTGGCAGCGCGGGCAAATGGACCTGGACGCGCTTCTGGGCGACCTGCTGCCAGGCTTCATCATCGGCTCCGCCGATGCGCGCGAGCGGCGGCGGGTGACCTTGCGGATGCTGCTCGCGCACTCGAGCGGCATGCCGGCGCATGTGCCTTTTTACGAAACGTGCCGCGGGCCGGAAGTGCTGCGCGCCGCGATGCGGGCGCCGCTTGCGTACGCGCCCGGGGCGGAGGCGCGGTATTCCGACCCGGGATTCATGCTGCTGGGCAAGGCTCTGGAGGTGCTGGCCGGGGAGCGGATCGACCGTTTCTGCAGGCGCGAAATATTTGCCCCGCTGGGCATGGAGCGGACCAGCTTCGGCGCGGCGGTGGAAGAGCGCGGGAGCATTCCGCCGACTGAGGACGACGGCGTGTTCCGCGGGCGCGTGGTGCAGGGCGAAGTGCACGACGAAAACTGCTGGGCGATGGGCGGCGTGTGCGGGCACGCGGGGCTGTTCGCGCCGGCCGGCGATCTGCTCCGCTTTGCCAAGGCGATGCTGGCGCCCCTGCGCGGCGAGCAAGGCTTGTTTTTGCCGGAAGCCGTGCGGCTGTTTACGCGGCGGGCAGAGATCGTGCCGGGGTCCTCGCGCGCACTCGGGTGGGATACGCCCAGCGCGCCGTCGTCTTCGGGAACGCACTTTAATCCTGCTTCGTTTGGGCATTTGGGCTATACCGGCACGTCCCTGTGGATCGACCCAGAGCGGGACCGGGCGGTGGTGCTGCTAACGAATCGAACGTTTCCTACACGAGAAAACAGGAAAATTCAAGAGGTTCGTCCGCGTTTTCACGATGCCGCAATGCATGTGTTAGAAATCGGGACGGACACGCGGGCAGGCGTGCAGGAACAGCATGCGCATCGTGTGTGAGAAGGCTTACAATCACTGGGCAGGAAGGAGAAGAGAAAACGATGGCTACGACAACTGCACCACCGCTTGAGGCGCACGACGCACACGAGGAGCTGCCTTTCCATCAGCTGACGACGGAAAGCTCGAACGAGGCTTCTGAAGGCTTTGACACGAAATCCGCGCTGGAGATAGCACGGATCATCAACCATGAAGACGCAAAGGTAGCAGCAGCGGTACAAAAAGCGTTGCCGGAGATTGCGCTGGTCATAGATGCGGT
>CAXTRW010000293.1:0-2917 GCA_964246765.1 uncultured Acidobacteriaceae bacterium | reverse complement strand
AGCATGACGGGTTTGTGAAGGTGGTCACGGACGCGAAGTACGGCGAGGTGCTGGGGGTGCATATTATCGGCGCTTCGGCGACGGAGCTGGTGGCCGAGGCGGTAGTGGCTATGGAGCTGGAGGCGACGCTCGAGGAGCTGATGTTCACGATCCACGCGCACCCGACGCTGGCGGAGGCGATGCTGGATGGTTTTGGGGCGGTGGAGGGGTTGGCGATTAATGTGTAAGTCGTTAAACCCCGGCCTAAGTTGGGCACCCGGGTCATTGGCTCGAAGAGAAGCATGAGGGAACTGCTTTAGGCATTAACCTGCAGCGTACAAGGATTGCTGCCCAGTGTCCCACTCGTTCAGCATGCGTTCTCCTGTGTCGTGGAACGAGCGATGCTCCGCCCGGTACGCCTCGATTTCCCTTGTCGTCGCGCTTAGCGCGTCTGCTACGCGCTCCAAAATGGTTCTGAGTTCGCGGGGAGACCCGAGCGATTTCGCTTCTGCAAAGCGCACCAGCGTCTTGCCGGACGGCCACTCATTGCTTCCATCCAGAGTGAGAGCCATGCGGTCTTTCGGCAGGTAGACGGTGGTTGTGACCACATCGTAGACCGGTGCAAGATGCGCTTCGCCCAGCACGTCGTCATAGAGAACGCCGAAATTTTTCAGGTGCGCGTCTCCGTTGCGAAGAGCGCAGTTCAACACAATCAGCGTAAAGAGCTGTAGGGATTCCTGCGGGGTGGCGGTTGATCTCGCGAATTCATGGAAGCGGCGCATCACTCGCGTTTCGTAGCTGCCGCTATATTTCTGATCTGTACGTTTGCCGTTCAAAACACAGAAGTCTTCGAAACCTCGGTAGGAGCCATCGGGGCGGAGATCAAAACGCTCCATCACGAGAGCGCTGCCGTCCTCTGTAAGCCGAAAAGGGGCCACGGGAAGGCCGCACGCCTGGGCGGCTCTGAGGCAGAAGAACTCGTTGGCGGCGAGCTGGGGGAACTCGGCCGCATCCCAGAACTTAACAATGTGCGTGGCGCCGCGAAAGGTGTTCCGCAACTCGCGCATTCCGCATTCGTGGGGTCCGAAGCTGTGCTCATCGCGGATCAGAAACTTGGGTTGTACGCCGCTGATGCCGGAAAACGCCGCGAAACGCTCTATGAGATAGCGGTAAAGCTCTCCGCCGCGTCGGCTGGAAAGCAACTCGTCAATCGATTGGAAAGGAACCTCTTCGTTCAGCGTCTCTTCCGTTCCGGTGTAGCGCAGCCGGCCCAGCTGCGAGCGGCCGGTAATGCCGAGCAGGTCGAGTTCGTCGAACGAGCCGGTTGCCTTGGCAAAGGCCAGCCGCAACCGCTCGCGCAAAGCGCCTTCGGGCAGGTTCATTTCAAAGATCGGGGCCAGGCCGAAAGAGGTGTTCCAGGAAGCGGTGCGCACCGGCATGGTCAGCGAGACGGCAAGCGCCGGTGCTGCTGCGCGATCATAGGAAAAGGCCGAGCCTTGGGTTTGATAGCGGTCCAGCACACCTGCCGCTTCGCGGTTGGACCAGACCTTAATCATCGCTGTCTTCCTCTAGGAGTTCTTCAAGGGTCGGGCGCTGACCAGTGATCGGACGCACCACGAACTCCAACCCAAGGACCGCGAGGATGCGGGTGAGTCTGGAAATGCCGATGTCGCTGCCCCTGCCGTTTTCCAGGGCGTCGATGGTGGCCCGGCTCACACCGGACAGATTGGCAAGCGCGGTTTGCGTCAGGTGTTTGTCTTTGCGGGCGTCGGCGACTTGTTGGCCGAAGCTTTGCAATGGGAGCATGCCTAATATTACAGGCAAATGAGTTTATAATCGGTTTAATGCCTAAAACAGTAGGCATTAAAGGGATGCTCTCAATCATGGCGGAAGGCGCGGATGCGGGACTGTTCGCGGTGAAAAGCGCGGTGGCGGCCGATCAGGAGCGCCTGAGTGTCGATTGTACCCTCGGGTCGGCCGGTTTGGCGGCTGAGGACCGGGAGGGCGGTGCGGCGGGTGGTGGCCATGCGTTCGGCAACTTCGCGGCAGGTTTCGTCGGGGTAGGCGACGATGTCAAGCGGGAGGTCGAATGGGAGGTTGGCGGCCTCGCTGGACATGACCTCGGCGATGCTGATGGTTTCGAGCGGATCGACTCCGTACTCGCGGGTGAGGTGATAGCCGCGGCGGCTGAGGCGCTCGGTGAGGATGGAGCGCGGGAGGAGGAGCGAGGTGACCAGGTGCGCGGCGACCGAGGCGAGCAGCAGCGGGAGCAGCGCGGGCAGGGCATGGGTGAGCTCGAGCGCGAAGATGGTCGCGGTGAGCGGGATGCCGAGCGAGCCGGACAGCATGGCGGTCATGCCGAGCAGCGCCCAGAGCGCCTGTGTGGGGCCGCCCGCGTGGGCGAGCATGGCGGCAAGGGTGCCGAGCGCGCCGCCGATCATGAGCAGCGGGGCGAGCACGCCGCCGGAGGTGCCGGAGCCGAGCGAAAATGCCCACATGAGGGTTTTCGCGATGAGCAAGCCGAAGACCAGGGCGAGGGTGCCGCGGCCGGCGAGCAGCTGCGCAATGTTGTCATAGCCGACGCCGAGGCCGCGCGGGAAAAACAGGCCGCCGATGCCGACGCCGATGCCCCCGATGGCGGGCCACCACATCCAGTGGACGCGCATGTGGCCGAACAGGTCCTCGAAGCCGTACATGAGTCGGCTCAAGCCCGCGGACGCGAGCCCCGTGACCATGCCGAACGCGACGGCCGCGGGGGCCAGGAACCAGAGCGCGGGCGTGGCGGAGAACGACACGGGAAACAGCGGCCCGGCGCCCAGGAAGTACACGCGGAGAACGGCGGCGGTGGCGCTCGCGACCGCGACGGGGACCAGGGATCGGGGGCGCCACTCGAACAGCAGCAGCTCGACCGCGAGCAGCACCGCGGCGACCGGGGTGC
>CAXTRW010000292.1:0-2951 GCA_964246765.1 uncultured Acidobacteriaceae bacterium | reverse complement strand
CCTTTACCCTCGCCCCTCCACCCTCTACCCTGCTTCTATGTGCGGCATCGTCGGCTACGTCGGCTCCCAGCTTCCCGTCCCCATCATTCTTGAAGGCCTGCGCCGCCTGGAATACCGCGGCTATGACTCGGCCGGCATCGCCGTCGGCGGCGCGGGCGCGCTTCATCTGCGCCGCGCTTCAGGCAAGCTCCGCAACCTGGACGCCCTTCTCCGCGAGCACCCCCTCGAAGGCTCATGGGGCATCGGCCACACCCGCTGGGCCACCCACGGTCGCCCCACCGAAGAGAACGCCCACCCGCACCGCGACTGCTCCGGGCGTATTGTTGTGGTCCACAACGGCATCGTCGAGAACTACCTCCGGCTCAAGGCGCGCCTCCAAGCCCAAGGCCACGCGTTCCTCACCGAAACCGACACCGAGGTCATCGCGCACCTGATCGAGCAGGAGTTTAAAGACGGCGCCCCCGATCCGCCGGGAGCGGATCGGACAAAAATTGACCTGCCCGAAGCCGTCCGCCGCGCCGCCAAACAGCTCACCGGCGCCTTCGCCATCTCCGTCATCTCGGCCGACGCCCCCGACATGATCGTGGTCGCGCGCATGGGCCCGCCCGCGGTTCTTGGCGTGAGCCCGGACGGCCACTTCGTCGCGTCAGACGTCCCCGGCATCCTGCACCACACGCGCGAGTTTTACTTCCTCGCCGACGGCGACCTCGCCGTGCTCACGCCCTCCACGGTCACGATCACCGATTTCGATGCCAACCCGGTAAAGCGCCCCATCACCCGCGTAGTTTGGGATCCGATCCAGGCGGAAAAGGGCGGCTACAAGCACTTCATGCTCAAGGAAATTTTTGAGCAGCCCCGCTCGGTCCGCGACACCACTCTCGGCCGGGTTTCGCTTGAAACCGGCCAGGTCTTTCTGGAGCACATGGAGATCACGCCGGAGGAGTTTCGCGCCGCCACCCGGCTCCACATCGCCGCCTGCGGCACCAGCTGGCACGCGGCGCTCGTGGGCAAGTACATGATCGAGCGGCTCGCGCGCCTGCCGGTTGAGGTCGATTACGCGAGCGAGTACCGCTACCGCGACCCCATTTCCGACCCCCATGCGCTCGGCCTGCTCATCACCCAATCCGGCGAAACCGCCGACACCCTCGCCGCTCAGCGCGAAATGCTCGCCAAAGGCGCGAAAACCATTGCGATCTGCAACGTCGTGGGCGCGGCGGTCGCGCGCGAGGCCCAAGGGGTCCTCTACACCCACGCCGGGCCCGAGATCGGCGTCGCCTCCACCAAGGCCTTTACCGCGCAGCTCACGGCGCTCTTCGTGCTGGCCCTGCACCTAGCCCAGGTGCGCAGGACTATCGCGGAGGCCGAAAGCAAGCGCCTGGTCAGCGAACTCGCGCTGCTGCCGGGCAAGCTCGAAGCCATCCTGCGCACCGTCGACGCCCAGTGCGAGCAGCTGGCCAAAACCTACTCGAACGCCCGCGATTTCCTCTTTCTCGGCCGCGGCATCCACTACCCCATCGCGCTTGAAGGCGCGCTCAAGCTCAAGGAAATCTCCTACATCCACGCCGAAGGCTACCCCGCCGGCGAGATGAAGCACGGCCCCAACGCCCTGATCGATGAAACGCTGCCCGTGGTCTCGCTCGCCACCCGCGATACCAACGATCCCGGCTCCATGATCCGGTATGAAAAATCGCTCTCAAACATCCAGGAGGTCACCGCGCGCTCAGGCAAGGTCATCGCCATCACCACCGAAGCCGACGACCGCGAACGCGACCAGGCCGTCGCCGATCTTGAAAAGCTGGTCGACCACGTCCTCACCATCCCGCCCGCGCCCGAGCTGCTGCTGCCCGTGCTGGAAGTCGTCCCCTTGCAGCTGCTGGCCTACCACATCGCCGTCCGCCGGGGCTGCGACGTGGACCAGCCCCGCAACCTGGCCAAGTCGGTCACGGTCGAGTAGCCGCCGGGAATCGCCAGCCCCGCTTTCCGCCTCTAATAAGAGCACCGCTCTGGAGGAACTGAATGCGCGTCTGCATCGCTGCCGTTTCGCTCGCAACCACGGCCCTGTCCCTGTCCCCCTGCCTGGCCCAAAACGCCGCATCGCAGGCCAACAACGGCTCGTTCAGCGGCTATCCCACAGAAAAAGCCGGCGACCAGCACCACATTACGGTGGCTGACCTGCCCGCCCCTTACGCCACGCCGGGTGTCGACAATGGCGCCGACCTGGTTCCCCGGCCCGCAGATGCCTGGCCCAAGGCTCCCGCGGGCTTCACGGTCACCCAATACACCACCGGCCTCAACCAGCCGCGCCTCATCCGCACCGCCCCCAACGGCGACCTCTTCGTCGCGCTCTCCTACAGCAACAAGGTCTTGGTCTTCCGCGGCGTCGGCCCCGACGGCAAGCCCAAGCAGGTCTCAACCTTTGCTGAAAACCTCAGCCAGCCCTTCGGTATCCGCTTCTACCCCGAAGGCCCGAATCCGAAGTACGTCTACATCGGCAACACCGACTCGGTCGTCCGCTTTCCCTACAAGAACGGCGACATGACCGCCAGCGGCGCGCCGGAGCACCTCGCCGACCTGCCCGGCGGCGGCAAGCTGCGCGGCGGCGGCCACTGGACCCGAGACATCGCCTTTTCCCCCGACGGCCAACACATGTTTGTCTCTGTCGGCTCCCACTCCAACATCGACGACCCGGACACCCACCCGGCTGAGTATCACCGCGCAGATGTGCTCGAGTTCACCCCCGATGGCAAGTTTCTCAAGGTGTACGCCTCCGGCATCCGCAACTGCGTGGGCGAGGCCATCCAGCCCGGCACCGGCGACCTGTGGTGCTCCACCAACGAGCGCGACATGCTCGGCGACAACCTAGTCCCCGACTACATCACCCACATCCGCGAAGACGGCTTCTACGGCTGGCCCTACTTCTACATGGGAGGCCCCGGCGGCGGCCGGCCCGA
>CAXTRW010000291.1:0-2971 GCA_964246765.1 uncultured Acidobacteriaceae bacterium | reverse complement strand
TCCCTTCCCTGCCCGTAGGTACCCATGACAATTTTGGAACTGAAAGAAAAGAGCATCACCGAGCTGAGCCGCGTCGCGCGCACGCTCGATATCCCCGGAGCCAGCGGCCTCCGCAAGCAGGACCTGATCTTTAAAATCCTTCAGGCCCAGAGCGAAAAGGAAGGTCACATCTTCGCCGAGGGAGTGCTCGAAATCCTACCCGACGGCTATGGATTCCTGCGCTCGCCGGACTACAATTACCTGCCCGGCCCGGACGACATTTACGTTTCCCCGTCGCAAATCCGCAAATTCGACCTGAAAACCGGCGACACCATTTCCGGCAACGTGCGGCCGCCGCACGAGGGCGAAAAGTACTTCGCTCTGGTCAAAATCGAGGCGATCAACTTCGAGTCGCCGGAGGAAACGCGCAACAAAATCCTGTTCGACAATCTGACACCCCTGTACCCGCAGGAGCGGATCAAGATGGAGACCGTGCGCGAGTCGATCTCCGGCCGCGTTATGGACATACTGACGCCGATCGGCAAGGGCCAGCGCGGCTTGATCGTCGCCCCGCCGCGCACCGGCAAGACCATGCTGCTGCAGGCGATCGCGAACTCCGTGACCTCGAACCACCCGGAAGTCGCTTTGATCGTTTTGCTCATCGATGAGCGGCCCGAGGAAGTCACAGATATGCAGCGGTCGGTCAAGGGCGAGGTGATTTCGTCCACCTTCGACGAGCCCGCGGCGCGCCACGTGCAGGTGGCTGAGATGGTGATCGAGAAGGCCAAACGGCTGGTCGAGCACAAGCGAGACGTGGTGATTCTGCTTGATTCGATCACGCGTTTGGCGCGAGCCTATAACACGATCGTCCCGCCGAGCGGCAAAATCCTGTCCGGCGGCGTGGACTCGAACGCCCTGCAGCGGCCCAAGCGCTTCTTCGGCGCGGCGCGCAACATAGAGGAGGGCGGCTCTTTGACCATCATTGCCACAGCCCTTGTGGATACGGGTTCGCGCATGGACGAAGTGATCTTCGAGGAGTTTAAAGGCACCGGCAACATGGAAGTGATCCTGGACCGCAAGCTCATCGACAAGCGCGTGTTCCCGGCCATCGACATCCAGCGCTCGGGCACCCGGAAAGAGGAGCTGCTGATCACCAAGGACGACCTGAGTCGGGTGTGGGTTCTGCGCAAAGTGCTCAATCCCCTGTCGCCCACCGAGGCCATGGAGCTGCTCGTGGACAAGCTTGGCAAAACCCGCAACAACGCTGAGTTTCTGCACAATATGAGCTCGCTCTAATCAACGCAGGCGGGGTCGTTTCCGCATAGACAAAACAGTGGCAGCGACCCATCAATGTCTTGTTTGAGGAAGCGGCTCTCCACACAGGGGGCGGCTTGCGGCCTTGGCCTGGCCCACCGCCGAGGCCTTTGCCGAATCCTGTGCTGGAGCCGGTCCTACACGCTCTTGGCAAACTCGACTTTGATTCCATCAAGCGCGGGGAGAATGGCGGGTAGCAGCCGAACGGTGACTCTTCCCGCAGCCACGGCGGGGTCCTGCTGCGCCAGGGCGAGCGCCGCTTCGGCGTCGGCGGCTTCCAGGATGGAAAAGCCCACGATATCGCCGCCGTCGGTCACCGGGCCGGCGAGCTTGTATCGGCGCCACTCGATCTGCTCGCGCAGAAAGGCAAGCTGGGCGGTCATCAGGCCTTCAACGCCCTCGGGTGAGTCCCAATGCTCGCCCTTTAGTAGAAAACACAGATAGTAGGGTTTCAGGTTCCGGGGAATGTCGGGTCGCTGGCCGGGCACGGGCTCCTCCTTCTCTCACCATACCTGGTTGCCCGCGCGAATTACGGTCTCGGGGGCGAGCCTCGCCCTTACACTGAAAGTTATGGCAGTTACCGAACGGCTGTATCTTCTCGATGCCAAACTGCTGCGGTTCCGCGCCCAAGTGACGGATATTCGCGAGTTTGCGCGCAAGGACGGGGTGCAGGTATGGCACGTGGCGCTGGATCGTACGGCCTTTTACCCGACCGGCGGCGGTCAGCCGCACGACCGGGGTGTCCTGCGGGCACAGGCCCGGTCGGGCGCTTGGCTGGAAGTGCAAGTGGAAGACGTGATCGAGGACGAGGCGGGCGAGGTATGGCACGCGACCACCAAGCCCCTGCCTGCGGGCACCGAGGTGGAGGGCGTGGTGCAAGGGGAGCGCCGGCTGGACCATCGGCAGCAGCACTCCGGCCAGCACCTGCTGTCGGCGGTGCTGGCAGATCGGTGGCACGCGCCTACGGTCGGCTTCCACCTTGGAGAAGAGGACGCGACCATCGATCTGCGGGTGGACGGAAAAGAAGCGCAAAGCGAACTGCTGGGCTCGCTGCCGTTGGTGGAAACGGTGGTGAACCGGCTGATCGCCGAAAACCTGCCCGTGTCGGCGCGGGAGGTTTCGGGCGAGGAAGCCCGGGCGCTGCTCGCCTCGGGAGCAATCCGCAAGCTGCCGGAGCGCGAAGGGCCGATCCGCCTAGTCGAGATCCCGGAGCTGGACCTGAACGCTCGCGGAGGGACGCACGTGGCGGCCTTGGGGGAGATCGGCGCGGTGCTGCTGCGCGGAACCGAGCGTGTGAAGCAAGGGTTGCGGCTGCATTTCGTGTGCGGCGCGCGGGCGGTGCGGGCCGCGCGGACGGACTGGGCGGAACTGCAGGCGGCCTCGGGCGCGCTGTCGGTGGGTGTGTCAGGGCTTGCCGCGGCAGTTGGGCGTTTGCAGGCAGAGGCCAAAGCTCTCACCAAGGAGCGGCTCCGTTTACGGGACGAACTTGCGGCGGACCACGCCGTGCGGCTGGCGGTGGAAGAGCATATCGAGGGCGGCCTACGTGTGGTGGCGCGCAGCTATGCCGACCGCGATGCTGAGTATGTGAAGCTGCTGGCGCGCAAACTGCTGGACGCGGTACCGCAAACGGCGGCGATTCTTGCCTCCACAGCTCTGGAGCCCGCGACGTTGGTGGTGG
>CAXTRW010000290.1:0-2981 GCA_964246765.1 uncultured Acidobacteriaceae bacterium | reverse complement strand
GGGTGAGGAAGGCTTCGTCGCCGAAGTACTCGACTGGAAAGAGGGTCGAGGTGCCCTCGCAGGCGGCGGGGGTCAGGATGGGCGGGTCGGTGAGCGTGAAGCCCTGCTCGTCGAGGAAGTCGCGGGCGGCCTTAATGATCTCAGCGCGAATACGCAGGATCGCGGACTGGCGCGGCGTTCGAATCCAGAGGTGGCGGTTCTCCATGAGGAAATCGACGCCGTGCTCCTTGAGCGAAATGGGAAAGGGGGCGTCCTCGGGGACGCGCTGGACGACTTCAAGGTTTTCGACGTCGAGCTCATAGCCGCCGGGGGCACGTTTGTCGGCCCGGACCTTGCCGGTGACCACCACACTCGATTCCTGGGTAAGCGACTTAATTCGCTCAAAAACCTCAGGCGGGACCGCGGCTTTGGGGACAATGCCCTGGATGGTACCGGAGCCGTCGCGAAAGATGGGAAACAGGAGTTTGCCGCTTTCGCGCAGGTTATAGAGCCAGCCGCGGAGGGTGACGGTTTGGCCTTCGTGCCGGCCGATGGCGGCTATGGTGGCGTTGCTGGTCATAAGTAAGACGCCTTCCTTGTCCAGGGTGTGTTCCGGACCAAAACGCCCGGTTCACCCCGATCCGAAATCCGTTCTAAAGCTGTTCTGCTTGCTCGTATAGCGCGAAGGCCTGTTTGGCGCGCTCGACGACCTGCTCGGGGTCCGCGCCCTGGTCGTAGTGGATCTCGAGCACGCCGGCGGGGGATTGCTTCGCTTGTTTCAGTGCAGACAAAGCTGGAGGAAAGTCGATGGCGCCGTCGCCCGGCCACAGGTGCTCGTCGCGCTCGCCGTGATTGTCGTGGATGTGGGCGGTGCGGATGCGGTCCTTCAGGGTTTCAAGCGCGGGCGGGACGCCTTCGGCGAGGTGGGCGTGGCCGAGATCCAGGCAGACGCCGGCATCGTCGAAGTGACCGACCTGAAGGATTTCGAGCAAATGGGCTGGCGTGGTGACCTCATTCTGGATGTTCTCAAGCAGCAGTTGGACACCCAAAGGCCGCGCGTAGGTTTGGAGATGCTCGACGGCGGTGAGAGCGTTTTCAAGCGTACGCGGGTTCCACTCGTCGCCGCGGTCGCCGAGGTGCAGCACAAGGTGCTTGAAGGGAATCTGCTCGGCGGCTTCGAGCGCGCGCTTGATCTCGTCCATGGCGTCGATGCGCCGGGATTTTTCGGCGTGGACGACGTTAACCCCGCGGCTGGACTCCTCATCCGCGAACAGGGGCGCGTGCATGGAGAAAGGCCCGGTCGAGTTCGCGCGGAACCATGCGGCGAGCTCGCGAACAGCTGGGCGGTCAGTGTAGTCGAAGTGCTGACGCGCGGCAAACAACTCGATCGCCTCCGCGCCGGAGCGGGCGAGTGCGTCAAGCAGGCCGGGATGCAGGCGCGAGCGGAGGAAAACGTGAGAGGAGATGACTTTACGCATAGGCCGGGTGTTCAGCCCTTATTTTCTCACCCCCTGCGGAGCGAAGGCGCTCAAGCGCGTCGCGAGGGGGCGAGAAAGCGGCCCAGACGCATCGCGGGCTCCTCCACCAGGCGGTAGAAAAGCTCCGCGACCAGCGCGGTCGTCAGGAGGTAAGCGCCGAAGACCAACAGACTGTCCCGGGGCGAGGGGTCCAGGTGAAGAAAGGCGTATAGCACGGTTGTGTGCACCAGGTAGAGGCTGTAGGACACCCGCCCAAGATGGTGGACGGCGCGATGCTGGAGCAGGCGCTTGATCCGGGGAGACTCCAGGCAGAAGACGATGAGCAGGAGGGCGCCCACGCCGGTGGACCAGTCGGCGAGCCGCTCGGGAAGGCCCCACAAACTTCCGGCTGCCGCTTGCCAGTGGTTGACGAGGATGGCGTCGTAGAGCACCAGGGCAGCGCCGACTAAGGACCCGGCGGCAAGGGGACCAAGGCGCGCATACGCGGCCGTCACGCGGTCAAGGTTTTTTGCGAGCAGGCCGCCCAGGAAGAAGAAAGCAAGGTAGTGGAGCGTGAGCAGCGTTTGCGAGCCGAACAGGCTCGTCTGGGTGATGTCGACCGGAGCGAGCGGGATGAAGAGCGACGCGAGTGGGCGAGTGGCGAGCGAAAGCACCGCGGCGATGGCCAGCGCCCACCCTGTGGACGCGCGCATGAGCGCAATCGCAACGAACGGAAAGACGAGCGAGATGCGCATTTCATAAATCAGCGACCAAAGCACCGGGTTGAAGTAGAGCCAGTTGTAGTTGCCGATGAAGAGCAGGTGATCGAGGATGATCCGCGCGTTGGGCGGCCCGGTCCAGGTTTGATCGACCCAGTGGTCGGGCCACGCCCACGCTAAACCCCGGTGCAGCGTGCCATGGAAGAGCGCGTCTCCGAGGATACCCAGCAGCAGCGCCCCCACATAGGGCAGATAGATGCGGCAGATACGGCGCAGCACAAAGGCCGGGTAATCGAGTCTGCGGCTGCGGCGATAGGGGAGGGCGAGCACGAAGCCGCTGAGTATGAAGAATAGTATGACCGCCTGATGACCGTCGATGAGGAGGCGCAAAGGGAAGCGATCCGGCAGGCGCTGGCTGGGAGTGGGTTGATACAGGCCGGACAGGTGATAGAAGACGACGGTAAGCGCCGCAATCCCGCGCAGCGAGTCGAGCTCATAAAAGCGCCGGGGCTGGCCCGGGAGGTCGGAGGCGGGGACTGCCGAGGGTGTAGACACCGCCTGGCCGCTCATGACTGCATAGACGGAAGCAAAAGCTTCTTTGTCTCCCTGCAGCCCCGCTCAACTCGGCTGGCTGTTCTGTTTCGGGGCAGGTTTCAGGCATCGGCGCTTCACAGGCGCGCTCAGGACGCGGAGGGCTACAGAAGAAGCGAAGCAAACCCGGCCTGGGCGAAGTGCCGGTCCAGCGACAGCGCCTGGCGAATACCGCGCGCCTCCATCAGCGCAAAGCTGACACAGTCGATCCAGTCCCAGTCCTTGTCGGCATAGC
>CAXTRW010000289.1:0-2983 GCA_964246765.1 uncultured Acidobacteriaceae bacterium | reverse complement strand
TGGATCACGCCCGTGTACTCGAACGCCGGCGAGGCAAACAGCTACCACGGCTACAGCGCGACCGACATGTACGCCGTCGACCCGCACTTCGGTGCGCACGCCGACCTGCGCGCGCTCGCCGCCGCCCTGCCCGCGAACAGATGAAGCTCGTGCTCGACACCGTGCCCAACCACATCGGCCCCAAGCACCCCTGGGTCACCGACGAGCCCGAGCCCGACTGGTTTCACGGCACCCTCGCCCATCACCACAGGGCCGTCGGCGAGTTCGCCCCGCTCGTCAACCCCCACGCCCCCTGACGAGACCAGCAGGACATCCTCCAAGGCTGGTTCGCCAACATCCTGCCCGACATGAACCAGGAAAATCCCGATGCCGCCCAATACCTAACCCAAAACGCCATCTGGTGGGTCGAGCAAACCGGCGCCGACGGCCTCCGAATCGACACCTTCCCCTACGTCGGCCGCCCCTTCTGGCATAGCTTCCACGCCCATCTCCACACCCTCTCCCCCGCCTCACCTCTCCGCACCTCGTGCTCGGCTCGCTGTCCCCCGCCGGGGAGCAATCACCATACCGCCCGGGGCCGGGCTGCTCTACTGGACCATCCTGCTGCCCGAGCGTTCGCAGTAGAGTGCTGGGCACCGAGAAGCCTACGTTTCAAGCTCGAGACGTGGGGCGCCCGCGCTTGAAGTTTTCCCCAGGAGGTGACGGCCCCGGCGCTGTTTGCCTTATCTAGTCCGAGAGCGTGCTTTTTTGGCGGCCGCTGCCGCGTGGACCTCGCTCGTATCTCCAAACGGCCGTCCTTCCCGCACGTTCTCCATGTACCGCTTTGAGTTGAATTTCTTCCCCGTCGACTCGCGCGACATGTACCGCACCGTCCCGAAAATCGGGCGCTCGAACCAAGGCCGGTCGTGCACCCCCACAATCGCCCAGGCGATATTCGCGTAGCCGTTGGGGTCGCGCCCGTCCAGGAAGTAGCGGTCGTTGAGATACACGCAGGTGTCGAACGCCTCGGCCGGCGACGGGCTCCACTCCAGGATTTTCTTGGCCCAGTACATGCGCATTTCGTTGTGCATCCAGCCGGCATCGATCTGCTGCTGCTGGGCGGCGTTCCACAGGTCGTCGTGGGTCCGGTGCGCGACCAGTTGTTGCCGCGTGTAGCGGTGCGGGCGCGGGTCGCGGGCATGCTTGCGGAGGGTTTCGCGCGCCCAGTCCGGCGCACAGTCAAATGAGTCGTAGTTGGGCACAAAGCGCACAAAGTTCACGCACAGCTCGCGCCAGGCCAGCACCTCGGCGTAGTAGGCGTCGCGGGCCTCGGGCGTGCAGGCGCCCTTTTTCACCGCGTCCTCGATCGCGCGCGCAATCGTGAGCGGGCCGATGTGGCCGAAATGCAGATAGGGCGAAATGCGACTGGTCCCGTCGCGCTCCGGATGGTTCCGCACAGAATCGTAATCCGTCAGTTTTTCGTTCACGAACTCCGCCAGGAGTTTTTCCCCCGCGCGCGTGCCGCCGGTAAAGCTGTCCACCGGGCCCACCGACCGATCAAACGGAAGGCCCCAGCCCTCGGTCAAATCGTCGCCGACGTGAAAACTCTCGAAACCCCGCGGTCGCTGCCAGGTGTGCCTGGCTTTTTCGGGCGAGGGCCAGGCAAGAAACTTCGGCAGCTCGGCGAAAAACTTGGGCCGGAAAAAGTGGACCGCGTAGAAGTGCTTGGTAAACGTGTTCGCCGGCACGATGTTGTCCGCATCCACGGTCCAGTACGGGATGTCGATGCGATGCGCCAGCACTTGCCGCCAGCGCTCCGGCTCGCGCATGGGATTATCGTCGCCCACGATCGCGGCGGCTTTCAGCTCGATCGCGAGCTTCTCCAGGGCATTGTCCGGGGGGCGGCGCACGATGAACGCCACATTGCGCTCGCGCAGATCGTGCTCGGCGTCCACCAGGCCCTGGCTGAGGAAGTGATAGTGCCGCCAGTTCGCGTGGGGGAAATTGTTGATCGCCGAAAAAAACGCCACCACCGGAAGTCCCAGCTCGTTCCCAAGCGCAATTGCCATGTCCAGCGCCGGGTTGTCGATGCCGCGCTCGGCTCGTTGCATCCAGTAAATGACGCATTTGGCATCCCGCGGAGGCTCGCCGCCCCGGCGCACGGCCACGCGCGGATTCGCGGCCAGCCGTTGCAGCGCTTCCGGCATGGGCCCGGTTTCGGGCGCGGGGTGCACCATGGCCGGAACCTGCGGCTCGGCGACGGCTTTCCCCGCCCGCGCGGTCGTTTTCTTGGCCGCCCCACGCCCGGCGGCTGTTTTCTTCTCGCTCATAGCCATACGGGATGCAATCCTGGGGCCGCCCGCCCAAGCGTCCTGTTCAGGGCACTACACTAGGGCCATGGCAGACGGCCGACGCACCCCCCGCTACGACGCCGCTGAAGCCTGCCGCGCGCTCGCGGAAGCCGACCCCAAGCTCGGCGCGCTGATCGCCGCCGCCGGGCCGTACACGCTGCGGCTCAAGAGCCAGCACTCGCCATTTGAAACGCTGCTGGAGGCGATTCTGTCGCAGCAGCTCCACGGCACGGCGGCCCGAGCCATCCTGCACAAGCTGCTGAAGCTGTTCGGAGACATCCACCCCACCCCCGAGCTCCTGCTCACCCAACCCGACGAAGCCCTGCGCGCGGCCGGTCTTTCCAAGAACAAAATGCTGGCACTGCAGGATTTGGCGAGAAAAACACTCGACGGCACTGTGCCGGGACTGAACACAATTCGCAAAATGGCCGATAAGGAGATTATCGAGCGACTGACGGAGGTGCGGGGGGTGGGCGTATGGACGGCGGAGATGCTGCTGATTTTTCGCCTAGGCCGGCCGGATGTGCTGCCGGTGAGCGATTACGGCGTCCGCAAAGGCTTTGCCCTGACTTTTACCCGTATCCCCAAGACCAAAAAATTCGACGCCGCCATGCTGGGCGACCCCAAAGCCATGGCCCGCCGCGGCGAGCGCT
>CAXTRW010000288.1:0-2984 GCA_964246765.1 uncultured Acidobacteriaceae bacterium | reverse complement strand
CCCCTGCAAAAACGGCTCCAGCGCACCGTTCAGCACCGAATCCACATCCCCCACCTCCACCTTGGTCCGGTGGTCCTTCGCGATCCGGTACGGTTGCAGCACATAGGAGCGAATCTGCGACCCGAACTTGATGTCCAGCTTCGCGTCCTCGATCTGCCGCGTCGCGTCCCGCTTTTTCTCCAGCTCATACTCGTACAGCCGCGAGCGCAGCATCTTCATCGCCTTTTCCCGGTTCTTGTGCTGCGAGCGCTCGTTCTGGCACTGCACCACAATATTGGTCGGCAGGTGCGTGATCCGCACCGCCGAGTCCGTCGTGTTCACGTGCTGCCCGCCCTTGCCGCCGGAGCGGTACGTGTCCGTGCGAATCTCATCCGGCTTAATGTCGATCTCGATCGTGTCGTCGATCTCCGGCGACACATACACGCTGGCAAACGAAGTATGCCGCCGCTTGGCCTGGTCGAAGGGCGAGATCCGCACCAGCCGATGCACCCCCGTCTCCCCGCCCAGCAGCCCAAACGCATACTCGCCCGTCACGGTGAACGTAGCCGACTTGATGCCGGCCTCTTCCCCGTCCTGGTAGTCGTTCATCTCGGTCCGGAAGCCCTGCTGCTCCGCCCAGCGCAGGTACATGCGCATCAGCATCTCGGCCCAGTCCTGCGACTCGGTCCCGCCCGCGCCCGGATGCACCGTCACAATCGCGTTCAGCGGGTCGGTCTCGGCCGACAGCAGCGTCCGCTGCTCCAGCCGGTCGCCAAACGACGAAAGCCCGTCGATCTCCCGCCCGAGGTCCGCGTCCACAGGCTCGCCCTCGCGCAGCAGGTCGAAGTACGCCTCCACGTCGCCCGTCCGCCGGTCCAGCTCCCCGGCGTCGGCCAGCAGCGCCTCCACCCGCTTGCGGTCCCGCATCAGCGGCTGCGACGCCGCCGGATTCGCCCACAGCGCCGGGTCGCCCAGCTTTCGTTCTATGTCCGCGAGCTGCGCCCGCAGGCCGTCCGGGTCAAAGATACTCCCGCAGGCCGGCTACCTTGTCCCGCACCGGCGTGTAAGCAAACTCAAGCTCACTCAGCATGGCGTCCCACCTGTCTTTTCATCAAGATTTCACGCGCCGCCAACCCCGCGGCGAGTACCGAAAGTATTGCACACACCCAAGCAAACACGTCGCCAAACCGCGTATAGAACGTCAGCCCGCTCCTATACCCGTAGTCCACCGCCAGCGCACCAAGCTGATGCCGTGGCATCGACTCCGTCACCCGCCCCAGCGGATCGATCGCTGCCGTCACCCCCGAGTTCGTATCTCGCACAATCCACCGATTGTTCTCAATCGCCCGCATCCGCGCCATGTTCAGGTGCTGCCAGGGCGCGCTCGTGTCTCCATACCACCCATCATCGGAGATATTCACGAAAACTTGAGCGCCATGTTTCGCGAACAGCCGGATTTCGTCCGCGAATACCGCCTCGTAGCAGATAAAAATTCCCATCCGGTGCCCATCCGGCAGCGCAAACGAGGGCCGCGCCGCCCCGTGCGTAAACCGCCCCACATTGCCGGTCAGCGTCCCGGCAAACGCGAAAAATCGCGCAAACGGCACATACTCCCCCCACGGCACCAGGTGGACCTTGTCATACTCCCCCTCGCGCGCCCCGCCCGGCCCGGTGACGATCGCCGCGTTATACAGGCGGCCCGCAAAGTCCACCGCGGGCGCGCCCACCACCGAGGTCGCCCCGGTCCGCGCCGCCAGCTGCCCCAAAACCAGCGCAAACCGCGGATCCCAGGTCCGAAAGGGCGAAGGCGACTCCGGCCAGGCCACCAGATCGGGCTTTGCTTCGGGCCCCAGGCAGACGCGCCGCACCCGCTGCGGCCGAGGCTGCGGCATCCCCAGCAGGTACGGCGTACACGCGTCCGCGCTCAGCCGCAGATACTCGTTCACATGCCGGGTCCAGGCCGAGTCGCCGGCCGAGTCCACCCAGTCGTTCTCATCCGCCATCCCCACGCCCACCCGCAGATTCGGCTGGATCAGCACCGCCCGAAACCCCGCAGGCTCCGGCGGCCGCTGCACCAACGACCCCGCCTGCAGCCCGCAGGTCACAACCAGCGCCCCGCCGGCAAACCGCACCCGCCGCCGCGGCGTCCGCGCGAAAAACACCCCCAGCCACAGCGCGTTCACCCCCGCCAGCACCCACGAAATCCCGTACACCCCGGTCCAGGGCGCAAGCCGGGTCAGCGCGAGATTGTCCACCTCCGCATACCCCAACTGGTCCCAGGGCACGCAGGTCAGGTGCGCGGCAAGAAACTCCACCCCTACCCACAAAAACGGCGCCGCGCAAGCCGCCCAAAACACCCGCCCGAAAGCCTTCCGCACCAGCGCCACTAAAAACGCAAAAAGCGCAAAATACAGCCCCAAAATCAGCGAAAACAGCACCAAAATCCCCGCCGAAACGGCAGGCGCAAGCCCCCCGTACTGGTGCATCGTCGCGTAGATCCAGTAGCAGTTCAGCCCGTACCAAAGCACCCCGGCCGCATAGCCCACCAGCGCCGACTCCAGCAGATATCGCCTGCGCTTCCCTGCCTCGGGGTGCAGCACCGCGAACAGCAGCGGCACAAGCGCCAGCATGCCAAGCCCACCCCGCACCGGCGGCAAAGGCCCCGCGACCGGAAACGCACAATCCAGCAAAACCGCCGACAACGCAGCGAGCAGGAGCCTCACCCGGAGGCTCGAAACCGAAAATGGACGCATGCCGGGCTCAGACTACCATCCGGCTGCTGCGGTGAGGGTGCTCGCTAGCTTTCCAGCCCGCTATGATGGTCCACGAGTATGCTCAAGCCCGCCCGCGGCGTTCAGGTTTTCGTCCTCACAATGCTCCTCCTCGGCGCCGCGCTCGCAAGCCCGCAGCAAGCGCCGACCGCAGAATCCATCCTCGCCCAGGTCCGCAAAGCCACCGGCGGAAACGCCTGGAACCGCGCCGCTGAACTTCGCGCGGAAGGCACA
>CAXTRW010000287.1:0-3031 GCA_964246765.1 uncultured Acidobacteriaceae bacterium | reverse complement strand
GGCGTACAAGGTCCCGTGGGCCTCGGCGGTCGAGAGCCGCTCGTCCCACAGGTGGATGGGCAGGCCGGACAGCTCCGCAAGCTCCCGGGCGAAGCGCTCGACCCTGGCGGCCTGCGGGCTCGCGTCGCCGGACATGTGCAGAGGGTGGCCCAGAACCAAAGCCGCGCAGCCGTGCCGCCGGGCCAGTCGCGCCACCGAGCGCACGTCGTCGCGGTTGCCCTTGCGATACACGGTCAGCACCGGATGAGCCAACAGGCCGAGCGGGTCGGACACAGCGACGCCGATGCGTTTGCTCCCGACGTCCAGGCCGAGATAGCGGGGCGACGCGTCAGCCATGGCTTCCATCCTAGCGCGGCATAGAATCGGGGAGTATGGGTCGGTTGTTTGGGTTGTTAGTGCTGCTCGGAGTGCTGGCGGGCGCGGGTTGGCTGGCATGGGTGTTCGCCTGGCCGGCCGCGCCCGCGCGGGAAACGTTTGTGGAGATCGCGCCGGGAACGGGTACCTTGGCCATCGCGAACCGACTGCGCGCCGCGGGGGTGCTCGCGTCGCCCTACGGGTTCGATCTGCTGCACGTGTTCGGCGGGGCGAGCCTGAAGGCGGGCGAGTACCGATTCGACCATCCCGCGACCGCAGGCGAGGTGTACCGCAGGATCGCGCGCGGCGACGTATATACGGTGGCGCTCACCATTCCCGAAGGCGCGAACATGTTCGACATCGCGGCACGGGTGGAAGCGGCCCAGCTCGGCACAAGCGCCGGATTCCTCAAGGCCGCGCGCACCCAAACCGGCCTGCTGGCGCGCATCGACCCGCGGGCGGCCAGTCTGGAAGGCTACCTGTTCCCGTCCACCTACCGCTTCAGCCGCCGCACTCCTCCGGCTGAAATGGTGCGGACCATGGTGCGC
The DNA here is from genome assembly GCA_964246765.1 of uncultured Acidobacteriaceae bacterium. Classification (GTDB taxonomy): domain Bacteria; phylum Acidobacteriota; class Terriglobia; order Terriglobales; family Acidobacteriaceae; genus EB88. The sequence continues at coordinate 2,129 of CAXTRW010000287.1, read as the reverse complement.
GAGTTCCAGGTGCAGGCCGCGGCTCTGGGCATGTCGGGCGACCTCCATCGGGCGGTGACGCTGGCCTCTTTGGTGGAGCGGGAAACGCCGATTCCGTCGGAACGCCCCCTGGTCGCGAGCGTGTTCGAGAACCGTCTCCAGCGCGGCATGCCGCTCGACACGGACCCCACCGTCATCTACGCGGCGCTGCTGCGCGGAGGCTATCGCGGGGCGATCTACCGGACCGACCTCCAGGCCGACTCGCCCTACAATACTTACCTGCACGCGGGGCTGCCGCCGGGGCCGATCTGCAATCCGGGCCTCGCCTCCCTGGGGGCGGTTCTGCACCCGGCGCGAACCGGCTACCTTTATTTTGTCGCGGCCGGGGCCGATCCGCGGGGACAGTCGCGGTTCGCCGCAACGCTCGAAGAGCACCAGCGCAATGTGGCGGCGTATCGCGCGGCGGTTCGGGCCGCGCCCGCTGCGCGCTAACTGTATTCACCCCGGCTTAAGGCAGCCGCTATACTTGAGGCTTGCGTCATTTTCCCCATCCAGGTTTCAAGCGAGCCGCTCTGCTCGCGGTCGTGTTGCTGCCGACCGGCTGCCTGCGGCACACCTACCGGGTGCAGCAGCCGATCATGCCTTCCATCGTGAAAAATGCGACCGCCGATCAGCTGGTACGGATGGTCAACCAGGAAAACCGCGCTTTGCAGTCGATCAAAGCCTCGGTCACGTTCCAGGTCTCGGTGGGTGGCGCGAAAAAAGGCAAGGTCACCGACTATACCTCCTTGAGCGGCTATATCCTGCTGCGCTCCCCGGAGATGCTGCGCGTCCTGGGCCTGCTGCCGGTGGTCCACACCCAGGCATTTGACCTGGCCAGCGATGGGACACGGTTCACCCTGGTGATTCCGCACAACGACAAAGCCTACGTAGGCCTGAACACGGTGTCGAGCCCGTCGGGCAATCCGATTGAAAACCTGCGCCCGAATATCTTCTTCGACACCATGATCCCGCAGGCCATCGGTCCGGATGAAGAGGTCCTGGAAACCGAGGACCAAAAAACGCACACCGACCCGCAAACCCATAAGTTGATGGCGGACCCGCAGTACGCCCTGACCATAGTACGACGCAAGGCGAACAGCCAGGAGCTGATCTCGGAGCGCGTGATCCACTTCGACCGCACCACCCTGCAGCCCAGCGGCGTGGATATCTACGACGCGGCCGGGGAAATTGAAACGCAGGCGTCCTACGGGCCGTTCGCCAGCTTCGGCGACCAGCGCTACCCGGGCACCATCACCATTCGCCGCCCCATCGACGAATACCAGATCGTGATTTCGATCGAAAAGCTCACGGTGAACCAGCCGCTGGCCGATAACCAGTTTGAGCTCAAAATTCCCACCGGCTACACGGTCCAGCGGATGAAGTAGGCATGGTAATTGGGGGCGCCAGCGGCCCGGTAGAAGCCGTTCAGCAGCCGGTTTGAACTCGCCTGAACCGCGAACCCCCTCCCGCCGTGGAAAGCAGTTGGCACAGCGGCGGTCCACGGTGTAGCGTCGAATCATGACACTCGCCATGTTCTATGTCGGCCTGGCCGTTCCATCCGCCATCGCCTTCCTGGCGTTCATGGGTGTTCTGATCGGTTTTTCCCTCAACAACAAGCGCCTAGACGACCTGCGCGCAGACATGAACCACCTACGCGCAGATATGGGCACTCTGCGCGCAGACATGGGCAATCTACGCGCAGACGGGGGCAATCTGCGCTCGGACATGAGGGACGGGTTCGCGCAGATCGGCGCGCGGATCGACCTCATCCTTGAAGAGCAGAAAAAAGTCGCCGCCCTGCTTGCCGTTCACGAGTACCGGCTCACGCAGGTGGAACGTCGGACGACGGCGCAAGGCCGGTAACGCCCCGGCTCTCGAGGAGCACACACGAGCGGGATTTCGAGGAGCCATCGCGATGCAAGACGAAGAAATGATGCGCCTAGCCGTCGAACAGGCCGCGCTCGGCCTCCAGACGCCCGGCGGCGCTGAGGTAGGCTGCATCCTGGTTGACCGCGAGGGCCGCGTAGCCGCGCGCGGCTTCAACGAAGCCGACATGCGCCGCGACCCCACCGCGCACGCCGAAATGGTCGCGATCCGCCGCCTGTGCG
>CAXTRW010000286.1:0-3058 GCA_964246765.1 uncultured Acidobacteriaceae bacterium | reverse complement strand
CGCAGAACTCTGCGGGGCCGGATCTTTCTCTGAACTATAACTTTCCTCGAACTTACACCAATCCGCTGACGTTGCAGTTGACCAGCGGTGCACCCGCGGTCAGCTGCCCGGATCCGGCGATTGCCAAGGACCGGGAAAGCGGCCACGACAGATTGTACCTGTACTGCACGGGCGACCCGCTGAACTCGAGCGACAAAGACGCGAACGGAAACCTGCGTGCGCACCTGATTACCCAGTTCCGTTCATATGACTTAATCAAGTGGACCTATATCGGCGACGCGTTTACGCAGACCCCGGCGTGGCTGGGCACCGCGACCAATCAGTTCTGGGCCGCGGCGGTCAAGCGATTCAACAACAAGTGGTACATGTATTACGTCGCGCCGAATACTCCGGGCGGCGGGGCGGCCATCGGGGTCGCGACCAGTCAGACCCCGTATGGACCGTGGACGGACGCGGGCGCGCCCGCAGTGCCGACCGAAGCGGCGTTTTGCTGCACGGGTTCAAAGCGGGCCGTGATCGACCCCGACGTGATCGCCGACGACAGCGGGCAGTTGTATATCTCCTACGGCAGCTTTTTCGGCGGCATCAGCGTGCGGAAATTATCGGCCGACGGTCTGACGTCAGACGCGGCTTCGGAAACCCTGATCGGAATCGATAACTACGGGGAAGGCGGAAATTTCTGGAAACATAACGGCTATTACTATTTCTTCTTCTCGACCGCGGGCTGCTGCGACGGGCCGCTGAGCGGGTACACGGTGCATGTAGGGCGGGCTAAGTCGCCGATGGGACCGTTCCTCGATAAGGACGGAGTTTCGCTTGCCGGCTTTGCGCCGGGAGGCACGTTCGCCATTGCCGGGAACGGCAACCAGTGGGTTGGTCCGGGCGGCAATGTGGTGTTTACCGACGACGCCGGGCAAGACTACATGCTGTACCACGCGATCGACCAAAATACGCCGTATTTCGACGGCTACCCGGGAGCGACGCGGCGCCCCGCGTTGATTGATCCCATCGACTGGGTGGATGGGTGGCCGGTGGTGCGGGGCGGCTTGTACGCCTCGAACACCCCCCAGCCTGCGCCGGCCGCTCAGCCGTTTGAGTACAACGCATACGACCCCAGGTTTGCGCAAGCAGACGTGCCGGGGATGCCGATTCCTGCGCTTTCCGACGAGTTCAACGGGACAACCCTGAAATCGCAGTGGCACTTCATCCACCCGCAGGCGAACAATGCCTACGCGCTGACAGGAGGTAGTTATGAGGCGCAAACGCAGGGTCCGGATGAGAACGTAACGCCGACCATGGTGTCGATTCTGGGCGAGCCTGTGCCGCAAACCGGGGACTGGATTGTCGAGACAAAGGTGACGAGCAGCGTGCCGTTCGATAATTCCTGCTGCGACAACTACGCGCAGGGGGCGTTGTTTATTTACGGCAACGATGCGAACAGCGTCAAGCTGGACGCGAACCCGACTTTCGACACGCGGCAGACCGAGTTCGGCAAGCAGATCGGGCCGGTTCCGCAGAACTATCCCACCTACGACCACCAAACGGTCGGCCCTGCGGCTCGGACCATGTGGCTGCGGATCGCGCGGCGCGGCAACGGCGACGCGGGCGAGCTGTATACCGCATACAGCAGCACCGATGGGCAGCACTGGACCAGGGGCGGAACGTGGCAGCACACCCTTGGAACAAGCGCGCAGATCGGCATCAGCGCGGAGAATACAGCTGGATACACGATGGACTTCGACTACGTCCGGGTGTACCGCCTGGCTCCTCGGCGCGGGGAGTAGCGCGAAGGCAGTTCTCGTACACACGTAGAGCAGCCGGCATCGCTGGAGGGGGCTTTTCCGGCGGGAAAAGCTCCATTGCCACAAAACTCTCCTTCTACACCAATACGAGAACTGCCTTAGTGAAGGGGAGCAAGCCGCAGAATTTGCTCCCCTTCCGCCTCGGCGAGCTCGGTGACGAGGTCCTCAATCTGCGCCAGCATGCGGGCGCTCAGGTCGTGGAACTGGAAGCCGATTTCCGTGTCGCCCTCGCGGACGACCCGGGCGTGTGCGCGTACCCGAAACAGCAAATGATGGACAGTGAAGGTGAGCTCGGCCGGCGCGTTGGGGAGCGTGATGCGCGGAGCGGCGAGTGCGATGAGAACGCCTTCAGCGCTGATATTAAGGACTCTGGCCGGATGCGGCGGCTTGCCGATCGAAAACACGATTTCGGCAGGTCCGTTGCAAGCATAGCGGGGATTGCGGCGGCGATTCTCTGAGTTCATGCAGACCTCTCCCCGGTTTAAACCTCAGCAACCCGCGCGACCGGCAGGGAGCCGTTGGTACTTTCTCCCACTTTGTGTGTATCGGCAGTTTGGCGAAAACATTCAGGCTTTGGCGGCAAAATTCCGGAAGTTTCCGGGGCTGGCCGAAAATTCGGCTGCCCTCGGAGCCTCAGTGGCGGCGCCGATAGCGGATGGAAAACTCGTAGCCGGGCGCGGGCGGAAACAGCTCGGCGGTGAGGCGCAGGCGATCGGCCAAAGCGGGCGCGGCGAGCAGCGGGTATTCGCGCTCGCGCAGGTCGGCGTAGTCGAGGTCGATGGCGAGCGAAAGCATATAGATGGCGAGCGAGTCGGCCAGCGCCGCCTCGGAAAAACGGGCGCGGTGCTCCTGGGCGGCTTCCTTGTCGCGGGCGCTCGTGTGGCCGTTTCGGCCCGGGTCTCCAGAGACCGGCTCGAGGGCGCGCTTGCGAGCTTCGTAGCTGTCCTGAGATGTTTCGCCGCGAACCTCGGCCTGGGCCTGCTGCCACAACAAAGTGGTAAACGGCTCGGGAACCCCTCGCTTTTTGTCGGCGAGAGCGTCCACAAACTGGTGGCCGACGTTGATGAACAGCTCAAAGGCAAGAGCGAAGCGGTCCTGCATCAGGCGGGTGGAAACGAATGTATATACCTGATCGCCAATAGGCACGGTGCGATGGCAGGTAGCGCGGTCGGCCAGGTCGGCGGTGTGCACGCGGGCGATCTCGGTGTCGCGGGCGTGGGCGGTCTCGCCCAGGGCGAGCGGGACGAACACAAAGG
>CAXTRW010000285.1:0-3107 GCA_964246765.1 uncultured Acidobacteriaceae bacterium | reverse complement strand
GCCCAAACCCACGCCGGTGCAGCACGTCCCGCTCATCCCGCCGTCGCAGCTCAACCAACCCCGCCCCACCAACCGTGCCAACTACGGCGAGGCCGCCCCGGCCGCGGTGCCGCGCTCCATGGCCCAGGCCACGCCCGCCGCGCAGGTCAATGTGCAGGGCGGCAACTTCGGCGCCATGTTCCCCTGGTACGTCGACCTGATCAAGCGCCGCACCGCGCAGAACTGGTACAAGCAGGAGGTCGACCCCGGAACCCGCGAAGGCGCCCGCGTCTACCTCACCTTCGTCGTCCGCCGCGACGGCTCGCCCAGCGAGGTCCGCGTGCAGCAGTCCAGCGGCTCGCCCACCCTCGACTCCTCCTGCGTCCGCGCCGTGCAGCGGGTTGACACCTATGGTCCCCTGCCCTCGGGCTACACGGGCTCCACCCTCCTTGTGCAGTACTATTGTGAGCAGTCCGGGCGCTAGAGCCGGACAAACCAGGACCCATGACCCCATCGCGCACCCTGTTTTCGGGCTTCTTTTCTGCCGCACTGCTCTGCTCCGCACCCTTGGCCCACGCGCAGGACTGGGTCCGCACCGGCACCAACCTCGGCGCGCAACGCATCCGCATCGCCGCGGCCAACTTCAAGCCCGGCGTCGTGAGCCCCCAGGAAAGCACCCTCAAGCAGACGTTCGACCAGACCCTCTTCAGCGACCTCCAAAACGCCGGCATCTTCGACATGGTCTCGAAGTCCCTCGCCCCCCCGCTCACGCCCGGCTCGCAGCAGGACGTGCAGCTTGCCCCCTGGGCCGCGGCGCCCTCGAATGCGGAAATGCTCGCCTTCGGGACGTTCACCGTCAACAGCGGCCAACTCGCGGTCACCGGCTTCCTCGACGACACCAAAAACGCGCAAAGCCCGCAGGTTTTGGGCAAGCAGTACTCCGACGCCGCCTCCCCGGCCAGCGCCCGCCACATCGCCCACCGCTTCGCCGACGAGATCATCGAGCGTTTGGGCGGGGTCCCCGGCATTGCCGAAACCACCATCTACTACGTCGCCCGCCGCGGCTCGGGCGACAAAGAGATCATGGCCATGGACTATGACGGCCAGAATCCGCGCGAGATCACCCATCTGGGCACCATCTCCCTGTCCCCGCACGTTTCGCCCGACAACGCCCGCGTCGCGTTTTCCTCGCTGGGCAAGCAGGGCTGGACCATCAAGATGTACTCGCTCGAGCTGAACCGGCCGGTGGCCTTCAACTCGCCGGTGGGAACCACGCTCTCCCCCGCCTGGTCGAGCGACGGCGCCAAGCTCGCCTTCTCCTCCGACCGCGCCGGCAATGACTCGGAAATCTACACGACCGACGCGGGCGGCGCCGACCCGCAGCGGCTCACCAACTTCCGCGGCCCCGATGTTTCCCCCTGCTGGAACCCCAAAACCAACGCCCAGATCGCCTGGGTCAGCGGCCGCACCGGGCTGCCGCAGATCTACATCATGGACTCCGACGGCGCCAACGTGCAGCGCATGACCGACGGCGGCTACGCGACCTCCCCGTCCTGGTCGCCCAACGGCCAGTTCCTCGCCTTTGCCTGGAACCGCAAGTACGGCCCCGGCGCGCCCGGCGGCCAGGATATCTACATCATGGACGTCGCCTCCAAGCGCTGGATCCAGCTCACCCACGACACCGGCAAAAACGACTTTCCCACCTGGTCCCCCGACGGCCGCCACATCGCATTCCAGCGGCAGGGCGCGGGCGGTCTCCAGATCTGGACCATGCTCGCCGACGGCACTGATCAACAGCCGCTGACCCACGGCGGCAGCTTTTCCGAGCCTGACTGGAGCCTCAAGTAATGATCTTTTTAATTGAGTCAAGGAGCCCCGAAGTGCCTACCCCTGTTCGCCACGCAACACCGAAAATCCGCGTCTCCCTGCTCGGCCTGGCCGCGCTGCTCGCCGTCGCCGGCTGCCATAAGAAGCCCGCTCCCCCGCCGCCTCCGCCGCCCACGGTCAGCGCGACCGCCCCGACCGCCGACATCACCGCAACCCCGGCTTCCATCAACGCCGGCGACAGCACGGTGCTGACCTGGCACACGAGCGGCGCGACCGACGTTTCGATCGAGGGAATGGGCGCGGTCGCAACCTCCGGCACCCAGACCGTGAAGCCGACCGACTCAACCAACTATCACCTGATCGCCCGCGGCGACGGCGGCACCGCCGACGCCACCGCGCGTGTGACCGTGGGCAGCGCTCCTGCGCCTGCAAACACCGGCAACCTGAACGAGGGCAATGTCGACGACGCTACCTTCCACCAAAACGTGAAAGATGTGTTTTTCGATTACGACAGCTACGACGTCAACCAGCCCTCGCAGGCAACCATCGCGCAGGATGCAACCTGGCTCAACGCCCACCCCGGCATCAAAATCGCGCTGGGCGGCTACTGCGACGACCGCGGCTCGACCGAGTACAACCTCGCACTCGGCGAAAACCGCGCCAACGCGGCCAAGCAGGCCCTGGTCTCCGCCGGCGTCACCGCCGACCGCATCCGCACTGTGAGCTACGGCAAGGAAAAACAGTTCTGCACCGAGCAGGACGAAACCTGCTACCAGCAGAACCGCCGCGCGCAGTTCGCGGTCGACCGCTAAAAAGCAGCGGAGCCCGCTTCTCTTACAAAGCGGGCTCCCTTCCGGGCAGAGGCGAACCTACCCCCGCCCCAGCTTCTGCAGAATCAGCACAAGCAGCGATGTACTGACACTTGCCAACACAACGAGCGCGATCCTGGTTGGCCGAGGCATCCCGAGCGCCGGCTGCGATGCGTGTTCTTCCTTGGACATGCAAAACCCTCCTAGTTTTCAGGTTGGGATGCGGCGGTTTCCGAGCCGGGGCATACGCCGCGCGCACTCTCTACCATCTGGTAAAACTGCTGTGAAGCCCGGTGATACGAGCCGGAACATAGCCGCGCCCCCCGGCGCGTCGTTCAAAAGGAGCCCGCTCCCATGCGGAAAACATTCGTTCCAGCCTCGGCCCTGCTCGCCTTCGCGCTCTTTGTGCCCGCGCGCCCCGCCCACGCCGTTTCCAAAGAAATCATCCAGCTCCAAACCCAGGTCCAGTCCCTTCAGGACATGCTCCAAGCC
>CAXTRW010000284.1:0-3289 GCA_964246765.1 uncultured Acidobacteriaceae bacterium | reverse complement strand
GCCTCGGCCCGCACCAGCGCAGCCGCTTCCGCATACGAGAGAAGCCCCATGCCCCTAATTCTAGGCGCAAGCAAAAGCGCCCCGCCGCGAGGACGGGGCGCCTTCCATCTAACCGAAACTACTTTTTCGCCTTGTAACTCTCATGCACGGTTTGCCCCATGCTCGCCAGAATGTTCTTCGCATCCGCCGCGAACTGCCCGTCCGGCGCCAGCTGCAAATACTTCTGATACGCTTCCTCGCAGCCCGGAGGAGCCTGAATCTTCTGCGTCTTCGGGTCCACCGTCGCCTTGCCGATCAGCGCCTGTCCCTTCAGGTAGTAAGGAATCGGCTTCGTCGGATCCGCGGCAATCGCCTTGTCAGCCGCCGCGGCCACCGCATCGCCGTTTTGCCCGGAACGCGACAGGATGATCGTCTCATTGGTGTAGTACATCCCCGCCCCGGCCGGGTTCGCCTTGGCCGCGGCGTCATAGGCGGCCGTCGCCTCGGGCGTCTTGTTCTGCCCCGCCATCGCCTCGCCCAGCGCGTTATTCGCGCCGCCCAGCAGCTCGGCGTTCGGCTTCGGGTTGGCGCTCTCGAGCGAAATCGCCTTTTGCAGCGAAGTCGTCGCTTCCGGGTACTTCTTCTCGCCCGTCTGCGCGTTGCCCAGCTCCAGCCAGATCACCGACGCGTCCGGCTTGGCCTGCGAGTCCTTGGTCATCAGCGAGTCCGCTTCGGCATAGTTCTTGTTCTTGATGTCGGTCCGCGCCGTTACCAGGTCCGCGTTCAGGTTTTTGATCATCCCGTTGGCCTTGAGCGCTTCCGCGTTCTTGGCCTTGGTTTCTTCCACCTGCTTACGCTGCTCCGGGGTCATCTTCGCCAGGTACTCGGGCCGCGAAAGGTCGAAGTTCTCCACCTCATCCTGTCCCGCCGCGATCTTCACGTCCATCAGCTGGTCCACCGGCTTGCCCTGCGCCTGCAGGTCCAGCACATAGGTGCCCGGCGCGATGCCGTCGCCCTTGTAGTCGCCGTTGGCGTCCGCGGTAAAGGTGTACTTTGCCGTTTTGCCGTCCGTGGTCACCAGCACCTGGGCGCCGCCGATCGCCACGCCGATCGGATCCTGGATGTGGCCGTGAATGCTGCCCGTGGGCGCCTGGCCCACCGCGGCGAAGGGAAGCGCCGCGGCGCTCAGAAATAGGGCAACTGCCGGGAGTTTGGAACGCATCGTCATCACTCTCCTCTTTCTCGCGGCGCTCGCTCCGCCGCCTTTCGTCTACAAACCCGCGCGCTCGCGCGTCGCATAGGGGATGGGGTCGGCCACGCCGGCCTCACGGAACGCGCGCAAACGCAACACACAACTGTCGCACACCCCGCAGGCGATTGTCTCGCCCCCGTAGCACGACCAAGTTTCACCGAGGGGCGCGCCGAGCTCAACCGCCAGCCGCACAATCTCCGCTTTTCGCAGATGAATCAGCGGCGTCTCGATCCGGATCGTCCCCTCCCGCGTCCCGGTCCGGATCAGCTGCCGGAAAGCCTCGTAGTACGCCGGCCGGCAGTCCGGGTAGCCCGACGAGTCCTGCTCGACCGCGCCGATAAAAATAGCCCCCGCATCGATCCGCTCCGCCCAGCTCACCGCCGCGCTCAGGAAATGCGCATTGCGGAACGGCACATACGTCACCGGAATCTCCGCCCCCACCACCGCCGGCGCGTCCGGAACCGGAATCGACGCGTCCGTCAACGCCGAGCCGCCGATCTGCCGAAACAGGTCCACGCGCAGATGCAGAAACCGCTCGATCCCCAGCGCCGCGGCCACCAATTGCGCGCTCCGGAGCTCCCGCGCCTCGGTCCGCTGCCCGTAGGAGAAGTGCAGCGCGCATGCTTCGTAGTCGCGCGACGCCAACGCCGCGCACACGCACGAATCCATCCCGCCGGACAGCGAAACGATCGCCCGTTCTTTTCGAAACGACGCGATCATGCGTGCGCCGCCAGCGCCGGGGCCGTTTGCCCGGCCCACCAGCCCGCAAACGCCTCCAGCGCCCGCTCACACTGCATCCTGTGCCGCTCGCGTTTGTCCCGCACCCGCCTGCGCGTCTCCTCGTCCAGCGGCGGAATCAGGTCAAAGGTGATGTTCGCCGGTTGAAACGACTTGCCCTCGGCGTGGGTGATGTAGTGCGCGAGGGAGCCCAGCGCCGTCCCGCGCGGAGCGGGCACCGCCGGCTTGCCGAGCGCGGCGCTCGCGGCGTAGAACCCCGCCAGCAGCCCGGTCGCGATCGACTCCGTATACCCTTCCACGCCCGAAATCTGCCCGGCGAAGAAGATTCCGGGGTGCGCTCGGAGGTTCAGGTGTTCCGTCAACACACTCGGCGACTCGATATACGTGTTCCGGTGAATCTGCCCCCACCGCAAAAACTTCGCATTCTCAAGTCCCGGAATCAGCCGCAACACCCGCGCCTGCTCGCCGAACTTGAGGTGGTTCTGAAATCCCACCAGGTTGTACGAGTCCGCCCGCAGGTTCTCCGACCGCAACTGCACCACCGCCCACGGCTGCCGACCCGTCCGCGGGTCGCGCAGCCCCACTGGCTTCATCGGCCCGAAGCGCAAAGTGTCGCGCCCCCGCCGCGCCAACTCCTCGATCGGCAGGCAGCTCTCAAAATACGGCAGCTTCTCCCATTCCTTTTGTTCGGCAGGTTCAGCCGCCAGCAGCGCGTCGAGAAAAGCCTCATACTCTTCGCGCGTGAACGGGCAGTTGATGTAGTCCGCCGTGCCCTTATCCCACCGGGCCGCGAAATACACCCGCTCCATGTCGATCGTCTCCGCGTCCACAATCGGCGAAATCGAATCGTAAAACGCCAGGTGCTCGGAGCCGGTCAGGAGCGCGATTTTGTCGGAGAGCGCTGAAGAGGTAAGCGGCCCGCTCGCCACCACCGTGATCCCGTCCTCCGGGTCCAGCCGCGTCACCTCCTCGCGCCGCACCGTAATCAGCGGCTCGGCTTCAATCGCAGCCGCAATGACCCGCGAAAACTCCACCCGGTCTACCGCCAGCGCATGCCCCGCCGGAACCGCGGTCGCATCCGCGCAGGCGAGCAAGGGCGACCCGGCCCGGCGCATCTCCTGCTTCAACAGCCAAGGCGCGGTCCCCTCGCTCTCGCTTTTGAGCGAGTTCGAACAAACCAGCTCGCCGAACTCCGCAGTCTGGTGCGCCGGCGTCATCCGCTTTGGCCGCATCTCGTACAGCTCGACCGCAACCCCCATCCGCGCGGCCACCAGCGCCGCCTCCGGCCCAGCCAGCCCCCGGCCAATCACGCGAATGCGC
>CAXTRW010000283.1:0-3305 GCA_964246765.1 uncultured Acidobacteriaceae bacterium | reverse complement strand
GCGACGACAGGGCGGGCGGGGAGTGCGAGCGGACGGTTCACGCGTACGCGTCCGGCAGGAATGCCCGGCCGATGGCGATGAGCTCGGCGGGACCGGTCAGCTCCATTTCGGCGTCGCTGCCGGGCCAGGAGACGGTTTGCGCGCCGCCGGGGGCGTGGACCTGCAAGCTGCGCGCGCAGCCGTGGAGCAGCATGGCCGCGGCGGCGGAGGCACAGGTTCCGGTGCCCGAGGAAGTGGTGGGGCCGACGCCGCGCTCGAAGATGCGGATGGCGATCTCGCCCGGCGAGAGGACGTGGACAAACTCGACGTTGGTCTGCGCCGGAAACTGCGGGTGAAAGCAGATCGCGCGGCCCAGGGTCTGCCAGTCCATGCCATAAGCGCGGAAGCTGCGGTCCTCGACGCGGACGACGAAGTGTGGGTTGCCGGTGGAAACGACGGCGCCCTCAACTAGGATCGCATCTTCGTCGAGCGCCACGCTTGCCCGCTCGACGCTGGGAACGCCCATGCCGGAGCGCAGAAGCATCCGGGCCCCCTCGCGCTGCTCTAAAGCGCAGGTGCGCTCGCCCGCGTCGGTCAGCAGAGTGAACCGCTCGCCGGGGCCGGCCTGCTTGGCATAGGCCATCCAGGCGGCGACGCAGCGGGTGCCGTTGCCGCTGATCTCCGCGACGCCGCCGTCCGAGTTGCGGAGGCGAATTTGGCCGGAGCGATCGCCGGTCCAGCGCAGGAACTCGACCCCATCCGCGCCGACGCCGGTTGTACGAGCGCACAGGGCGACGGCGAGGGCGCGTTCGTGATCCTCGCTTAAGTCGGGCGCGTTTTCGACCACTAAAAAGTCGTTCCCGCAGGCGTGGGCTTTGGCGTACTCAATCATGGATTTACTTTAGAACGTCCGCGGCACGGTGGATTGGTAGATACGCGCGCAGGGCTGGCCGGTGGAGCAGATGACGTCGAGCAGTTCGAGGCCATCAGGGTGCGCCTTGACCGCGGCGGCCACGGGGTCGCCGTCGAGGGCGACCACAAAGCGGGCCGAGCGCGCGGGATCGGCAAGGGCGTGCTGCCACAGGGTCCAGTCGGAGTCGTTGACCGTGCGCACCAGCGGGATCCCGGCCTGCTGCACCGCGCCGATGTGGTCGGAGGTGTACATCAGGATCAGCCCCGACGGGGGCAGCTGGTCGAGCGCCCGCGCAAGGCCGGCTTCAAACGGGATGCGGGTGCGGGAGTTGACCCGGGCCTCACCCAGCACCAGCGGGCCCTGGTGCGCGAGAGCCGCGTCGTTCGCGACAAACAGGATCGCGACGGAGCCGGCGAGGTAGGCCGGGGCCCGAGAGCGGTGGGCGCGCAGCCAATCCGCGACAGCAAAGACCAGCCAGGCGAGGCTGAGCGCGAAGGCGGGCAGCATTTCAACGCCGTAGCGGGTGTTGTACCAGCCGTTCGGGTACCAGCTGGGAATAAACAGCGGCACCGACCCGTAGGCGACCGAATAGGTGTAGAACGGGAGCGGCATCCAGAACAGCGCCAGGGCCGCGAGCATCCCCCGCCGCGCGCGCAGGGCGAGAAACGCTCCGAAGCCGGATGCCGCGATCAGCAGGTCGGCGCACCAGCGGGTGGTCGCGTCCAGCTCGGCGGCTTTCGCGTAGTACAGCAGCGCGACCGGAAGGTTGTGCCAGCCGGGGTAGTGGCCGGGGCCGTGGGCGCTGGTTTTCGCGTCAATGGCGCGGGCGGAGTAGGGGCCGCGCATGAAGTCGAGCGGGTCGCCGAACTGCCGGGCGTTGTAGGCGAGCCAAAGCAGGGGAGCGGCCGCCAGGATGGCCGTACACAGCGCAAAGGCTCCGCCGGAGCGCCGGCGGAATGCGCCGGAGCGGAAGGTGTTCCAGGCAAGAAAGCACCAGGCGAGGGCGGTGTAGACCCATCCGTCGTAACGGGTAAAAACCGCGGCGGCCAGCACCAGCGCCGCGCCGATGAGCATGCGGCTGAGAACGCGCTCGCGGGCCGCCGTTGGGGGCAGGCGCGAGGCCAGGCCGTGCTCGGTGACGAACACCGCGGCCCAGACCATCTCGGCCAGAAAGATGGGCTCGGTCATGGCGGTCGTTTGCAAGTACAGGAGGCCGGGGTTCAGCGCGAAAAAAACCGCCGCGAGCAGCGCGAACGAGGCAGGCAGCGCCAACCGCGCGAGCCGGTACATCCCCGCCGCGGCCAGGATGTACGCGAGCATCGACGGCGGCGCCCCCGCAAGGCCGGTCTGCCACAGGCGCATGCTTTGCGCGAACGGGTACACAAGCAGGTGCGGCAGCGGCAGCCACACCGAGCCCAGCTGGCGGAAGCCGGGGTACAGCGAGTCGCCCAGCCGCCGCGCGATGTGCAGGTGCGCCACCGCATCGCCGAACAGCAGCAGCAGGCCGTGCCGCGTGCAGTACGCGAGCGCGAGCAAAGACAGGATGGCCGCGGCGCAGCCCACCAGCTTGGTTTCCTGCCGCAGAGTAGACGCGAGCGGCGGGTTGTGAGCGCTACTCAAGGTGCGAAAGTTCGCGCAGCTCGGCGACGCGGGCTTCGATCTCTTCGCGGGTGAGCGCCTGCACGCGCTCGGTCCCGAACCGCTCGCAAGCAAACGCGCCCATGGCGGCACCGTAGAACATCGCTCGCCGCCAGCTGGAAGGGGTGATAAGCCCGGTTTCCGCGAGCGACCCGAAGAAGCCGCCGGCAAAGGAGTCGCCTGCGCCGGTGGGGTCGACGACCTCGCTCAGAAGCGCGGCGGGCGAGCGGAAGGCGACGGCCTGCGGCTCGGGCTGGCCGGGGAACGACTGCTCGCCGAAGAACGCGGTCGCTCCGTATTCGCCGTGCTTCACGATCAGGCTTTTCGGTCCCAGCGCGAGGATTTTCTCGGCCGCGCGGCGCAGGTTTCCCTCGCCCGCGAGCAGGCGGGCTTCGCCGTCGTTGATGATCAGCGTATCGAGCCCGGCAAGCACGCGCAGCAGGTTTTCACGCGCGCCGGTGATCCAGAAGTTCATGGTGTCGCCGCACACCATGCGCACGTCCGGCAGCTGCGCGCGCACCCGCTCTTGCAGCACCGGGTCAATGTTGGCGAGGAACAGGTACTCGGTGTCGCGGTAAGCGTCCGGCAGCTTGGGGTTGAAGTCCTGAAAGACATTGAGCTGCGTGTCGAGCGTGGTGGCGTTGTTCAGGTCTTCCAGATACGCCCCGCGCCAGAAGAAGCTTTTGCCCGCGACGTGCTCGATGCCGCTTGTGTCGATGCCGCGGCGGGTAAACACCTGCTCCTCCGCCGGGCCGAAGTCCTCGCCGACCACCGC
>CAXTRW010000282.1:0-3438 GCA_964246765.1 uncultured Acidobacteriaceae bacterium | reverse complement strand
GCCGCTGCCGGGCGCGACCCCGCGGGTGGGCGCCGCGCTGCTGGCCGCCCTGCGCCGGCCCCTCTCCCGCCCCGCGGCCGACTCGATCGCCGTGGCCGGAGCCGCCGCGACCCTGGCCGTTTGCGCCTTCCTGCTCCGGCTTTCGTTCGGCCACACGCTCGTGTACTGGTTCGGCAACTGGTATCCGCGCGGCCACCAGGCGATCGGCATCGCATTTGTGATCGACCCCGCGGGCGCGGGCGTTGCCACCGTGGCCGCGTTCCTCTCGCTGCTCGCGGCGGTGTTTGCCTGGCGCTTCGTCGACGCGGGCGCGATGCACCTGCAGCCGCTCATGCTGGTGTTTCTCGCCGCCATGTGCGGGGTCGCGCTCACCGGCGACCTGTTTAACATGTTCGTGTTTTTTGAGCTGATGAGCACCGCTGCCTTTGCCCTGTGCGGCCTGCAAACCCGCGAGCCCGCGCCGCTGCAGGGCGCGTTCAACTTCGCCGTCACCAACACCATCGCCGCGTTTATGGTCCTCACCGGCATCGGCCTGCTGTATGCGATCACAGGCGCGCTCAATCTGGCCCAAATGGGCGCGGCCCTCGGCTCGCGCCACGACCCGCTGGTGCTGTTCGCCGCCGCGCTGCTCACCTGCGGATTCTTCATCAAGGCCGCCATTGTGCCTTTCCATTTCTGGCTGCCGGACGCCCACGCGGTCGCGCCCACGCCGGTATGCGTCTTGTTTTCGGGAATCATGGTCGAGCTTGGTCTGTACGCGGTGCTGCGGCTGCACACCGTCGTGTTCGCGGGCGCTTTTGCGGCGCATTCGAGCGCTTTGCGCGGAATTTTGCTCACTCTGGGCGCGGTGACCGTGCTGGTCGGCGGCGTGATGTGCTACGCCGAGCACCACCTCAAGCGCATGCTCGCTTTTTCCACCATCACCCACGCCGGGCTTATGCTGCTGGCCCTGGCGCTTGGCGGCCCGGCGGCCATTGCGGGACTGCTGATGTACCTGCTGGCCCACGCCTTGGTCAAGAGCGGCCTGTTTTTCTGCGCGGGCATTCTGCTGCACCGCCTGCGCACGGTATCGGAGCCCAAACTGTTCGGGCAGGGGCGGGTAACACCGTGGACCGGCCTGCTTTGGTTTCTGGGCGCGCTGGGCCTGGCTGGCGCGCCGCCATTCGCCACCATGTTCGGCGAAACCCTCGCCACCCACGCGGCGCAAGACCTGGGCGAGGCCGGGCTGAAGTCGCTGTTCGTGCTGGGCGGCCTGCTCACGGGCGGCGCGGTTCTGCGCTCGGGCGCGCGCATCTTTCTCGGTTGGGGCGACCCGCCCATCACCGACGAAGCGGCCAAGATCGATGAACTGCCCGAAACCCGCGACGAAGACTGCCGGATCTTTCCCTACCACTTCCTGCCCGCGGCGGTGTGCGCTTTTGGGGCGGCGGCGCTCAGCTGGGCGCCGGGCGTACGCGCCGCTGTCCTGCTGGCCGCCTCGCGCTTCGCAAACCCCGCTGCGTACATCCACACTGTGTACTCCGGCGTAACTCCCTCCGCGCACCCGCCTGCGTTTCCTGTCGACGCGCTCGCAGCCTCCGCCGGGCGAGGCCTGCTGGCGCTCGCGCTTGCCTTGGCTTTGGCCGCGACCTCCGTCTTTCGCCTGCGCCTGCCCCGCGCGCTGCGGTTGGGCGCGTTCCTTGAAGGGCCCATGACCGCTCTGCGCACCCTGCAAAGCGGCCACCCCGGCGACTACGTCCTGTGGCTCACCTGCGGCGTCGCGGCGGTCGGCTCGGCGTTTATGTTTCTGCTGCGTCCATAAGTCTGCAAGTCCTTGATTGCATATAAATCACCCCTTTCCGCATCCCAACCTTGTACCTTTTCGATAACCAGGGGTCCCCGGCGTGTTTAGGAAGTTCTTCGATTTCGTAGGGGCGGTCGCCATTTTCGGGTTCAAGGCCATCCGCGACTCGTTTCGGCCGCCGTTTGAGTTTGAAATGTTGCTGAAGCAATTTTTCGACATCGGCGTCGCCTCGCTGCCGCTGATTGTCGCCTCCGGCCTCGCGCTGGGCGTGGTCATGTCCATCCACACCCGCAGCACCCTGATCCAGTTCGGCGCGGAAGCCGAAATCCCGCAATTTCAATCGCAGTCGTTTTTCAATGAGATCGCGCCGCTGGTCGCCGCGCTGCTGCTGGCTGGCCGCGTGGGCGCGGGCATCGGCGCGGAGCTCGCCAACATGCGCGCCACCGAGCAGATCGACGCCATTGAGACGCTCTCCGTCAACTCATTCAAACTGCTCGTGGTCACGCGCGTGATCGCCTGCACCATCATGCTCCCGCTGCTCACCGTGGTGATGAACGCGATGGGCGTGCTCGGCGGTTTTTTATCCGAGAGCATCATCTCCCACATGAGTTGGACGCTTTATCTGTCGCGCGCCTTCGACGGCGTGGCGTTCGCAAACTATGTACCGCCGACCGTAAAAACCGCGGTATTCGGCTTCCTGATCGGCACCATTTCGTGCTTTTTCGGCTTCAACATGAACGAGGGTTCGGACGGGGTGCGCCGCGCCGCCACCAACAGCGTTGTGATCTCTTCGCTGGCCGTCATCCTGGCCGACGTCATCCTGGTCAAATGCATCTTTTTCCTCTTCCCGGACAATGCGATATGAGGGAAGAAACCCCGGAACAGCAGCAGCAGCACGACGGCATTCGGATCTGCCTGGAAAACGTCGTGAAGAAGTTCGACGGTCGCACCGTGCTCGACGGCATCAGCTTCCAGGTCGAACCGGGCGAAGCGGTGTGCATCCTGGGCCGCAGCGGCACGGGCAAGAGCGTCACCCTCAAACTCATCATCGGCCTGATCAAGCCGACCGACGGCAAGGTGATGGTGGGGGACCAGAACATGGGCACGCTCGACGAGGACGGCCTCGCCGTGGTGCGCAAGAACATGGGCTACATGTTCCAGAACGCCGCGCTGTTCGACTCCTTCGACCTGAACACCAACCTGGGGCTGCCGCTGCACCGTTTAGAGAGGAACAAAAAGCCGGACGAGATCAAGAAAGCGGTGGAAGACGTGCTGCAGCAGGTGGGCCTGGAAAAGGACGGCAGGAAGATGCCGGTTTCGCTTTCCGGCGGCATGCAGAAGCGGGCCGGTCTCGCGCGGGCTCTCGTCCTGAACCCCAAGATCCTGCTGATCGACGAACCCAGCAGCGGCCTGGATGTGATTACCGCTTCGGAAATCACGGACCTGCTCAAGAAAGTCAAAACCGAAAAGCACACCACCATGGTCGTCGTGACCCATGACATTGAAGGCGCGCGCGAGCTCGGCGACAAGTTCGGCGTGCTCGACGGCAGCAAACTGGTCGCGTTCGGCACGATCGACGAGATGGAAAAAAGCGACAACGACGTGGTGAAACGGTTCTTTGCAGAAAGGCAAAGCATATGATCAACCAGAACTTG
>CAXTRW010000281.1:0-3439 GCA_964246765.1 uncultured Acidobacteriaceae bacterium | reverse complement strand
GCCGGACAGCAAATCGAGGGTCGCGAACTCCTGAAACACGCGCACCGGGTCGGCCGCGCTGAGCACTGTAACTGCGCTCGAAAGCCGAATGCGCCGGGTGCGCGCAGCCGCGGCGGCCAGGATCACCGCAGGCGCGGCGTCGAGGTACTCCTCCCGATGGTGCTCGCCCAGCCCGAACACATCCAGGCCCACCTGGTCAGCCAGCTCGACCTCTTCGAGCAGCTGCTGGAGCCGGTCATAGGGCGTGGGCTTGATCCGCGTGACTGGGTCCGGGACGGCTGCCGCGAACGAATCGATGCCGATCTGCATGGCTAGCTGATGTCTTGCGCGCGGCAGGCGACTCAAGCCCGCGTAAGCAGCGCGGCAAAGAAGCCGTCGCACGAATGTGCGCCCGGAACCGTCCGCAGGTAAGGCCCGGCAATTGCGGTTTCGCGCAAACGCTCGTGGCCTTCCGGGGTGAGCACCCCGCGCTCGCGCAAAGCTTCAAGCGCCGGAGCCACCGGCTGAAGCACAACTTCGGATGCTGCCGCGAGCACCGCTTCCACAACCTGCTCGTTCTCCTCGGGCTCGAGCGAGCAGGTCGAGTACACAAGCCGTCCGCCGGAGCGCAGAGTCTTGAGCGCCGAGGAAAGGATCGCGCGCTGACGCTCGGCTTGCCTCGGCAAGTCTGAAGGCTCGAGCCGGTGGCGGACTTCCGGGTTGCGCCCCAGCGTCCCCGTACCGGAGCACGGCATATCGCACAGAACCGTGCTGTATACGGGCCCAGGCGCGTGCAATGTCGCGTCCGCCGGGACAAAGTGGACGCGCTCGCTCCAGGGCAGCCGCCGCTGCATGATGCGCAGGCGAGCCGCGCTGACGTCGGCTGCCGTGATCGCCGCATCGGGGTTGCGCTCGGCCAGGATCGCGGTCTTGCCACCGGGCGCGGCGCACGAGTCCCAAATCGCCGGGCCCGCGTCGAGCGCCGCAAGCTCGCCCACCAGCTGGGAAGCCTCATCCTGGATCCGGTTCTCCGGAACGCGCGGATCGCCTTTCAGCACACGCCGGGCGCTCGCGAGAAAACTGCCGGGCGCAAGGTCCGAGCCCGGCGCTTCAGACCCGGCGAGCCGAACCGTCGTGGGCGGCGGCTGCTGCCCGAAAGCGCAAATCCCGTGGGCGGCTTCCTCCCCGAAGCGGGCGCGCCAGCGATCCACCATCCAGCGCGGATATGCGGCGGCAGCATCGTTGCGCAGTGTTTGCAGCGTCCCGCGCTCACGCAGGAGGCGGCGCAGCAAAGCGTTCGACAGCCCGGCCATGGCGGGGCCGTCCGCCTGTTTGGCCAGCTCCACGCTCTCGTTGATCGCCGCGTGCGGCGGGATGCGGTCAAGAAACAAGAGCTGGTAGGCGCCCAGGCGCAGCGCGACGATCACGCCCAGGTGCATGTCCGAGCCCGGATGTTTGAGGCGCTCGGTGAGCTCGCGATCCAGCACGCTTTGCCAGCGCAGAGTGCCGAGCACCAGCTCGGTGGTGAGGTCGCGGTCCTGGCGCGACAGCGCTTCTACGCGAGGCGAGCGTAGTTGATCGTCGGCATGCGCCGTGCCGCGCTCGACGGCGAGCAGCACATGCGAGGCGGCCATACGCGCCGGTGCGATGGACTCAGCCAAGGCGCGCCCCCTCCAGGTGCGAATGACCGCGCAGGAAATCGGCGGCCGCGGTGGCACGCTTGCCCTCGATCTGCACGTCCAGCAGCGCAATCGCTGTGCCGCCCCCGCAAGCCGCGTAGAGCCGATCCGCGTCCACCCGCAGGGTTCCAGGCTCGCTCGCAAGATCAGGGCCAAGCGTCATGCGCGCGATGGTGAGTTTTTTTTCCGCAAGTGTGCTCCACGCACCGGGCCAGGGCTGGAAGCCGCGCCAGCGGTTATACACCTCCTGAGCGGGGCGGCGGAAGTCGATGCGCCCGTCTTCGCGGGTCAGCATCGGCGCATGGGTGGCGTCCGCGTCGTCCTGCGGCTCGGGCGTGAGCGTCCCGGCGGCCAGGCCCGCGAGCGTCGAGAGCACCAGCGGCGCGCCCAATTCCGCGAGCTCGGGAAAAAGCTCGGCCGCCGTCGCCTCGGCGCGAATCGGCAGAACGGCGCGCTCCAACATCGGCCCGGTGTCCAGGCCCTCTTCCAGCAGCATCGTGGTCACGCCCGTTTCACATTCACCGTTCGCCACCGCCCACTGGATCGGCGCCGCGCCGCGATACTTCGGCAGCAGCGAGCCGTGCAGGTTGATGTTGCCGAGCCGCGGCAGCGCGAGCATCCACGGCGGAATGATGCGCCCGTAGGCGACCACCACAATCGCGTCCGGCGCGATTGCCTCAAGCTGCGCGCGCAACTGCTCGTTGTTGCGGATCCGTTCCGGCTGCACGACCGGAAGACCGTGCGCCAACGACCACTGCTTCACCGCCGAGGCCGCCAGCTGCATCCCGCGTCCGCTGGGGCGGTCCGGTTGGGAAAGCACCAGCCCGATCTCGTGATCCGCCCCGACAAGCGCCGCCAGCGTGGGAACGGCGAACTCCGGCGTCCCGCAAAACACCAAGCGCTGCCGGCTTACCACTCCCCCGCCTTTTGCAGCTTGCGAATACGCCTCAGGATCAGATCCCGCTTCAGCATCGACACCCGCGAGAAAAACAAAACCCCGTGCAGGTGGTCGATTTCGTGCTGAAAGGCCCTCGCCAGCAGCTCTTCCCCGTCCATCTCGTACCACTCGCCCCGGGTATTCTGCGCGCGGATCCGCACCTTGGCCGCGCGCGACACTTTTTCGCGGATGTCGGGCAGGCTCAGGCAGCCCTCTTCCTCATACTGTCGGCCCTCGCGAAACGTGATCTCAGGGTTAATAAGGACCAGCTTTTCTTGCGGGTTTTTCTCGAAGCTCAGGTCGATCACGGTGATCTGCCGGGAAACGCCGATCTGCGGCGCGGCCAAGCCGATGCCCTTGGCCGCGTACATCGACTCGAACATGTCACCCACCAGCGCCTGCAACTCGGCGTCAAACTCAGTGACCGGCTCGGCTGTGCGCTGCAACACCGGGTCGGGGTATTTCACAATTTCACGGATCATTTCTTCTTTCAGTACGCGCGAATCTGCTCGAGGTACCCTTCGTAATTGCGCCGCAACTCCCGCAGCGAGTCGCCGCCGAACTTCTCCAGCGCCAGCCGCGCCAAAGCGAGCGCGACCATCGCCTCGGCCGCCACGCCGGCCGCCGGGACCACGCACACGTCCGAGCGCTCATACGCGGCCTTGGTCTCCTCGCGGCCCGCGTACGTGACGGAACCCAACGGCCGCCGCAGCGTGGAAATAGGCTTCAAGTAGCCGCGCACCACGATGTCTTCGCCGTTCGGAAATCCCGCCCTCGACCCCGCCCGCGTTGTTGCGCTCGCGCGTAAAGCGGGTTTGGCGGCCATCGCCCGAACCCGCGTAAC
>CAXTRW010000280.1:0-3443 GCA_964246765.1 uncultured Acidobacteriaceae bacterium | reverse complement strand
GTTCTGGGGTTGGGGCGGGGCGAGCAGGTGTTCCCGCTCGGCGACCTTCCGGCGTTGCCTGTGGTGATCGCGCTGCCGGACTCGGGCGTGTCGACCCCGGCGGCGTTTCGCGCATGGGACGCGGAGCAGGCGTCGGGCGGGTTGGCTCCCGAAGCCGCGGACGGTAGACTTGACCAGTTGAGTCGAGCTCTCGCGTCCGCATGGGCCGGGCAGCACGCATCCGGTGTCTTCGCCGCTAATGGCAAAGATCTGGCGGGAAATCCACTTTCCGCGCTTGTCCAGACCGGGCTTCTCCATAACGACTTTGAACAGGTCGTCTTCCGGCAGAACCCCTTTCTTGGACAATTGAAGCGTGTGCTTGCGGAGAATGCGGTGTATGCCGCGCTTTCCGGCTCCGGTTCGGCTGTTTTCGGCGTGTATGCCGAGGAGGCAGCGGCTGGGGCAGCGGTAGACCGACTCAATGGGTTGCACGTCCGGAGCTTGCGCTCCAGGCTGTTCAGCCGGCCGGCGTACTGGGCCGGGATGATTGTGGATGAGGGCTAGGGAGTTTTTGGGCGATCGACTAATGGTAGGTCAAGTGCCTTTGACGCACTTTGTCTAGGTTCGAATCCTAGTCGCCCAGCCAGGTTTTGCGAGTGTGTGAGGGAGCCGGAAAAACAGCCGGCTTTTAAGAACGGAACCAGCGGAGGAGGCAAACCAGCCTCGCGAAAGGTGGCAACGTGCAGCACAGTGTCGAGCTTGGAGACCGAGAAGCAGGGCCCGCGAACGCAACCACGTCGCGGGACGGCCGCAACGGAGCAAAACCAGCCGGGGACCGGGCAATGGCGGAAAAACCGGGTGCGGAGCGCAAGCGCATCTCGCGCCTTAGGGAAGACAAGCGGTTCCGCATCTTCTCCGGCAGCGCCAACCCCGAGCTCGCGGCCGACATCTGCCGCCATATCGGGGTGCCGCTGGGCGAAACCCGCATCCAGCGCTTCGCCGACGGCGAAATGCACTTCCAGCTGCTTGAAAACGTGCGCGGGGCCGATGTGTTTGTGGTCCAGCCCACCTCGAACCCGGTGGACCGCAACCTGATGGAACTGCTGATCATGCTGGACGCCCTGAAACGCGCATCGGCGGCGCGAATCACGGTGGTGGTGCCGTACTACGGCTACGCGCGGCAGGACCGGAAAGATCGGCCGCGGGTGGCGATCTCGTCCAAGCTGGTTGCCGACCTGCTGACCACAGCCGGGGCCAATCGGGCGCTGTTCATGGACCTGCACGCGGCCCAGATTCAGGGCTTTTTCAATATTCCGGTCGACCACCTGTTCGCGTCGCCGGTGATGGTCAGCTACTTCCGCGAGCTCAACTTGGCCGACCTGACTGTGGTCTCGCCGGACGCGGGCGGCGTGGAGCGGGCGCGGTTTTTCGCGACCAAGATGGGCGCGCCGCTGGCCATCGTGGACAAGCGGCGGACCGACATCAACGTGACGGAAGTGATGCACGTGATCGGCGATGTGCGCGGGCGAACCTGCCTGATTATCGACGACATTGTGGACACCGCCGGCACGCTGGTCAAAACAGTGGACGCGCTGCTCGAGCAGGGCGCGACCGAGGTGTACAGCTGCGCATCGCATGCCGTGCTTTCGGGCCCGGCCGTTGAAAGGATTCACGGCTCGCGGCTCCGCGAACTGGTGGTGAGCGATTCGATCCCGCTCTCGGACGCGGCGCAGGCCGAGAGCAAAATCAAAGTGCGTTCGGTGGCCGGGCTTCTAGGCTCGGCGATCGAAAGCATCCACATGGAAACCAGCGTCAGCTCGCTGTTCGGCTGAGGCTCAAAACGCAAAAGGGAGCAGGGTACCTGTGCCCGAGGAGAAACGATGGCAACGACGGAAACAGTAAGCGCGGCGGCGCGCGAAGGCAAGTTCAACAAGAATGCGGCGCGGCGGGTACGCGCGGCGGGCAGGCTCCCCGGCGTGGTCTACGGCGCCAAGGAGCCGGCGGTCGCCGTCGAGCTCGACCCCAAGCAGATGCTGCGCATCCTCCACTCCGAGTCCGGGCACAACACCATCTTCGACCTCGACGTGGCCGGCGGACGCACGAAAGCCATGATCGTGGACTGGCAGTTCGAGCCCATCAAGGACAAGCTGATCCACGTGGACCTGAAGCGCATCGCGCTCGACAAAGCCATGCGGGCCGAGGTGCCGGTCACGCTCACGGGCGTCGCGTTCGGCGTCAAAAACGAGGGCGGCCTGCTCGACCAGGTGCTGCGTGAGGTTGAAATCGAGTGCCTGCCGTCCGACATCCCGGCGGCGATCGAGGCGGACGTGACCGCGATGAAGCTGGGCGACGTGCTGCGTGTGGCGGACCTGCCCCACGGGGGCAAGTTCCGGTTCATCACGGACGAGGAAGCGACCGTCGCGCACCTGGCCGTGGTCAAGGAAGACGCGGCCACGCTCGCGGCCGAAGCGGCGGCGACCACGGAGCCGGAGGTGGCGAAGAAGGGCAAGGGCGAAACCGCGGCGCCGGAACAGAAGTAAGCCGTGCTCTTGGTCGTCGGGCTCGGCAATCCCGGCCCCGAGTACCAGTGGACCCCGCACAACGCGGGCTTTCTGGCCATCGACCGTCTGGCCGGGGACCACGGCATCGCGGTCACCAACCGGCGGGGCCGGGCGCTCACCGGCCGGGGCTTGATCGCGGGCCGCGAGGTAGTCCTGGCCAAGCCGGAAACCTGGATGAACCTGTCCGGGGAATCGGTAGCCGCACTGATCCGGGAGCTTGGGCTCGATCCGGCACGCGAGCTGCTGGTGCTGTACGACGAGCTGGCACTTCCTCTGGGCACGGTGCGGGTTCGGCCGGGCGGGTCCTCCGGCGGGCACAACGGCGCGAAAAGCATCAACGCGCTGCTGGGCTCGGAGCGCTGGGCGCGGGTG
This sequence comes from uncultured Acidobacteriaceae bacterium, assembly GCA_964246765.1. Taxonomy (GTDB): domain Bacteria; phylum Acidobacteriota; class Terriglobia; order Terriglobales; family Acidobacteriaceae; genus EB88. The sequence continues at coordinate 531 of CAXTRW010000280.1, read as the reverse complement.
CGCATCGGCGTAGGGCCGAACGGCGAGATCGGCCGGGGGCGGCGGGGCACGGGCTACCTGCTGGCGCCGCTGCGGCGGATGGAATTGCAGGTGCTGGGCGAGGGGTTGGATCGCGCGGCGGAAGCGGTGCAAGCAGTGGCGGCCGAGGGAATCGAGGCCGCGATGAACAAAATCAACCCGCGCGCGAAAACGCCGGGCGAATAGCAGGAAACAAACTCCGCCGCAAGCGGAGCGAGAGTGAGGAAAGCATGGCGGAAACAGCAGGGCGGTTTTACGAAGTGATGTTTATTGTCCGTCCCGATGCGGCGGAAGAGGATCTCGACAAGCTGATCGCGGGCTTTGAGGGAACGGTCTCGACGGGCGGCGGCACGGTGCGGTCGGTTGAAAAGATGGGGCGGCGCAGGCTGGCCTACACAGTGCGCAAGTTCAACGACGGCAACTATGTGCTGTTGACGATCGACGCCGACGGGGCGCTGGTGGCCGAGCTCGAGCGGCGGCTGCGCGTGTCCGAGCCGGTGATCAAGTTTCTGA
>CAXTRW010000279.1:0-3460 GCA_964246765.1 uncultured Acidobacteriaceae bacterium | reverse complement strand
GCCACAGCCAATGCCAACTCTCGATTTCCAGCTCTCACGCACCCACGCGGGAATACACTGAGAGCGTTGGAGGCAGACTATGTCACTCGCCTTTATACCTTACGCCCAGGCGCAAATCCCTTGGATTTTCGGGGCCGTGCTCCTCACCTTCGCCCTGGTTGCACTCGTCCTTTTCGCGTTCATCCCGCGCACAATACGGATTACCGGCAACATGCTGCGCATTGCAAGCCCAATCCATACCTGGAGCATTCCCCTCGCCGACATTCTCCACGCTGAACCCGCCACACTGAACCCGTGGACGACCATCCGCCTCTTCGCGATCGGCTGGCCCCTGCCCACCAACGGCCTTCTTTGGAGCCGAGCATACGGCCGCTTCCAGGCCCACGCCGGCAGCCGCCGCGACCTCTACATGCTGACCCTGCGCGACGGCTCCAAAGTGCTCGTGTCTCTCCACGACCCCGCCTTGCGCGCCGGCCTTGCTTCACTCGCGGCAGTGCATCAGTAAGTATGTTGACTCTTTTAGGAAAAGTAAGCCGCATGAGACAAGATCGGTTTCCATGCAAGTTGAAGCTTAAGTATTGATCCGGCTAGTTAGACCCGGTTTCCGGCTCACCAATACCCTATGCCCGCCTCGGCCGCCCGCCTTTCCTTCCATTCGCCCGCGCGGCCAGCGTCTTTGCCCCGCTCTTTACCCGTCCACCCCGCGAGCCCATGCGCGCCGCCGTCCAACTTTCCGACCCGAACACCCCCGCCAGAAGCCCCGGCAAGTATAGGTCCGCATCCAGCCGTGGAAAGTGCAGCCCATAGCCTGAAGGCGAAATCTCTATCTCCCCTAACTGCTCCGGCGTTGCAGCTTCCAATCCCTCAGCATTCTCAGGCGAAAAGAAAACCCCCAGCTTTGAGCTCAACTCAATCACAATGCGCCGCGACCGCCGGTCATACCGGACCGAGATCGCCTTCGGAGTCCGCGTTTCCAGATCCTTCGCCCTCTCGCCGGCCTTTTCAAACTCTCCTCGGCTCACCATGCACTCCCTCCCATGCAACGCACAAGGTCGCAAGATGCACACCATGTCACATCCCGCCGCGCAAAGCCGAAGTTCTCACGGAGGCTCGCCGGTCCGCCAGGGCAGTTCAGCTCGAATACGGCCTCATGCCCACTGCCGATGACGTGTACATGCGCCGGACGGTGATCGTTGGGATAAATCGTGACCCGCAATCCGTCGAGCCGCAAAACGGTCGGCATGGGTCAAGCGTAGCACAAAACCCAAGCGTTTTGCTTTTGAATGTCGGTACACGCCGCCCACGTACCATAAGTACGTGTTCCCAACCACACCAAACCCCCTCACCCATTACGCCCGCGCCCCTCTCGAATGGGACCGCTTTCTCTCCCTGCTCGCCCCCTATGCCGCCTCCCCGCTCGGCCGCGATTGGCTCGCCGCCCTCACTCCCAGCACCGACCTCGCATGGATCGAGCGCGAACAAGCCCTGGTCGCCGAAATGCAACTCCTCCTCGCCGAGGGCGTCCGCCCCACTCTCGCCGGCCTCGCCGCCCCTACCCAACTCCTCGCCAAATCCCGCCTCACCGGCGCAGCCCTTGAAGCGCCTGAAATCCGCACCCTCCTCACCCTCGCCGCCGCCGTCTCCTCCTGGGCGGGTTCCCTGCGCAACCCGCCCGACCGCTTCCGCGCCAACCCGGAAAGCCTGGCAGGCCTGCGCGCCCTCACGGAACCAATAGCCGCCGCCAATCTCCAGCCACTCATCGACTCGATCGAAGCGAAGCTCCTCCCCGACGGCTCGCTCACCGACCAGGCCTCCCCCGAGCTCGCCCGCATCCGCCGCGAGATCGATCGCCAGCAGCGAGCCATCGAAGATTCCCTCCGCCAGGCCCTCCGCCGCCTGTCCGAGGGCGGCAACACCCAGGACGAGCTCATCACCATCCGCGGCGACCGCTTCGTCATCCCCGTCAAAGCCGAAGCCAAGCGCCGCGTCTCCGGCGTCGTCCACGGCGCCAGCTCCTCCGGCCAAACCGTGTACCTGGAGCCGCTCGAAACCATCGAGCTCAACAACGACCTCGTCCGCCTGTTCGAGGACGAGCTCGCCGAGATCCACCGCATTTTTCTGGCCATTACCGCCCAGCTCGCCGCGCAGGCCCACCTCCTGGTCCCCGGCGCCGAAATCCTCGCCACCGTCGAGACGCTCGTCATCCGCGCCCGCTTCGCCCAGGACTACGACTGCGTCCGCCCCCGCTTCACCGCAGGCCCGCAAGCCGAGCTGCGCCTTGTCGCCGCGCGCCACCCCTTGCTCGAGCACCGGCTTAAAGAACAAAGCAAGACCCCCTACGCGGGAGGCGGCCCCTTCGGGGCGGGTGCTCGTTCAGGTCAACCCCTCACAACCACCAGCGACGATTCCAGCGCCGGCGTAGACGGCGCGGCAGGCCTAGCCGCAACTGCCGACGCTGCGAACACCCCGGACGAAGTCCGGAGTAAAAAGCAGCGTGAGCTGCCCCTCCGGGAGGGAATTGTGCCTTTGTCCCTCGCCCTCGAACCGGACAAAAAACAACTCATCATCTCCGGCCCCAACACCGGCGGCAAAACCGTAGGCCTCAAAACCACCGGCCTCCTCGCCCTCGTCGCCCAATCCGGCATCCCGGTCCCCGCTTTTGAGGCCACCTTCCCGGTCCTCTCCGCCGTCCTCGCCGACATCGGCGACGCCCAATCCATCGAGCAAAACCTTTCCACCTTTTCCGCCCACATCACCAACCTCAACCGCCTCAGCTCCCTCTCCGGACCCGCAACCCTGGTCCTCATCGACGAGCTGGGCTCCGCCACCGACCCCGACGAAGGCGCAGCCCTCGCCGTCGCCATCGCCGAACATTTCCTCCACTCCGGCGCCTGGTCCCTGATCTCCACCCACCATACGTCCCTAAAGATTTATGGCGAAACCACCCCCGGCGTCATCAACGCCGCCGTCGGCTTCAACGCTCAAACCCTCGCCCCCACCTACGAACTGCGTCAGGGCGTTCCCGGCGCATCCGCCGGCATCAACATCGCCGGCCGCCTCGGCCTCGCGCCCGCAATCATCGAGCGCGCCCGCGCCCGCATGACCACCCAAGCACTCGATATCGGCGCGTTCCTCGACCGCCTTCACTCCGAAATCGCCTCCCTCGGCGAAGAGCGCCTCCGCGTGCAGGCCCAGGAGCGCGAGCTCCGCAAAGAACGCCATCGCCTCGAAACCGAAGGCCAGCAGGAAATGCGCGCCCGTACCCGCGATCTGGAAAATGAACTCAATGCCCTTCTCCGCGACCTCGAGAGCAAATCCAAGGAAGCCGTCCAGTCCATCGAAGACCGCGCCGCTCGCGAAAAAGCCCAGGCCGAAGCCGAACGCCGCGCCGCCCGCCTGCGCCGCGAGTTTTCCGAGCAGTTCACCGCCCAAGTCCGCCAGCGCAAACCCAACCCCATGC
>CAXTRW010000278.1:0-3506 GCA_964246765.1 uncultured Acidobacteriaceae bacterium | reverse complement strand
GGGTGGAGCTGGGGTTTGAGAGGACGTAGTTCATCATGAGGACCGAGACGATGAGCGGCGCGGCGATGATGAAGGTGAACTGTTGAAGCTCCTGCTCGGCGCCGATGAACGCGCCGATGGCGGCGCTGATGCCGGAGTAGAACAGGTAACCGAGGATGAAGAAGAGGACGAAGAAGGCGACCTGTTCGGGGCGGATGCCGAGCGAGTGGAGGCCGTGGAAGCCGTAGGTGGCGGCCAGGCTTGAGCCGGCAATGGAGCTGAGCAGGGCGAACCAGATGGCGACCTGGGTGTGGCGGACGGGGCGGCGGCGGAGCTGTTTGCCCCACTTGCGGGGGGGGGGGCGGGCCGTCGAAAGGAGAACCTCGTAGATGCGGGAGGTTTTTTCCTGGATAACGGAGCGGGCGACGTTCATGCCGTAGACCAGGACCACCATGTAGAGCAGCAGGACGAGCGAGTAGGCGCCGAGGTAGCTGGTCGCGCTGTTGGAGGCGACGGCGCGGCCTCGCTGGACCTGTTCGGTGTCGACCGGGACTTTGCTCAGGAGCCGGTCGGCGTCGGGCGCGGGGATACCGCGCGCGGTGAGGGCGGCGCGGGCGCTGACGCGGGTAAGGGCGGCGGACATGGTTTGGGCGGAACTGACGTCGGCGGCTGAGCCTGACACGTAGGTGGCCTTTTGTTCTTGGCCGCCGGGCTGTGCGCGCAGGAGGAGATAACCGTTGAGGGTTTTGTTCTCGATGCGGCGGTTGAGCGAGGCGAGCTCGGCGGCGGTAGCGGGGCTGAGGGCTTCGACGCTGGCGGGGGCGTGCTCGGCGGCGCGGAGTTCGTCGGCAACGGCTGAGGCTTGGGCCGGGTTGTCCGCGACGACGGCGACGTGCTGCTGGGCGCTGCTCTGGACGGCCAAGAAGTAGCTGCCGCCGAGGACCGCGCCGAGGTACACGGGGGTGAGCAGGGTGGTTAGCAGGAAGGCGCGGGTGCGGACGCGCTCGCGGTACTCGCGTTTGGCGACGAGCCAGGCTTGCTGGAAGAGGAGGGCGAGGTCGCTAGGCATAGGCTTCCCTTCCAGCTGCGGGCGCTTGCTTGCCGACGGTGCGGACGAAGATTTCTTCGAGCGTGGGTTCCTGGAGCTCCCAGTGGGTGATGGCGAGGCCCGGGGCGAGCAGGTCGCGGAGAAGTGCTTGGGGGTCTGCGCCGGGGGCGAGGCGGAGTTCGGCGTGGTCGGCGAACTGTTTGGTTTGGGCGACGGCGGGGTGCGGGCCGGGTTGTGCGTCGGCTTTGAGGAGCACACGGTCGCGCGGGTAACGGCCTTTGATTTCGCGCATGGAACCATCGAGGACGACGCGTCCGTGGTCGACGAGGGCGATCTCGTCGCAGAGCTTTTCGACCTGGTCCATGCGGTGGGTGGAGAACAGGATGGAACGGTCTTCGCGCTTGAGCTCGACGAGGGTTTCCTCGAGCAGCAGGGCGTTTACCGGGTCGAGTCCGGAGAAAGGCTCGTCCATAATGATGAGCTCGGGCTCGTGGAGCAGAGTGGCGATGAACTGGATTTTCTGCTGCATGCCTTTGGAAAGCTCGTCGGTCTTCATGGGCAGGGCTTCGGCGATGGCGAGGCGCGCGGCCCAGCGCTCGGAGCGGACGAGGGCGTCGGCACGGGAGAGGCCGTGCATTTGGCCTAAGAACGCCAGCTGATCGCGGACCAGCATTTTGCGGTACAAGCCGCGCTCCTCGGGCAGGTAGCCGACGCGGCGCAGGCTCGTGCGGCTCCAGGGCTGGCCGAATAATGCAACGGTACCCGAATCGGGCAGAGTGATGCCGGTGATCATGCGGATGGTCGAGGTTTTGCCGGCGCCGTTGGGGCCCAGGAGGCCGAACATGGTTCCGGGGGCGATGCGGAGCGAAACGGCGTCGACCGCGATCTTGTCGCCGTAGCGCTTGGAAATAGACTCGATCTGGACCGTGTGTGTCAAACCGGCGCTAGTGTAGCAAGCGGAGCGCGGGATGCAAGGGAAATCGAGAGCGGTGGGCTCGCTGCGATTCCCATTTCGGCACTGCAGTTCCATTCCGGTGCTCGATCGCGTTTCGGCATGCGATCTCGTACCGGCGGTGGCTGCGTTCCGGTAGGATCGTCCCTAGCGATGGCGCTTGCACTCGATACTCCTCTCCAGTTCGTCAAGGGCGTTGGCCCGCGCATCGCGGAGTCGCTCAAGGCGAAGAGCATCCTGACCGTCGAAGACCTGCTGCACCGGCTTCCGTTTCGCTACGAGGACCGGATGCACCCGGTGCTGTTTTCCGAGCTGCGGGCAGGGGAAATGGCTTCGGTGATTGGCGAGGTGCGGGGCAGCATACTGCTGACGACCTCGCGGATGCCGATCTTTGAACTGTCTGTGGGGCAGGGACTCCAGAGCCTCAAGTGCATGTGGTTCCGCGGGGCGTACCTGCGGGACAAGTTTCAGCCCGGGCAGTGGGTGGTTGCCTATGGCAAGGTGGAGGCTTCGCGGTCGGGCAACGGGTTCAAGATGATCCAGCCTCAGGTCGAAATCCTGCCCGAAAAGGGCGAAGGCGACCTGCTGGAAGTGGGCCGGATTACGCCGGTTTATGAGTCGCTCGGGGGCCAGCGTTTGCACACGCGATGGCTGCGGCGGGTGGTGCACGGAGTTTTGGCCGAGCTGGGCGAAACCGTGCCGGAGACCTTGCCCCGACGCATGCTCGACCGGCTCGGGCTGCCCGGCCGCTCGCGGGCGCTTGCCGAGATACACTTCCCCCCCGCGGGCACGCCCATGAGCTTGCTGACCGGCGCGCGCACGCCGGCGCAGCAGCGGCTGATCTTTGAGGAGCTGTTCTATCTCGAGCTGGGGCTCGAGTTGAAACGGAACAAGCAGCGGGCCCAGGCCGGCATCCCGTTCGTCACGGATGAGGCAGTGCGAAAGGCACTGAAGAGAGTGCTGCCGTTCCGACCCACCGGGGCGCAAAAACGTTCGCTGGCCGAGATCGCCGAGGATATGCGGAAACCCGCGCCCATGCGGCGTCTGCTGCAGGGCGACGTGGGATCGGGAAAGACCATCGTCGCGGTGCAAGCCATGCTGATCGCGATCGAGAATGGGTTTCAGGCCGCGCTGATGGCCCCGACCGAGATCTTGGCGACGCAGCACTACCTGGCCGCGCGCAAGCTGCTGGAGCGGGCCGCGGACGCGGGTGGGCGGGCGTACCGGGTGGTGCTGCTGACGGGCTCGCTCGACGAGGCGCAGAAGCGCTGGAACCGGCAGCGGATCGCGAATGGGGACGCGGACCTGGTCATTGGGACGCACGCTCTGATCGAGGACAAGGTCGAGTTCGCTCGGCTGGGCCTGGTGGTTGTGGACGAACAGCACCGGTTTGGGGTCCTGCAGCGATTCCGGCTGATGCGGAAGCCGGGCGCTGCGGAGCCGGACCTGCTGGCGATGACGGCGACGCCGATTCCGCGATCACTGGCTCTGACCCTGTACGGCGACCTGGAGCTGAGCGTGCTGGAC
>CAXTRW010000277.1:0-3535 GCA_964246765.1 uncultured Acidobacteriaceae bacterium | reverse complement strand
CAAAAGGGTTCAGCTGAGCGTCGCTGTCCCTTTTTGGAACAATGCTCCACAAGCCCGCTGTATACGCTTGACAAAATAAAGCTCCCACGCCTCCAATAGAAGTCGTGGGAGCGGTCATCTCGATGATTGCAGAACACCGAGGGGTCTGACTACCGCTTTCGCCGTAGCCTGACCAAGGCAACACATGCAGCCCAGAATCGCCAATCAAACACGATTCTGACTGTCACGAGCAACCCGGCCGTTGATCCGTCCATAGGCCCCCTCCAGCATTGGGTTCGGCGTTCGCGGCTGTCAAGGTCGAACGCCGGATGGCCTGATCTTCCGGCCAACGTCGTTTACCGCTCTGCACTCTGCTGAAAGCTCGCCTAGTCTACCCGCTCGAAGACCTGCTCCGGCCCTACCCCATCAGAGTTCCCGCACTAACGTAATCGGCACTCCCCTTTGTCCGCTCGCGGAAGACGCGCGGTGGTCCCAACCCGTCGGTATCTCGTCTCGTCACTCGCGCTTTCCCTGGCGCAATCCCCACCCTTCTGCATACACTCGGGGCAAAGCTTTCTTTTGCGTCACTTCGAAGGGCACACTCACGCATGCGCAGCCACTTTCTCCTTGGATCGCTCCTTCTCGCCGCACTCGCGGCATCTGCTCCGGCGCAGCGCATCACCGCCCAGCACCACGCCGCCGAAAACCAGCAGGCAGGTGAACAGGCCCGCACCGCGCAGATGCCCTGGATGAACAAAAACCTCTCCCCCGACCAGCGCGCCGATCTGGTCCTGAAGCAAATGACTCTCGACGAAAAGCTCCTGCTTCTCCACGGCAACGGCATGGCCCGCGAGGCGCAGTGGCAGATGCCCCTCACGCGCGACTCCAACGGAGGCGCCGGCTACATCGCGCCCATCCCGCGGCTCGGCATTCCTGGAGTGAACATGTCCGACGCCGCCTATGGGGTACGCTCCTCCGGCGCCAACGGCCGCTACTCAACCGCGCTCCCCAGCGACCTGGCCGCCGCGTCGAGCTGGGATCGGGAGGCCGCCTACAGCTACGGCGATCTGATCGCGCGCGAGCTTCGCGCCCAGGGCTACAACATGTCGCTCGGCGGCGGCGTCGACCTGAACCGCGAGCCTCGCAACGGCCGCACCTTTGAGTACCTGGGCGAGGACCCCGTGCTCGCCGGAACGCTGCTCGGCCGCGTCATGAGCGCTGAAAGGAACGACCACGTCGTTTCCGACATCAAGCACTACGCCGTCAACGACCAGGAAACCGGCCGCAACATCGTCGATGCCGTCATCTCCAAGCGAGCCATGCGCGAAAGCGACCTGCTGGTCTTTCAGATCGGCATCCGTGATGCCCAGCCTGGCATGGTGATGTGCTCCTACAACCGGATCAACGGCCCCTATGCCTGCGAAAACGATTACCTGCTCAAGCAGGTCCTCAAGGGCGATTGGAAGTACCCCGGCTTCGTGATCTCCGACTGGGGCGCGACCCATTCCACCGTGGCGAGCTCCCATGCGGGGCTTGACCACGAAGAGCCTACGGACCAGTTCTACGGGGCAGCGCTCAAGCAGGCCGTGAAGGCCGGGCAGGTCTCACGGGCCGAGATCGACGACCACGCCCGCCGAATCCTCCGCTCCTACTTCGACGACGGCATTTTCGACTACCCGGTCGAGAAAAGCGTCGTCGACATCGATCGCGACCTGGACGTAGCCCAGCGCGTTGAGGAGGGCTCTATCGTCCTGCTCAAAAACGAGCACAACGTCCTGCCGCTCGATGCCGCCCACGCAAAAAGCATCGCCGTGATCGGAGAGCATGCCGACATCGCCATGCTCTCCGGCGGCGGCTCGGCGCAGGTTGACCCGCCGGGCGGCAATGCCATCGCGCCTCCAGGGAAGGGCGCGACCCACTGGCAGGAGCACATCTGGTTTCCGACCTCGCCGCTCCGGCAGCTCCAGGCCGCGCTGCCGGCAGCCAAACTCACCTACAACTCCGGCGAGGACACCGCCCAAGCCGCCGCGCTCGCCAAGCAATCCGACGTGGCTGTCGTCTTCGTCCAGCAGTGGGAAGCCGAAGGGCTCGACCTGCCCACCCTCGCGCTGCCTGACAACCAGGACGCCCTGGTAGAAGCCGTCGCCGCCGCGAATCCCCACACCGTCGTGGTGCTTGAAACCGGCACCGCCGCCCTCATGCCCTGGGCCTCCAGGGTCGAGGGCATCGTCGAAGCCTGGTACGGAGGCTCCCGCGGCGCGACCGCCCTCGCCCGCGTCCTTACCGGCCAGGTCAACCCCTCGGGCAAGCTCGCCATGACCTTTCCGCTGAGCGACGCCGACCTGCCCCACCCGACGATCCCGCCGCTTGCCCGCGAAGACCAAGGCCAGGGAACCGGCGCGACCAACGGGGCCACCCATGTCGCCTCGCGCTACTCGGTCACTTACGACGAGGGGCTGAAGGTCGGTTATAAGTGGTACGAAGCCGAGCACAAGCCCGTCCTGTTCCCCTTCGGTTATGGGCTTTCCTACACAACCTTCGCGTACTCCGGCCTGCAGGTTACGCCAGGCGCGAGGCCGCGGGTTCGCTTTACCGTTAAAAACACAGGCTCGCGCCCCGGGGCTGAGGTCGAGGAGCTCTACGCCACCTTGCCATCCGCCGCCAACGAGCCGTTTCACCGCTTAGTCGGCTATGACAAGGTCATGCTCCAACCCGGCGAGAGCAGGGAGATCACCATCGACGTTGACCCGCTCTACTTATCGATTTACGACGAAGCCGCGGGCCAGATGAAGGTTCTGCCCGGCAGGTACACCTTCGCCGCCGGCCCGTCGTCGCAAACTCTGCCGCTCAAAGGAGAGGCAAATGTGAGCGCCGCTGTTGTGTCGCGCTAGAAATAGAGTGGACTTTAGACCGGAAAGTCCTGCATACTCGGATCGCCGCAGAAGCTCATCGAGGAACAGCTATGAAGGCGTCTATCCTCTACCGCACAGCTTCCGTTCTGATTTTCCTGTTTGCTCTAGGACATACGTTCGGCTTTAGGCAGGTGGATCCCAAGTGGGGCGTCGATTCGCTCGTGTCCTCGATGCGGAGCACACAGTTCCAAACGCAGGGCTTCGAGCGCAGCTACTGGGAGTTCTACGTCGGCTTCGGCCTATTCGTCTCGATTTTTCTTTTCTTCGGGTCAGTGCTCGCCTGGCACTTCGCAAGATTTTCCGCGCCGATGCCGGCCTCCGCGCGACTGCCCGCGTGGGGATTGACGGTTGTTTTTCTGTGCGTGGCCATTCTGAGCTGGCAGTATTTCTTCCTTCTGCCGATTCTCTTCTCCTCAGCAATTACAGCCCTGTTGGCCTTGGCTGCATGGCGCTCAAGCGCGGCCGCGCCAGGAGCGTAAGCGCGGAAGATCGCGCCCGTCGCTCGATCCAACGGACGCTCGCGCAGTCCTGCAAGCAAAAAAGGCATCCCGGTACCCAACCCCGTATACACTGCTTGCAACATGGAATCAGCCCGCGCCGCCCTCGTCCTCGCCGCAGCCCCCCTCGCCCCCGCGCTCCAGGCC
>CAXTRW010000276.1:0-3543 GCA_964246765.1 uncultured Acidobacteriaceae bacterium | reverse complement strand
GGGCGAAGAGGGCTGGGGCGAGGAAAGCGAGCGGGAGCAGACGGGGGGAGCGGGAGAAGATGCGCACGAGCGGGCCTCCGGAACGGATCGCAGATAAGCATACGCGGAAAGGGTAAGTTCGGGATTGATTTTCCCCATCGGGAAGAGTTAAGCTAGATGCAGCTAGGAGGTTCTATGCTGGAAGTTGGGGCGTTTGAGGCGAAGAACAAGTTGGGCAGCTTGCTGGATCGAGTGGAGCATGGGGAAGAAGTGCTCATCACGCGACATGGAAAGCCTGCCGCGAGACTGGTGCGGCCCGCTGGGGAGCGGCCCGACGCAGCGGAAGTCAGGGCTGCGTTCGCGCGGATACGGGAAAGGTCCAGGGCACTAAAAATGGGGCCTTTCAACTGGGAAGAGTACAAGAAGTGGCGGGATGAGGGGCGTCCGTGAAGCTGGTTCTAGACGCCTCAGCGACGATAGCATTGTTCTATGGCGAAATTAGCGGGGCGGAGCGAAGCAGACTTGAAGATGCCATTGAGCAGGCGGGCGCGGTTGTACCGCAGCTCTGGCATTTGGAAGTTGTCAACGTTCTTCTGATTGGCTATCGGAAGGGCAGGCACGGATTGGAGGCGCTCCGGCAGTATCTTTCCGACATTGCACTTCCCCGAATCACCGTAGACCCCGAAACGCAATCGCGGGCATGGGGCAGTGTGCTTGAGCTCGCAGCGAAACACGGGCTGACGAGCTATGACGCTGCCTATTTGGAACTGGCGGTTCGGTTGGGTGCTTCACTTGCAACTCTCGATAAGGAACTGATTGGGGCGGCGCAAACTGAGGGCGTGCGGCTGTTCTGGAGCTGAACGGCTTCCGCGGCGATGCGATTTCTGCTTGCATCCATTCCGGCCTTCGTGATATCCCAGTAGACAGTTCAAGTTTGCTCCCTCGAGCTCACTCCAGGGGCGGGCCTGAATTTCATGAAGAGTGGTTGAGGGACGGGCCCTGTGACGCCACGACAACCGGCCGGAGCAACTCCGGACATCGGTGTCAACTCTCTCCCGAAGGCTTTGGGCCGGATGGGGAACATGAGATTCGGGGTGTTGAGCGCCTTATCCGGCGTTCGCCATCTCGCTAATTTCCAAGTTGGCTGTTTTGCAAGAGTAGTGTGAATGGTAGGCCCGTATCCATCGGCCGCTCTCGCGTTTGAAAGCGAGGGTTTGGGGATGGCACTAGCATACGAACTGCGATGTCGCGAGTGCGCGAAGCGCTTCGACAACGCACCGCTGTCGATCTGCGACGAGTGTTTTTCGCCGCTGGAAGTCTTCGTCGATCTGGACTTGGCGAAGGGAACTGTGACCCGCGACTCCGTCGCGCAGGGCCCGGCTTCCATGTGGCGTTACCAGGCACTGCTGCCGGTGCCGGACGCCTACGTCCCGCGCACGCCGGCTGGGTGGACGCCGCTGGTTGAGGCGCCGAACCTGGGCGAGCGGATCGGCGCGAAAAACCTCTACATCAAAAATGACGCCGTGTGCATGCCCACGCTTTCGTTCAAGGACCGCGTGGTCGCGGTGGCGCTGGCGAACGCGGTGGAGTTTGGGTTCGATACAGTGGGGTGCTCCTCGACCGGCAACCTGGCCAATGCAGTGGCCGCGCACGCTGCGCGCTTGGGGCTGAAGACTTACATTCTGGTTCCGGCGGACCTGGAAGCCGCGAAGATTCTCAACACGGAAGTCTACGGCGCGAACCTGATCCGCGTTGACGGCAACTACGACCACGTCAACCGCTTGTGCTCGCAGATTGCGGACCGGTTCCATTGGGGATTTGTGAATGTGAATTTGCGGCCCTACTATGCCGAGGGCTCGAAGACCGTCGGCTATGAAATCGCCGAGCAGCTGGGTTGGCGCTTGCCGGACAATATTGTGTGCCCGATGGCGGGCGGGTCATTGATTGGGAAGATCAAGAAGGCGTTTCGTGAGCTGGTGGCGCTGGGCTGGGTGGCGGACAAGCCGGTGCGGTTCTTCGGCGCTCAGGCTACGGGCTGCTCGCCGATCTCGACTGCCGTGAAAACCGGTGCGGACCATATCGAGCCGCAAAAGCCCGCGACCATCGCGCGCTCGCTCGCGATCGGCAATCCCGCCGACGGCATCTATGCGGCGCGGATGATTCGCGAAACCGGCGGATGGGCGGAGGATGTTTCGGATCTGGAGATCGTGTCCGGGATACGCGAGCTGGCGGAGTCTGAGGGCATTTTCACGGAAACCGCGGGCGGCGTGACCACGGCGGTGACCGCGCGGTTGTATGCGCATGGGCGCATCCGGCCGGATGAGCTGACGGTGAGCTGCATCACGGGCAATGGCCTGAAGACCACGGACGCGGTTGCGGATTGCTTTCCGCGCACCGAGGCGGTGCGGCCGAGGCTGCGCGACTTTGAAGAATACATCGACCGCAACCAGTTCGCCGCCGCCGCGGTGGCTTAGGAGGATTTCTCAGGATGCCTGTACGGGTGTTATTGCCGAATGCGTTCAAGAAACTCACCGACGGGGAGCAGGAGCTCCAATGCGACGCCGAACACCTGCCGCAGCTGATCGAAAAGATCGAAGCGGCGTTTCCGGCGCTCAAAACTCACCTGCGCGGCGAAGACGGACAGGTGCGGCGCTTCCTTAACTTTTACGTCAACGACGAGGACATCCGCTTCCTCGGCAACGACAGCTATTGCTTTCAGGATGGCGACGAGGTGCTGGTCATTCCTTCCATCGCGGGCGGTGCTTTTTAACGGACTGTTGAGCGAAGGTGTTACAAAATAGATACTCCCGCCGACGCGGTTGAAGGCGAGACCCGGAGGTCGCACATGAACCGGGATGATATGATCCGAGCGATCGAAGGCGAGATCGCGCGCTTGAAGCAGGTGCGCGACTTGCTGCTCGAGTCCACCAGCGAACGCTTCACGGCCGTCGACGCCGACGCAGCAAAGGCGCCGCGGGTGTTGAGCGCCGATGCCCGACGCCGGATTGCCCAGGCCCAGAAGCGCCGCTGGGCGAAAGAGCGCGGGAAAAAAGCGCTGCCCGTCGACTCCGACGAGTCGGGTGCATAGAATTGGGGAGAAAGGGGAGCGATGGCGAACCTTATGCTGGTGCGTCAGAGAATCCGTGACTACGACGAGTGGCGGCCGGGGTTCGATGCGGCTATTCCGCAGCGCGCAGCCGCGTGGCTCAGCGGAACGCGGGTGATGCGCGGCAGCGATGATCCCAACCAGATCACGATCCTGTTCGAAGCCGCGGATCTTGAGCGGGCTCGCTCCTATGCGGAGTCGCCGGACTTGCGCGAGGCCACACAAAGGGCTGGAGTGATCGGTCAGCCGGAGATTCAATTCTTGAGGGAGGATTCTGCTTAGAAGGGCATGATTAAAGTAAAGCTGCTGCACCCCTCGGCACGGGTGCCCTCGGTGAACTACTCCGGCCACGACCTGGGCTTCGACCTGTACTCGATTGAGGACGCGGTGCTTAGGCCGGGTGTGCCGGTAAAGGTGCGGACAGGGATTGCCGTGGAAGGCCCGGCGGGGATGGGGTT
>CAXTRW010000275.1:0-3543 GCA_964246765.1 uncultured Acidobacteriaceae bacterium | reverse complement strand
AAAGCCACACTGCCACAAAACTCTCCCTCTACACCAATACGAGAACTGCCTTAAACCTAGAACCGGATTCCGAACGTAACCGGGATCAGTTCCTCCGTCCCGGTGTGGAACGTATTCGGATTGGTCGTCGCGGTCTCGCTGGGCGTGTTTACGTACACGTACCGGGCTTCCGCGAACAGCTTTGCCTTGGAGTACTGCCCGAACGGTTTGAAGGAGATACCAGTGCCGATGTTTCCACCCAGGGCATTGTCGCTCACGCTGTCGAAGGTCTGATTCGTGACGTAAGTCCCGCCGTAGTACGGGTCGAACGACTGGACCGGCGCCGTGAAATTCGTGCTCTTGTGGTAATAGCCGCCGCCGCCGATGATGTAGCCGGCATAGCTGTGCTTATCGCTGTTGTAGTAGTAAAAGACCGGCTCGGCGGTCACGCTGATTGTGTGCACATTGCCCCCGATACTGGTGATCCCATTCGCGGACAGACCTACACCTGGGTCCAACTGCGTGTACAGGGCCGACAGCGTCCTGCCTGGAATCTTATTTGAGTCCCATTGGAACTCGCCCAACAGCGCAAACCGTTTCGTGAAGTTCCATCCCGCGCCGACCAGAACGTTGCCGCCCCAGGTAATCGTCGGATATTTCTGGCCCGTGCCGATCACCGATGTAAACCCGCCGCTTGCCGCGTTGCCGATCGGCGCAGTAAACCCGCCGCCCGCTTCAAACGCGAAATGGCTCCAGGTCCCGGTGTCGCTCGACGGGTGGTACCGTCCGCCGCCGTATCCCCCTCCGTATTGCGGCGGCGCGATGGTCCGGATTGTGCCGTCAGGCGCCGAAGCCGGCGAACGCCCGTCGATGTCCTCCCCGGCAAATGGACTGTATCCGCTCGCGGAGGATGAATATGCCGCGGGCCCAAACGCAGGCGATGCGGGCCCCTCGGCAAAAACCGGCAGCGTTGTGACGGAGAGTGCCACCGCGGTGGCTGCGAAAAATGTTCGGGGTATGTATCTCATCTGTGCATTCCTCATCTGCTGAACTCGTGCCGTTTGTTACAACCCGGTTCCCTCTAAATGGATGCGGTCGCGCCCGCAATTGTCGGCGCCTGGAGCACAAAGCGAAAAGGGCCGGCTACCCGGCCCTTTCGTAATGCTGCGAACAGACTACTGGATATCGAACTGTTCCGGATGGAGGCTCGGGTCCGACTTGATGATGATCGTCTTGCCGATCATCTCCTCGTACTCGTTGATCCAGCGCCCGCTGCCGCCCTTGAGCTGCTTGACCACCTCCGGGTTCACACGCAACATCACGTCCTTGCCCTCCAGATGGCGTCGCATCTTGCGCAGTTCGATAAAGATTTCGTTGCACACAGTGATAGGGCTCTTCACCATGCCGGTGCCCGCGCACACCTCGCACTGCACGCTCAAGGTTCGCTCCAGCGACTGCTTCACCCGCTTGCGCGTGATGGCAACCAGCCCGAAGTCGTTGAATTGCAGCACCTTCGACGGCGCGCGGTCCACCTTCATCGCTTCCTCAAGCGCGGCCAGCACACGGTGCCGGTTTTTGCGCTCATCCATGTCGATGAAGTCGATCACGATGATGCCGCCCAGGTCGCGCAGCCGGATCTGCCGCACGATTTCCGGGATGGCGTCGAGGTTGGTCTTCACGATCGTGTCTTCAAGCCGCGCGGTCTTGCCCACGTATTTGCCGGTGTTGATATCGATCGCGACCAGCGCTTCGGTCTGGTTGATCACGATCGATCCGCCGGACTTGAGCCACACCTTCGACTTGAGCGCCTTGGAAATTTCCTCCTGGATCCCGAAATGCTCGAACAGCGGCGTTTCCTTGGTGTATAGCTTGACACGCCGCACGAGCGAGGGCTGGAAGCGGTTCAGGAATCGCACGATCCGCTCGTATTCCTGCTCGGTGTCCACCCAGATGGTCGAGAAGTTGCTCGAAACCTGATCGCGCAGGATGCGCTCGACCAGGTTCAGGTCGTGGTAGATCAGCGCCGGCGCCTTGGCCGTATCGGCCCGCTGCTTGATCTCCGTCCACAGATTGATCAGGAATCGCAGGTCGGCGCGCAGTTCCTCTTCGCTCGCTCCGTCCGCCGCGGTGCGCACGATGAAACCGCCCGAAAAATCACCCTTTTCGCTGATCAGGATGCGCTTGAGCCGCTGGCGCTCCTCGTCCGAGGCGATCTTGCGCGAAACCCCGACGTGGTTCACCGTCGGCATAAACACGAGGAACCGCCCGGGGAGCGCGATGTGCGACGTGATGCGCGCGCCTTTTTTCGCCATCGGCTCCTTGGCGATCTGGACCAGGATCTCCTGCCCCTGCTTCAGCAGGTCGGAGATGATGGGCAGGTCTTGGGTTTGCGCCGACTGGCGACGTCCGCCGCCGCCGGCGACCCCGCGCCGCCGTCCGCCATTGCGGTCGCCTCTGCGAAGCCGCTCGCCGCCGCCCGCGCGCTCCCGTGTAGGCTCGCCCGGAATGCCGGGCGCGGTTTCATCCTCGTCCTCCTCCACCTCTTCCAGCGCAAACGCCGCGCTTGCTCGCGCGGGAGCAGGTTCTTCCTCGGGTTCTTCCATGCGCGGCGACCGGTCGTGTTCCGGCTCAGCCTCTTCTTCGCGGTCGCCGTCCAGGGTTTCTTCTTCCAGGTCTTCCAGGTCGTGCTCGTCCGCGTGGGCGTGGATCGGGTCGAAGTCGTATTCTTCCTCGTCGATAACTTCTTCCTCGAGCAGCCCGGAGCCCGGAGCGAACCCGTGCAGCTGGTCCACCAAATCCGCAAAACGGTCCCCCGCCGCGGGCGCTCCCGCCCCTTCCAGGGTCGGAACGAGCGGTTCTGCTTGCTCACTTTGGTGCGCGGCAACCGGCTCAACCTCGTCGAACGTGACTGCTGAGTCTTCCGTCGTGTACGCTTCCGGGCGCGGCTCGCCTTCGTTCCCTTCCGTTTCCACGCCTGCCGCGGAGCGCTGCGTCGCTTCCTTGTCGCCCATGCCGAACAGCTGCGAAAAACGCAGTTCGCGGTTTGTCTGCGGCGGCCGCACCGAGGCCTGCCCGTTTGTGGGCTCGTATTCGAGCCCTTCGGACTCCATCGCCGCGCGCTCGGTCTGGCCTCCCGGCTCGACCGGCTCCGCGTTCGTCACCAGCAATTCCGGGTCGGGTGTACCGGGAAGCGCCTCGGCTACAGTTTCCGGGGCGGCCGTTTCCTGCGGCTCTTGGTCGGGCAAAGGCGTTTCCACCAGCTCCGGCGTGTCTTCAAGGGCCGCGAGCATCTCGTCGGGAGCGACCTCCGGGGCGAGATCGAACACCGAGCTTTCACTCCGGAACTCTGCCTCGGTCTCCGAGCCGGCGCTCTGGCCTGTCTCGCGATAGCGAGACAACGACTCCCCAGGCAGTACCGAGCCGCCTGCCCAGCCTTCCAGGTTCACCTCGACCAGCGTGCTGGGCTGGGGGGGCGTGTAGTTGACCGGCCGGCTCGGCGCTGCCGCTTTGGCGGTCGGCGCGGACGCGGGCGTCGCGCCGTACTTTGAGAGCGCCTCACCCGGC
>CAXTRW010000274.1:0-3563 GCA_964246765.1 uncultured Acidobacteriaceae bacterium | reverse complement strand
GCGCCTCCCCGCCTCCTACGCTAACTTTTACATTGCAAACGGGTTGGTTCTCGTGCCAACATTCAACGACCCCAACGACCGCATCGCCCTCAACACGCTCGCCGAGCTTTTCCCTTCGCACACCGTGCAGGGCATTCACTGCGGCGACTTCATCTGGGGTCTCGGCGCGCTGCACTGCATGACGCAACAGCAGCCCGCCGGAAAAGGCACATAGAGGCCGTGGCAACCTGTGATTTGGAATGGCTAGAGACGTGGTACGGGCAGCAGTGCAACGGACGGTGGGAGCACCAAAAAGGCATGCTGCTTGAACCGATGGAAAACAACGGCTGGCGCTTGCGCATCGACCTGCGCGGCACCGATGCGGCAGGCGCTGCGCCGCGCAAACTAGCCGTGTGCGCAATCGACGGCGCTTGGCTGCGCTGCACCCTCAACGCGCAGCGCTTCCAGGGCGAAGGCGCTGAGGTCGAAGAGCTGATCGGCGTGTTCCGCCGCTGGGTCGACGCCCGCCCCCCCGCGCTCGGGGCCGCCTCTGCCGGCTGATCTGCGCGAGCTGGACGAGTCCCGCATGGAGCTCGCCCTGGCCCAGGCCCGCGCCGCAGCAGCAGCCGGCGAAGTCCCGGTCGGCGCGGCGCTGTTCCACGGCGACCAACTCATCAGCACAGGCCAAAACCGCGTCCTGCGCGACCACGACCCCACAGCCCACGCCGAGATCGTCGCCCTGCGCCTCGCCGGGGCAGCGCTCGCGAACTACCGCCTGCTCGGTGCAACCCTCTACTGCACGCTCGAGCCCTGCGCCATGTGCGCCGGCGCCATGGTCCACGCCCGGCTCACCCGCCTGGTCTACGGCGCGCCCGACCCCAAAGCCGGCGCCGCCGGGTCGGTCCTCTCCGTGCTCAACCACCCCCAGCTCAACCACCAGCTCCAAATCGAGCCCGGCGTCCTCGCCGAGCCCTGCGCCGCGGTACTTCGCGAGTTTTTCCAAGAAAAACGTCTGGGGAGACTCAGAGCGGTGGACGAAGACTCATAAACCGGCTTATTCGATTTTGGTCGGCGGAGACGCAAACTCGGACAGCAAGGCTTTGGCGCTGGCGGGAATCGTCGCTCCGATCTCCCACGCGGCGAGCGGCGAAAGCGGCGAGGTCAGATCATTAGCCAGCGCCAACAAACCGCCAAGCAGCGAAAAGCCCACAAACTGGGCCCAATACACTCCATCGAACGTAGGCGCTTCCCGCTTGAAAAAGCTGACCGCTCCAAGCCTCGCAACGTTGATGGTGAGCCCTCCACAGCAGCCAAACAAGAAGTCAACCAGGCTGTGTTCGCGACCCGTCATGCAACCCGGTCAGTGACCGCGTTGAAAAATCTTGAAGCCAAACTGTGCGTCCGTTTGTAGTGCTCGCGCGTGGTGTAGAGCGGCCGCCCCTTGCTGTCCCGCTCCGATGCGCGAACGACAATGTGCGGGTGGGCAGTCAAGACCTGTTCAACTTCCCTGCCGGTCATGCCAAGCTCCGCGGCGATACTCTCGACAGTGCGCCAGTTGAAGCGCCGGTTCTCAAGAGCCGTCAATACCTGCCCGGCCCGGTGCTCCACAGCGCTCGATCCGGTCCTCACTTCAGTCTCCAAATCTCACCTCCACCGGCCCAGTACAAAGACGCGCAAGCCATTGCAGGCCGCGACTCGATGCTATCTTATATCCTTTAGAAGCAAGATCGGAAAGACTTTCGTATGGACCTACTCGTGTACACAGCCTCCTGGTGCCGCGATTGCCGCGAAGCCAAGCGCTTCCTTGACAAGCACAACCTCCACTACCGCGAAATCGACATCGAGCGCACCCCCGGCGCCGCCGACGAGGTCCTGCGCCATGTCGGCAAGCGCGCCATCCCGCAGTTCGTCATCGACGGCGAATGGGTCCAGCCCTACCGCCCCGGCGAGGGCTTCCTCCACGACGAAATGGCCGCCCGCTTCGGCGTCCCCGATTAGTTCACGGCAGCTCTCCCGGACGCACCACCACCCGCTCCTCAGCCTCCGCCAGCTCCGCCCCCGCGTCCGCCAAAATGGCCAGCGCGTCCTGCTCATCCACAGGCGCGACCTGCAGCCGCAAGGGCCCCAGCCCCGGCTCCAAAATCGCCGCGTTTTCCCCCGACAGAAACACCTCAATCCCGGCCGACTCCAGCCGCCCCCGCGCCATCTCCGCCTCGATCGGCTCCGGAAACCGCCCCACCGTTACAAGCTCGTCCATGCTGTTTTGTTCTCCTGTGTGTCCGACCGGCTATTCGATGCGCAAACCGCTACAATCGTTCTTCGCCCCCGAAAGGATGGTTTTCAACTTGATCCAGCGCTACACCCGCCCCGCCATGGGCAAGATTTGGACGGATGAGAACAAATATCGCTGCTGGCTGCAGGTGGAAACCGCGGCCAGCGAAGCCCTTGCCGAAGCGGGCGTGGTCCCCGCCGAGGCGGCCCGCGCCATCCGCGAGCGCGGCGCCTTCGACCTCGCCCGCATCCAGGCCATCGAGGCTGAGGTCAAGCACGACGTCATCGCCTTCACCACCGCGGTCGCTGAAAACATCGGCCCCGAGTCGCGCTGGCTCCACTACGGCCTCACCTCCAACGACGTGGTCGACACCGCCCAAGCGCTCCAGGTCAAAGCCGCCTCCGCGATCCTCCGCGAAGACCTCGTCGCCCTCGCCGCCGTCCTGCGCCGGCGCGCCCTCGAGTTCCAGCACACGCCCGTGATCGGCCGCACCCACGGCGTCCATGCCGAGCCCACGACCTTCGGACTCAAACTCCTGAACTGGTACGCCGAAACGGAGCGCAACCTCGCCCGCTTCGACGCAGCGGCCGAAGGCATGCGCGTCGGCAAACTCTCCGGCGCGGTCGGCACCTTCGGCCACCTCAAGCCCGAGCATGAAGAAGCCATCTGCGCCAAACTCGGCCTCGCGCCCGCCCCCATCGCCACCCAGGTCATCCAACGCGACCGCCACGCCCACTACATCTCGACGCTCGCGATCATCGCGAGCACCCTCGACAAAATCGCGACCGAAGTCCGCCACCTCCAGCGCTCCGAGGTCCGCGAAGCCGAGGAGTTCTTTTCGGAAAAGCAAAAAGGCTCCTCCGCGATGCCCCACAAGCGCAACCCCATCGCCTCCGAGCAGATCTCCGGCCTCGCCCGCGTGGTCCGCGCCAACGCCCAGGCCGCCTACGAGAACATCCCTCTCTGGCACGAGCGCGACATCTCCCATTCCTCGGTCGAGCGCGTCATCCTCCCCGACTCCACCATCCTGGCCGACTACCTGCTCGCCAAAACCACCGCCCTGATCGACAACCTGCTCGTGTACCCGAAGCGCATGCTGCGCAACCTCGAAAGCACCGGCGGCCTCATCTTCTCGGGCCAGCTGCTGCTCGACCTCGCCGAGTCCGGCATGTCCCGCGAAGAGGCCTACGCCCAAGTCCAGGGCCACGCCATGCGCGCCTGGAAGGACGATCTCGTCTTCCGCGAGCTCGTCGCCCAAGACCCCGCCATCACCACCCGCCTCACGCCCGAAAAGCTCAACAAAACCTTCGAC
>CAXTRW010000273.1:0-3636 GCA_964246765.1 uncultured Acidobacteriaceae bacterium | reverse complement strand
AGCCCTCCGCGCCGGTGGCGCCGGCGACCGCGCCCCAGGCCCACGGCGAGCTCGTGCTGGCGCTGCCGTTTGAAAACACGGGCGCGGCGGGCAGCCTGGACTGGATCGGCGCGGCTTTCCCGGCCATCATGGATCGGCGCTTCGCTTCGGCCGGGTTCATGCCCATCGGGCGCAAGGACCGGCTGTATGCGCTGGAGCACCTGGGGCTGCCGCCGGACTTCAAGCCCACGCGGGCCAGCACCTTGCGGCTGGCGCAGACGCTCGACGCGGACTCGGTGATCTTCGGCACGTATCAGGTAGACGGAACCGAAATAACGGCGACCGCGCGGGTGCTGGACGTGACCAATCTGCGCGAAAGCGCGCCGCTGACGGAAACCGCGGAGCTGAGCCGTTTGCCGGACGTGATGAACGCGCTGGCGTGGCGGATCGCGCGGCAGCTGGACCCGTCCTACAACGTGGCCGAGCAGACGTTTCTGGCGGCGGACGCGAACCTGCGGCTGGATGCTTTTGAGGACTACATCCGCGGACTGGTGCAAGGGTCGCCCGAGGACCGCGTGCGGCATTTGCGCGAGGCGGTGCGGCTGGACCCCACCTACGGGGCCGCGTGGCTCGCGCTGGGCGACGCGGAGTTTGCCGCGCAAAATTACGAAGAAGCGGCGCTGGCCTACGGGCACCTGACCCGCAACGACCCCAACGCGCTGGAAGCAGACTTTTACCGGGGGCTCGCGTTTTTCTACACCGGCAAGTACCTGCCGGCGGAGGACGCGTTTGCGTTTGTGACCACGCGGCTGCCCTTGCCGGAGGTGGTCAACGACGAGGGCGTGGCGGCGGCGCGGCGCGGCAGGGACGGCGCGCCCTTGTTTCAGCAGGCCATCACCGGCGACCCCGGAAACGCGGATTACCACTTCAACCTGGCGCTCGCGTATGCGCGGCGGGGCGACGCCGCCGGCGCCGAAAAGGAAACGGCGGAGGCCTTGAAGCTGAAGCCGGACGACTCTGAAATCCAAGCCTTTGCCGCCAACCTGCGCACACCCGGCTTTCTGCCCCAGCCCGGTGACGCTCAGGCCGGCGCCAACCTGCCGCTCGAGCGCATCAAGCGCTCCTACGACGAGGCCGCGTTCCGGCAGGCTGCGTTTGAGCTGGAACAGATGGAAGCCCTGCGCGCCGCGACGGAAACGCCTCAAAAGCGCGTGGCCGCGTTGCTGGCCGACGGGGGGCGGTACCTGAACGCCGGGCTGCTGGTGGAGAGCGAGCGCGAGTTCAACCGGGCGCTGGCGGCGGACCAGAAGTCGGCCGCAGCGTATGCCGGGCTGGCGCGGATCCGCGAGCGCACCTCCGATCGCGACGCCGCCCGGCAGCTGGCGGAGCGCTCGCTCGCGCTCAGCGACAACTCGGCGGCGCATTTGGTGCTGGCGCGCTTGGCGCTGCTGGCGGGGCAGGTGCTGGCGGCGCAAAGCGAAGTGGGGGCGGCGCTGCGGCTGGACCGCAATAACCCGGAAGCGCGCGGGCTGGAGCAGGCGGTCGCAGCACGCGGCGGGCAGGCACAGTGATGGGCTTTGTATTTACAAAAACCCGCCACGGAGTGGCCGCCAGCCGCGCAGGCGGTTTTGCTTTTGTCTTTTTCGCGGCCTTGCTGCTGTTCGGCAGTTTCCGGGCACAAGCCGCGCCCTCGCAGCCGGTCGTGACGGTCATCCATCTGGACACAACCATCCAGCCGGTCAGCGCCGAATACTTGCAGCGCGGGCTGGACGAGGCGCGGGACGCCCACGCCCAAGCCGCGCTGGTGCTGATGAACACGCCCGGCGGGCTGCTTGAGTCCATGCGCGTGATGGTGCACAGCATCCTGGCCTCGCCGGTGCCGGTGATTGTGTACGTCGCGCCCGCGGGCAGCCGGGCGGGCTCGGCCGGGTTTTTTCTGCTGGAGGCCGCGGACGTGGCGGCGATGGCGCCGGGAACCAACGCCGGGGCCGCGCATCCGGTCATCGAGGGCGGAAAACTCGACCCGATCATGAAGCAAAAGCTCGAGAACGACGCCACCGCGTTTTTGCGCTCGTTTGTGA
Organism: uncultured Acidobacteriaceae bacterium; assembly: GCA_964246765.1. Classification (GTDB taxonomy): domain Bacteria; phylum Acidobacteriota; class Terriglobia; order Terriglobales; family Acidobacteriaceae; genus EB88. Next base: position 1,576 of record CAXTRW010000273.1, on the reverse strand, counting down.
GCCTTCGCAAGCGCAACGTCGAGGCGGCGCAAGCGGCGGTGCTCGACTCGAAATCCTACTCGGAGGCCGAGGCGATGCAGCTCGGGCTGCTGACGCTGGTCGCGCCCGACACCCCCGCGTTGCTGCGGGCGCTGGACGGCAAGACCGTGACCCGGATCGACGGGAAAACCACTGTGCTACACCTTGCGAACGCAAAGCTGGTCAGCGCGGATCGCTCGCCGCGCGAGCGAATCCTGGGCTGGCTGATGGACCCGAACATTGCCGTTCTGCTGCTGGTCGGCGGCGCGCTTTTGATCTACCTCGAGTTCAATGCGCCGGGCACGATCATCCCCGGCGCGCTGGGAACCTTGTTCGTGCTGACGGCCCTGTTCGCGCTCAACCTGCTGCCGCTGGACTACGCGGCGGTGATGCTGCTGCTCGCGGCGCTGGGCCTGTTTGTGCTGGAGATCAAGGTTCCGAGCCACGGGGTGCTCGCCGGCGTGAGCCTGGTGTGCCTGGTGGTGGGTTTGCTGACGCTGGTGGCGGGGCCCATCCCGGAGCTGCGGGTGCGGTTCGCGACGGCGCTCGGAGTGGGGGTCGGCTTCGGTTTGATTACAGGCTGGCTGGTGAGGATCGCGCTGCGCGCCCGGCGCAACAAGGTGCTGACCGGCCCGGCGGCCATGATCGGCGCGCTCGCGATCGCGCAGGAGCCGCTGATCGCGCGGGGCTCGCCCGCGGCGCGGGGGCAGGTTCTGGTGCGCGGGGAGCTCTGGATGGCGGAGGCGGCAGCCCCGGTTCCGGCAGGCTCGGCGCTCAAGGTTACCGCAGTGCGGGGTCTCACGCTTTTTGTTGAGCCCGCGCAGGGTGGAAACGCGCGTTAGCTGGAGTACACTTCCCCTCAGGCGAGGGGCCTGCCTCTAATGAATCTGTTTGGCGCGATCGTACTGCTGATTGTTTTGTTTTACCTGGTTACGTCCATCATTATTCTGCGGGAGTACGAGCGCGGGGTCATCTTCCGGCTGGGCCGGGCGCTCACGCCGCCCAAGGGACCGGGCGTGATCTTTGTCTTCCGGCCGTTCGACCAGATCGTGCGCATCTCGCTGCGGCAGGAGGTTTTGGAAGTGCCGCCGCAGGACGTGATTACGCGCGACAACGTAACCCTCAAGGTCAACGCGGTGATCACGCTGAGGGTGCTGGACCCGGCGCGGGCGGTCATCGAGGTTTCAAACTACGTGTACCAGACCTCGCAGTTCGCGCAGACCACCTTGCGCTCGGTGCTGGGCGAAGTGGACCTGGACGGCCTTCTGTCGCATCGGGACATGCTGAACCAGCGTATTCAGTCCATCATCGACGCGCGCACCGAGCCGTGGGGCGTGAAGGTGGTGAGCGTCGAGGTGAAGCAGGTGGACCTTCCCGAGTCGATGCTGCGGGCCATGGCGCGGCAGGCCGAGGCGGAGCGGGAAAAGCGGTCCAAGATCATCAACGCCGACGGCGAGTTTGAAGCGGCGCAGCGGCTGGTGGACGCGGCCAAGCTGCTGGCCGAGCAGCCCACCACCCTGCAGCTGCGCTACCTGCAAACGCTGACGGACATCGGCAA
>CAXTRW010000272.1:0-3636 GCA_964246765.1 uncultured Acidobacteriaceae bacterium | reverse complement strand
GAAAACCTCCTCCGCCGCCACCGTGAAAACCTCCTCCGCCGCCACCGTGGAAGCCGCCTGCGCCGCCATGAAAGCCTTCTCCACCATGGAAGCCACCGACGCGTCCCACGGGTCCGTGATCCACACCGCGCCCGCGATATACCCCACGGTACCCGTACCCGTAGCCGCCGTACGGAAAGCCGTACCCTCCGCCCCAGGCCAGCGGCGAGTAAAACCCGTACCCGAACGGGCTCAGAAATGCCCCATCGCCCGGCAGCCACGTGTACCCCAGCAGGCCCGGATCCCAGAGCCAACCCGGCGCGAACCCGCCGCCTCCGGCATACTCTCCCGCCAGCTGCTGGTTGGCCTCGCCCAGATACTGCGAGCGCAAGCTGCTCCAGTCGTACAGACCATTTTCGGATGCCTTCTTATCGAACCGCTGCGGCTTGGCGTTGTCGCCGTTCATCGCCAGCTCCCGACCGCCTTTCACCACGTCCGCCTTGCCATTCCCGTCCTCCGGCAGCACCGCGGCCTTTCCGCTGAACACTTCCAAAGTCCGATCCCCGGAGTTGAAGGCATATAGGCCATCCTTCAACAGCTGCGTCCGCTCTCCGTCCTGGTCCACCACAATGTGGTTCTGCTTATACAGCTGGTCCACTTCCACATCGGCACGGCCGCTGTCGAGACGCACTTCAGTATGCGTCAGGTCCGGGGAAATCATCGTCGCCGCGCTGTTGTTTCCCAACCGCAGAAACACGCCCGGAGTCAGCAAAACCTCGGCTCGCCCGTTACCGGTAGCGATTGCCCGGCCAGTGTCCACCGTCGCGGTCCCGACCGACGAAGGCTTCACTGTCTGCCCGTCGATCGATACCTGCCCTTCCACATAATTCACTGTTCCTGGTCTGGCTGGGTTAGCACTCTGGGCCAGCAGCGCGCCGGCCGGTGCTAACACGGTCGCCAGGGAAAGCAGCGCAACCGCTTTCAACCTTGGCATAGTCATGTCCTCTTGTTCCTACGATCCGCCCCATGCGAATCGCACACTTATTGGAACCCGCATCGTGATAAAAGTTGCGTCCCTACGTAGGCACGCTCTGTGATGCGTGTGGGCGCCCTAGGGCAGTTCTCGTACACAGGTAGAGCGGCCGGCATCGCTGGACGTGGCTTTTCCGGCGGGAAAAGCCACATTGCCACAAAACTCTCCCTCTACACCAATACGAGAACTGCCTTCAAGCAGCCTTCGCCGGAACGCTGCCGAGCCCTGCCTTATCTCACGAGCCCTAGAAACCCGTCCGCGCACCTCAGACTCAGCACCATAATGGTAAGCGCCGGATTGCTCGGCAACGCCGTCGGAAACACCGAGTTATCACTGATCCACAGGTTCGAAATGTCGTGCGAGCGCCCCCGTCCGTCCACCACGGACAACCCGGGATCCGCGCCCATCCGGCAAGTCCCGATCTGGTGCGCAAACCGATTCAAAGTCCACATATCCGTCGCCCCCGCCGCGCCCCATATCTCGCGCAGCAAACGACCGGCGTGGTCCATGATTCGCTTTTCATTTACTCCGGCTGAAAAGCTCACAACCGGCTTCGGCATGCCTCGATCGTCCAACTCGTCCGACAGCGCTACATAGTTGTCATAAGAAGGCAGGCAGTCGCCACTAATTCCCATCCCGGCTACATTCGGATAGCAACGCAGATACTCGGCCAACTCGGACCCCCATAACCCGCGCCCCCGCACCACCGACTCCGCCCAGGTCACTGGCATAATCCCATAACTCTGGATAAGGTAGCCGCTCGCAAAGTCGGCATTCTCCGGCCGGATCGTATCTTCCGTGATCAACGAAGCGGGAAACCCCTTATACGGCCGAGTATCTTCCGGGAATGTCCCCCATATCTGCGTGGAAGGGTTGGCCATAAAGTTCCGCCCTACCTGCCCGGAGCTGTTCGCCAAGCCGAGCCGCAGCAACAACCGCGCCGACTCCACCGCCCCCGCGCACAGAAACACCGCGCCGGTTTTCTGCCGCAGCTCCCGGCCGTCCTGCTGGTACACAACGCCCGTGATCCGCCCGCCGGAGTTCAGCTCCAGGTCCGTGCAGAACGCCCCGGCGCGTATCTCCGCCCCCGCCTGCACCGCCGCCGGCAGGTATGTCACGTCCATGGAAGCCTTCGCCCCGTTCCGGCAGCCCTGATGGCAAAATCCCCGGTTCACGCAGGCGCCGCGTTCCGGGTACTCCCCGGCAGGCCCGCTGTACGCCCGGCTCAGGGCCGCCAGCGGCGCGGGCGCGGTTCTCAGCCCCACAGCATCGCACCCTCGCCGCATCATCTCCGCGGGCGCATTCAGGGGCAACGACGGAAGAGGGTATCGGCGCTCGGGATCCCACGGGTACTCTGCCGGGCCGGAAACGCCGATAAATCGTTCCACTTCCTCGTAATACGGCCGCAATTCGTTGTAGCTCAACGGCCAGTCGACCCCAACGCCAAAATCCGTCCGCAGCCGGAAATCCGCGGGCCAGGGCCGGGGCGCGTAGGCGCCCCAATGGAGTGTAGACCCACCCACTCCAATTCCGGAGTTGTTCTTGCCGAACAGCACCGGATCGGCACCCTCGGTGATGCGCTCGTCCAGCCAGTACAGGTAGCTTTGCGCCACCTCATCAGAGGTGAACTGGGCTGGATCCACGAACAGTCCGGCTTCCAGCGCAACCACTCGCAGACCAGCCTGAGCGAGCCGCGCGAGAATCGGCGCCCCGCCCGCACCCGTCCCAATTACAACGGCATCAACCGCCTCGCGCAGCGCGTAGGCTTTGCCGGGCCGGATGGACGAAAGCCCCACCGCTAGCGCGCTTTGCCCTTAGCGGAGGCGGAGGCGGGGGGCTCCCAGCTTTCGGTCGAGTTCAAACCAACGCGATCAGGAGCCCAGCCTCCCGGCTCGTCCGCAAACCCGTCGAATCCCATCAACTCCATCCCCGCCGGATGCGACACATACAGCTCGGTCGCGTCCGCCAGAATTTCTTCGAACCACCGACTCGCGTCCAGCCCTTCCCACCGTTCCTCGCCGTTTTGCACCCGGTGCAGCAGAGCATCGGCGCGATCCTCGGTCAGGTCCACGAAATGCCGGCGGTGCCGGTGCTGCGCGCTCCAGTCCAGCTTTTCCAAGCCCAAGGCCAGCGCCTGAGCGTCCGGCGGCAGCCCGGCGTAGCGCCAGCCGTTGCCCTTGCCCACGGCCCGCTGCCGCTCCAGGCGCGCCGCCAGCGAAATTTCATCCGCCCCCGGCGCCCCGTGCTCATCGTCCGGGAACAAGCGGCTCAGTACCCGCTCCAAAACGGCAAAAGCGTCCGCGCTGATACAGGTCGGTTTGTAATCCGATGGAATCGCAGCCAGCCGTCCCTCGAGCGCTCGGCGCGTCGGCGCGGAAACCCGCGGGGAATTCAAAATCTCAATCATGGGCGTTGCAGGTAGATGCGACATCGCTCCTCTTTCGCCCCAACCTCGCGGCCGGGGCAAGCCGGCAAAGTTTCGTGTGGATTGCGTCTTCATTGCTCAGACGCGTCGGACAGGCCAAAAGGTGCGGATTTCACATTCAATATATGGAAGGTGTGCTACGCTCGGCACCCTTTCTGAGGAAAACGGCGCACCGACTATTCTCCCCAGAAAGGCACAC
>CAXTRW010000271.1:0-3647 GCA_964246765.1 uncultured Acidobacteriaceae bacterium | reverse complement strand
GTGATGGTTCTATTTTACGCGAGACTAAGTTGCTCACCCCAGCCGATGCTTACCCGCAGATGTTCGCAGTTGCCGATAGTGGAATCGTCTATGTCTCAGGCTACTCCCAAAGAGAAGCCGGAACTAAGCCGAGACAAGCTTTTGCTGGTCTGTATTCCGCTAACGGGACGCGGATTGCCGATCTGAGTGCGGGCCTGAAACCTTTCGACCTTACCTCGTCTGCACCGTTCGAAGGCGCGGTAAAAGCGGGACAGGATAGCCTCTTCTATGTATTGCAAGGCGGCGTAATCACTGTCTTCGATCAGAGCGGAGCCCTCGAAAAGAAGTTTAGCTTTCAAAGGCCAGGTGACCGCTGGTCGGCGGTACGGTTGGATGTCTCCGGCGGTCTCGCCGCCATTCGCCTTGTCGCCCCGGAGCCGCAGGAGAATGGGATCGTCTACTTGACCACACGGCTGTTGCTGATTGATCTGCAAACAGGCGAGACGCGCGGCCAATACGCGTTCGCCCCCGGGACGCCCGGTGCCGTCATCTGTTTTTCCCGCCAGGACGGTTTTTCAGTGTATGGAGTGGAGAAGGGGCAGGCCGTAAGAGAATGGTATGGGTGGCGTTAATCGCGCTTGTTTAGTCGTACTCGCTGGTGGTACTCGATGACGCGTCCAGCAGACGACAAGATAGCTCCTCTGAGTCACGCTCAGTAAGATTTCAAGTGAGCTTTGAGAGCTGCATCGGTCGGAGGCTCTGCTGTTTGACCGCTCCTCGGTGTGAAACTTTGGTCATTTTATGTGCGATTTATTGTAGGAAATGGACAGCTGGTCTGGTATAAACCTCGCGATGCGTCGCTCAAACAGTACCGCGAACCGTGTAAGCCTTACACTCGTTTTGCTCTTCGCGCTTTACACGATCGCGTGGCTGATCACAAAACCCCTACCCCCGCTGCAGGATTTTCCCGTGTGGGCTTATCAGGGATGGCTTACGGCCCACCTGCTGCACGGGCCGTCTCCGTCGGTCGAACCTTACATGCTGGTCCACTATCCGGTGCCGAATATGTTTTGCCAGGCGTTGCTGGCCGGGCTTAACTGGATTGTTGGGCCGCTGGCCGCGGCGAGGCTGACCATTGCACTGCTGATCGGCTCGGGATTTGCGGTTTGCCTGATCGCGGCGCGCCGGTTCGATGGCCCCCGCGCCGGACTTCTGGCTTTGCTTCTCGTCGGTCTCGCGGCGACCAACACCATGTTTTGGAACGGGTTCGTGAACTTTGAATTTTCTGTGGTGATCCTCCTGGGCTATTTGGCGCTGCGCCGGCAAACGACCCCTTGGTTGGTCGCGGTAACGGGCCTGCTGTTGTTTGTATGTCACCCGTCCACGTTCGCGGCTTTTGTACTCCTGGTCACCTTGGAAGTGGTGCTTGAGCGCAAATCCGCTCTGCGGATCGCGGCGCTTCTACCCGGATTGGCGCTGCTGGCGTGGTACATCGTAGGCCGCCATAGCGCGGCGATGCAGCCCGATTCGGGCTCGGACTATACCGGCATCGTGCATTTCCTTAGTTACAAGGCCTATACCATCACTAAGTTTGGGCCTTTCCACAATCTGGTCGGCTACGGGGACTCCTCGTTTGTGCAGCGCGCGCACTGGCTCTACCTGGCCGGCGTCGGGCTGAACGCGCTGTTTGCCCTGGTGCTTGCGCTGGCAGTTGTGCCAGCAGTGGTGCGCCGCCTGCGCGAGCAGCCGCGCGACGCGCTTCTGGTGAGCGCGACGCTTTTGTTTGTCGGCTCCATGCTGCTGCCGAGCATCATCTTCAATGAGATCAACTTAGGCGAGCGCTTTCTTTATGCGACCATCCTGCTCGCGATTGCGGGTCTGGGCAGCGTGCGCCTCCTTCCGGCGCTCGCGGGGCTGACGGTTTGCGGCCTGGCTCTTACCGCGGGGCAGATGGCAACCATGCCGGTTGCTCGGTTCACCAGTCCTTTGGCGCCCGCCGCCTCCCATAGCTGGGAAGGACAGCAGGCGTTCCAGCGTTTCGGGTTATATGACAGCCGCCTTTATCAGCTGGATCGCTACCGCGTGTTCCTCGAGCAGCCTCGGGAAAACGCGCTGCCGCCGCTGTTCTTCGATACCAGCTTGATTTTGGAGCGGCATCCCGAGGTGCGGCATTAATGCTGGCTAGCTCTGGACATCGAAAACGGCCAAGCAGGAACGGGATCGATCTCCTGGCAGTTGCACGGCCAGTTTCCGATCCGCGCAAGTAAGATCGGAAGCGATGCGACTGGAACAGGTTCTGTACGGGGTAGAGGTTATAAAGCGCGCCGGGCCGGCGAGCGCTGAGGTGCGCTCGGTCGAGTTCGACTCGCGCGAGGTGCGGCGTGGCTCGTTGTTTGTGGCCATGCGGGGCGGCTCGGCGGACGGGGCGCGGTTTGTCGCGGACGCGGTGCGGGCCGGGGCTGTCGCAGTGATGACCGACGCGGCGGAAGGGTTCGCCGCGCTCGCCGTCGAAAACCCGCGTTTGCCGCTGATGCTGGTGCCGCATGGGCGGCGGGCGCTCGCGACCTTGGCCGCGAACCTGTACAACCACCCGGAAGAGCAGCTCGCGCTTACCGGCGTGACGGGGACCAATGGTAAGACGACCACTACATTTCTGCTGGACGCGATGCTGCGTACCGCCGGACGCGAGACCGTGCTGGTGGGGACCATCGAGTACCACGTCGCGAACGATGTGCGGACCTCACCCCACACCACGCCCGAAAGCCGGGACCTGCTGCGGTTGTTTGCCGAGGGAGTGGCGCTGGGCGCAACCGAGGCGGTGATGGAGGTGAGCTCGCACGGGCTGGAGCAAGGGCGGGTCCACGGGCTGCCGTTCGATGTAGCCGTGTTTACCAACCTGACCCAGGACCACCTGGATTATCACGGGACCATGGAGCGGTATTTCGCGGCCAAGCGAGGGCTGTTCGACGGGTCCGCAACGGGCGCGCCGCCGAGGGTCGCGGTGATCAACGTCGAGGACGACCGGGGGCTCGAGCTCGCCACGCGCTCGCGCGAAGCTGGGGCGGAGTTGTTTTCCTACGGGCTGGGGGTTGGCGAGTTCCGGGCCGAGAACGTCGCGCTCGCCCCTGGGGGGATGCGCTTCCGGCTCCAAAGCCCCTTCGGCGCGGAGGAGATCCGCTCGCGGCTCACGGGCGGCGTGAACGTGCAGAATATGCTCGCGGCAGCCGCGGCCGCGATGGCTCGGGGCCTTTCGCCCGCGCAGGTCGCGCTAGGGGCGGCCGCGCTCGAGCATGTGCCGGGCCGGTTCCAAACCGTGGACCGAGGGCAGCCGTTTACGGTGGTAATCGATTACGCCAACACCGACGACGCGCTGCGCAATGTGCTCCGGGTAGCGCGTGAGTTTGCGGCCCCGCACGACGGCCGGGTGCTGTGCCTTTTCGGCTGCGGAGGCGGCCGGGATCGGGCCAAGCGCCCGCGGATGGGCGCGGCGGCGGGGCGGGCGAGTGACTTTGTGGTGCTCACGAGCGATAATCCGCGCTCGGAAAGCCCGCAGGCGATTGCTGAGCAAGTATTGCCAGGGCTGACCGAAAGCGGGGTGCGGTTCGTGGTTGAGCTGGACCGGGCGCGGGCGATTCGGGCGGTTCTCAAAGAGGCGCGGGAGCACGACG
>CAXTRW010000270.1:0-3653 GCA_964246765.1 uncultured Acidobacteriaceae bacterium | reverse complement strand
CGCGGAGCAGGATGTTCTTGCGCGACAGGGCGCGGGTCTGGTGCGGGATGCGCCGGTATTCGAGCAGACGAATGACCGAGGGCAGCGCCATGCGGATGCGGGCGGCGTGCAGGGTCGCGCCCTGCTCTTCTTCGGTCTTGGCGACGCCCTTGAGCACCAGCACCAGCGCCCGCCGCGCGCCGCAGATATTGATCGGCTCATAGGAAGCGTTCAGCACGAGCACCGGCGTTTGCATGGGCTGGTGAAAGGGCGCGGTGCGGTCCTCTGCCGGCGAGCCGGTCGCGTGCTCCCGGCCGGCGTGCGCGTCCCGGACCAGCTTGGTTTTTCGCGTGTGAGCTGTGCTTTTCCCGAGCGACATTGATTCTCCTGTGTTCCCCTTGCTCGTTCCCTGCGGGCTCCCTGGAGCTATTAACCCCAGAAAGCCACATCCTCCTCCATGGGTGTTTCCATGGCGTGAACCGGCTCCAGGAACTCCTGCTTTTGCGCGCGCGCCGCGGTCGCAACCCAAACCTCCCGCGCGCCGGCCCGCCGCAGCGCCGAGGAAGCCGCGCGGGCCGTGGCGCCGGTCGTATAGATATCATCCACCAGCAGCACGTCGCGGCTCGGTAACAACTTCCCGTCGTTCACGGCGAAGGCAGCCTGAAGATTGCGTCGGCGTCCCGAGGGGGAAAGTCCGGCCTGCGAATGGGTGGCCCTTGTTCGGACCAAAAGCCCGGTTTCCAAGCGAACCTCCAGCCCGCGTCGCCCCAGGGCGCGCGCCAGGGACTGCGCCAGCAGCTCCGCCTGGTTGAACCCGCGCTGCCGGCGTTTGCCCGCGAACAGCGGCACCGGAACCACGGCGATTTGGCGCGGCAGGCCGGGCAGCGCGGCGATCTGCGCAGCCATGAGCGCCCCCAGCGGCCGCGCCACCGGCTCCAATCCTTCGTACTTGAGCAGGTGCAGCAGGGAGCGCATGGTTCCCCGATAGAGCCCGTGGGCCACCGCGCGCTCAAACGCAGGCGGCACGACCCGGCATGGGCGGCACAGCCAGTCGCCGGGCGCGCGGTCTTCGCTCGCGAACAGGTGGGGGCCCAACGCTTCGCCGCAGCGCAGGCACAGGGTTCCGGATTGTGAAGGCAGATCGGCCCAACAGGGATCGCAAACGGGAGCGCGGCTGAGGCGCGCGAGCGGGGTGTCGCACACAGCGCAGGAAGCGGGAAACACGGCAACGGCCAGCGAATCCGCCTGCGTTCGCAACCCTCCCGCCACGGCGCGCCGACGGGAGCCCTCCTCGCGGGGGGTACGGTGCGGCGGCATCAGCGGCAGCGTTTGGCTCGTGAAGGCGCACCTCGATTCGGGCGTTTGACGCCCGGCAGCCGCGCCGATCAGGCCCGGTTGCAACAAAGTATACGGCGGTGCTTCAAAATACGCCAGAGTACGCTTGAAACGGCATCCCGCGCTCGACAAACCGCATCCAGGGCGGCTAGCGTTCATCAGGCCAACGTCAGCTTTCCCGCTGGGGACAGCTCCCACGGGCACTCCGGGCGTCAGAAGTGTTCAGCGCTCGAGGCGAGAGGCGATGGAAGCCGCGGATCATTCTGCTTTTCGACGAGACCGCTCAAAGTTCAAACAAAGCACGGCTAATTGTTCGGAGTGAATCAGAGTTCCCCATGACCGCAGGAAGCAGTCGATCCCACAGGGATAACCGCGCCATCCCGTCTCACTCCTTCGGCTCCGAAGTGCGCCTGACCACGCGTCTGGGCGCGCCGCTCGCGCTCGGCGAGCTGGGATGGATGTCGACCTACATCGTGGACGCGATCATGGTGGGCCACATCCACCATGACTCAGCCCTGGCGATTGCGGCGTCTTCGCTCGGCAACAGCATTTTTTATGCGATCCTGTTTGCCGGAGTCGGCCTATTGTTCGGGCTCGACACGCTGGTGTCTCAGGCCTTCGGGCGCGGCGACCGAGAGGACGGGCTTTTCTCGCTGGTGCAGTCCTTGTTCGTGGTCGCCATCTGCACGCCGATCGTGATGCTTCTGTCCACCATCGCGCCGCCTCTGCTCGCGCTCATCCATGTGGACCCCCACCTGATCGCCATCACCACGCATTACATGGCCGCGCTGCGCTGGTCGGCCGCGCCGCTGCTCTTGTACATGGCCGTGCGGCACTACCTACAGGCCATCGACCGCCCCGGCTGGGTCATGATCTCCCTGCTCACCGCCAACCTGGTCAACTGGCTGTTCGACTGGCTGCTGATCTACGGCCACGGCGGATTCAAGGCCTACGGCATCGCCGGGTCGGGCTGGGCTACCTGCGTGGTTCGCATGTACATGCTGGGCTTGCTGCTCATCTCACTCGGGCTTTCACTGCGCAAAGCGCCCATCAAACTGCGCCCCGGGGCGTGGCGACCGGATTGGCGGCGGCTGCGCGAACTGTACCGCGTCGGCTGGCCGATCGGCTTGCAGTACTTCGGCGACCTATCGCTGGCCAGTTTTTCCACCGTGCTCACCAGCACCCTGGGCGTCACAATGCTCGCGGCCAATCAGGTTCTGATCGACCTGAACGCGTTTTGCAGCATGATTCCGCAGGGTATCCAGGCGGCTTCCGCGGTGCGCACGGGCCAGGGCGCGGGCCGCGACGATGGCGCGCAAGTGCGCCGCGCGGGCCTGGCGAGCGCCGCCCTCAGCGGGGGCGCCATGCTGGTGGCATCGCTCTTGTTCATTGCCGCTCCTCGTACCTGGGCCAGCCTGTACACGAACGATCCGGCAGTGGTCGCCGCGGCTACACCCATCTTTTTTCTCTGCGCTTCATATCGCGTGTTCGACGGCATTCAGGTCGTGCTGCAGGGCGCACTGCGTGGAATGGGCTACACCAAGCTGCCGTTTTTCGCTTCCACGGCCTGCACCTGGGGCATCGGCGTCCCGCTTAGTTTTCTGCTGGTGCGCCACTTCCATTTGGGGCTGGTCGGCAATTGGCTCGGCGCATTGGGCATGACGGTGCCGCTGTTCAGCATCATCGTGTTCGCCTGGTATCGCCGGGTCCAGCGCTTCAGCAAAAACCGTCCGGAGCCGCAAAAAATTGTCGCGCCGCAGCCTGTGCCGCTGGGGGTTCGCCTGGCGCGCCCCTAAACGGCTCTGCCCTGATACACTCTCGGGTGCGTCGCTTTCTCCCATCGCGCGCATCCGGAGACGCCTTCGCGCATGGCTCGCACCACCCCTGAGGTTCTTGCTTTTCGGCCCTACGTCGCCCCCGACCAGACCCGCCCGGAGCTGACCGCGCGGGCTCTGCTGCTGGGCTCGTTTTTCGGGCTGCTGTTCGGCGCGGTCACGGTCTACGTGGGCCTGCGCGCCGGGCTCACGGTTGCCGCGTCCATCCCGATCTCCGTGCTGAGCATCTCCGTGCTGCGGGCGCTGGGGCGCGCGTCCATCCTGGAAAACAACATCGTCCAGACCACCGGCAACGCCGGCCAGTCGATCGCCGCGGGCGTCATTTTCACCCTTCCGGCGCTCATTTTCCTGGGTTTCGACCTCGAGTACTCCCGCATCTTCATCCTGGCGCTGCTGGGCGGCTGGCTCGGCGTTCTGTTCATGATCCCTTTGCGCCGGCAGCTCATTGTCGAAGAGCACGGCGTCCTCACCTACCCCGAGGGCACAGCCTGCGCCGACGTGCTG
>CAXTRW010000269.1:0-3674 GCA_964246765.1 uncultured Acidobacteriaceae bacterium | reverse complement strand
CCCGCCGTAACTCGGGACCTGGTCGGGCTGGTAAAGACACTGGGGCCACGCGGGGGCGTTTTGCGCATCGGCGGCAACACCAGCGCGTTTACCGCATGGCAGGCGAGCGGAGCAGCGACCTCGCGGGACGCAGGCGGCTACGGCCCGGACCTGGGCTCCAAGGTGGAGAAGCAGACGCCGGGGATGTACGTCTTGCGGCCCGTCGCGATCGACCGGTTGCGCGGTTTTCTCGACGCGACGGGTTGGGGGCTGATCTACGGGTTGAACCTGCGCCACGGCACACCGGACGCTGCCGCCGAGGAGGCGGCCTATGTTGCGAAGGCGTGCGGCGCGAAGCTCCTGGCCCTGCAGTTCGGGAACGAGCCCGACCTGTTCAAGCACGATGACGGCTCAAAGTGGAGCTACGACGAATTCCTGACGAAGTGGAAAGCGATGTACAAGGCGGTGCATGCGCGTGTGCCGCACGTGCCCGTCGCAGGACCGGACTGCGCGAACGACGCGGCCTGGGTCGGGCGGTTCGCGGCCGATACCAAGGGCGAGGTGGCGCTGCTGACCACCCACTACTACGCGGAAGGGCCGCCGACTGACCCGAGGATGACCATCGATTTCCTGCTGCATCCGGGCGAAAAGCTCAAAAAGGATGTGTACGACGCCATAGACGAAGCTAAAGCGGCGGGTTTGCCGTTCCGCATGAGCGAAGGCAACTCCTGCTACAACGGGGGCAAGCCGGGGGTGAGCAATACCCTGGCCTCGGCGCTGTGGGCGGGTAATTTTATGCTCGACCTGGCGAGCCGGGGCGCCAAGGGCGTGAACCTGCACGGCGGCGGCGAGGGCATGTACACGCCGATCGCGACGGACAAGGCAGGGCACTCGACGGCCCGGCCGGACTTTTACGGCATGTGGCTGGCCGGGCAGTTTGCCGGGACGCCCATGGACCGGGTGGAGCTTGCGGGCATACCCGCGGGCACGCACGTGACAGCGTACGCGGGCGGCCGGCTCCTGGCCGTCTTTAATCCGGGCGACATAGCAATCGAGGTCGCGGTGCACGGGTTCGGTTCAGGCCGGGCGGCGGCGTTCCGGCTCACCGGGCCATCGCTCGCGAGCACCTCCGGGGTCAGCTTCGAGCCGGGCGCGCGCGAGCCGGGCGCGCCGTGGACGCTGGGCTCGGGCAGCGCGGTTTCGCTCGGCAGCGTGAGCGTCCTGGCGGCGAGCGCGGTGCTGCTGCGCGTCGGCTAGAACTTCGCGATCAGGGTGACGCCCGCGATCAAGAGTACGCCGCCGATGCCGCGCGCCCAGTTAAGCGGGTGGTGTTCCATACGAAACCATCCGTAGTTATCGATGGCGAGCGAGGCGATCAGCGCAGCCGACACGGTAAGACCCATAAATGGGCCTGCGCCTACTTTTTGCACCTGAGTAAGGCCCGCGTACACCTGCACCGCCCCGACGAGTCCCCCAAGTTATTCCGACAAGTGCTGGCTGGAGATGTAATTTGTCGTCGGCAGCGGGTTGGGAAGCACCAGAAACAGCCCGGTGAAAAAGAAGGTAATCAGCGCGAACGATACGGCTGAGGCCAGATAAGGATTCACAAGCGAGTGCTTGAGCTGTCCGTTCATGGCGGCGCCGCAGGCCTGCAGCGCGCCGCCCACGATGATGAAGGGAATGATCCATTTTGCGCTCATGGGGTTTCCTTTCCGGCACTACGTTTTGGGGTGGATGAGGAGCGCCGCGCCGAGAGCGGCCGCGAGGGCCGCGGGCATGGCGAGAGCGCCGACTTTGAGGAAATCGAGAAAACTGACGCCAACCTCTTCCCGGCGAAGCGCCAGCAGCCAAAGAATGGTCGCGAGCGAGCCGGTTACGGACAGGTTGGGGCCGAGATCGACGCCGATCAGCACCGCGTCCGCGAGCAGGCCGTGCGCGTGAGTGGCGTGGAGGGTGGACCCGGCGATCAGCCCGAGCGGCAAATTGTTCACCAGATTGTTGGCGACGCTGACAGCAAAGCCCGTGAGCAGAACGCCCGCGGCGACCGGGAGGCTTTGAGCCCAGCGCAGGGCGTCTTGAGTGAGGTAAAGCGCGCCGACCGATTCGATGGCATCGACGAGCACAAACAGCCCAGCGACCAGCGCCAGGGTGGCCCAGGAAACTTCGCGCGCGAGCTTCAGGGGGTTAGCGCGCGCTTTCAAGCACACCGCCGCGGTGACAGCGAGGGCGGCCAGGCAGGTCGGCAGGCCGAGACTCATGTTGCATGCGGAAGCTGTGAGCAGCGCCGCGATCACCAGTGCCAGGCCGAGCAGGACGAGCTTGCCTTCGGTGCGGAGGGGCGCCGCTTCCACACCGCTGTCGAGCTCGCTCGCGAGCTCTTTTCGAAAGATGAGCCGCATCGCGGCGTACGTCACCAGAATGGACGCCGCCGACGGCAGCCCGAAAGAAGCCAGCCATTGCGGGAGCGGGGGCATGCCCTGGCGGAAGACGACCAGGTTGGCGGGGTTCGAGATGGGTAGGACGAAGGAGGCCGCGTTCGCGATCAGCGCACAGGTGAACAGGTGGGGCAGCGGCTGGGTTTTCGCTTTCTTGACGACGCTGAGGATTGCGGGCGTGAGGACGACGGCGGTGGCGTCGTTGGACATAAAGATCGTGACGGCTGTGCCGATAAGGTAAACGAGCGTAAAAAGCCGCGCGGACGAACCGCGGGCGCGGCGAATGGCGGTGGAAGAGACCCAATCGAAGACGCCCTGGTCGCGGGCGAGTGCCGAGAGCAGCATCATGCCGATCAGGAACAGGTACACGTCGGCGCCCTCGGCGATTGCGTGTGCCGCGAGGCGGAGAGGGATAAGCCGCAGAACGACGAGCAGCAGCGCGGCCGAGCCGACCCAGTACACCTCCGCAATGCCGCGCGGGCGCAGCAGCATGAGCAGGATCGCCGCAGCGGCGATGGCAAGCAGCGCGGCATGGGCCGCGGCGGGAGCGATCACCACTTCCGGCCGTTCTTGTTGGGACCCAGCTGCGTGCCCAGCAGCCCGTGCTCGACCCACGGTCCTATGGTGAAGCGGTCTTCATGGTCGCTCGCGGCAGGCGCTGGACGGGCGCCGACCGTAAGCTGGATGCGGTCGGAAGCTTGCTCGCCCGCGGCGGTGTGGGCGGTTACGGCAAGCTCGCCGGCAGTGGGGAATCCGCTGTCGAGCTGCCACACATTGCTGCCTGGGAGGCGCTCCATCGAAAGCGGAGTGACGCCGCCGCAAAAGGCAGTGACGGAGTGGACCGGCTCGGCCGACCAGATTTTGGCGCGCACGGCGCTGTTCCCATGCGCGCCCGGGGTCCGCAGCCTTGCATCGGCGGGGCTGGTAATCAGGACGCAGGGATCCTGCCCGAGCGTGAAAAAACGCCACGAGACACAAGGGCCGTCGATCGCGGTCACGGAAAAGCCGGCCGGTCCCTCTTCGATCTGGCCGGTGGAGCGGGTCGCCGAGTACAGAGTTTGCCCGTCGTTTGCAATCTCGTTGTAGTGGGTGTGCCCCATCTCGACCAGGAGCGGGCGGAACTCGCGGATCAGGCCTTGCAGCTCTGTGCGGCCGCGCTTTAGGTCGCCGGGGTAGCAGTGCAGGAGCAGAACCGTGCGCTGCCCAGCTTTTTGAGCGGCGGCGAACTGCTGCCGGATCCAGTCGAGCTGGGGCGGCAAG
>CAXTRW010000268.1:0-3680 GCA_964246765.1 uncultured Acidobacteriaceae bacterium | reverse complement strand
GGCTACGCCGGATCTGTTTTCGGCAAACGGCGAGCACGCGCCGATGATACCCGGAGAGTGCCGGCGCGGGAGCTGCTTCTGGGATGAAGACGTGTTTGCCTATGATTTTCGCCGTGTTCGCGGGCCTGTTTTGTGTGCAGTCGTCGGCGGCGCACGGCCAAAGCGGCGCGGTGACGGCTGTGGATGAGGGCCGGAGCGCGGCGGCGGCGGGCGACGACGAAGCCGCGATGCGGAGTTTTGAGCGGGCGCTCGCGGCCTCACCCGGGGATGCGGAGGCAGCTCAGGGCGAGGTGCATGCCGCGGTGCGTTTGGCTTTGCGGGCGCGCGGCGCGGGCAACCCGGACGCGGCGCTCGGCTACCTCTTGCGGGCGCGCAAGGCTGTTCCGCAAGACCCCACGCTGCTGCTCGACTTCGGCCTCCAAGCTGACTCGATGCGCCTGTACAAGGACGCGGACGCGGCACTGACCGAGGCGCTCGGGATCAAGCCGGGCAATCCCGAAATCATCTACGCCCTGGGCCATGTGAAGCTCGACGAGCAGCAGATGCCGGAGGCGGAAAAATACCTGCGGCAGTACTTGGCGCTGCGGCCCGGCGACGCCTCGGCCCACTACGGGCTGGGCCGCTTGCTGCACATGCTGCTGCGCGACGACGAGGCGGAGGCGCAGCTGAAGCAGTCGATCGAGTTACAGCCGGCGCAGACCGAAAGCTACTACGAGCTGGGCGCGATTTTTCTGGGGCAGCACCGGGATGCGGAGGCCGCGAGCGAGTTTCAGAGAGTAATCGGCCGCGACCCGAACCACGCGGGAGCGCTGGCCGGGTTGGGCTTGGTGGCGATTCGGCAGAAGAAGTATGCAGAGGCTGTGGACCTGCTGCGGCACTCGCTGGCGAGCGCTCCGAACTACCCGGAGACGCACCGCAACCTGGCGATCGCGCTGGCGAAGCTGGGCCGCGCGGATGAGTCGCAGGCGGAGCTGGCCCAGGCCGCGAAGCTGACCGAGGAGCAAGACCGGACGCGGCACGGGCTCACGCTTCAGAGCGGGTCCGTGCCGCCGCGGTGAGGGATACCGCAACCGGAAGCTTGGGATCTTGCTTCTCAGTGATTCCAGCGGGTTGGCCGCGATCACACGTCTCAGAATCGAGACGTGGGGCACCTGTGTTGGGACCGGAATGGTCGATCTAATTCTTACGGTAACCCTTGCTGGGCCAAATAACACTAAACCAGGGACCCGCCCCGAGCAGGCCGCCAGCCGCGATTTGGTGACCAAATCAGCGCTTCCACATCTTGAATGCAGCGGTGAGCTTTGCCCAGGAGAACCCACGTCTTACTACCCCAGCGAGCAAGGACCGCTCGCCCGGTGCGCCGGCAATTGATCCGTGGGGCACCCGGCACCCAGCTTTGCTTCCTACGGTGAGCCTCGCCGAGCAAAACGCGCGCCAACCAAGACCCGCCCCGATGGGGCCGTTAGCCGCGCTGGCGGGTTTGGTTTAACGCTTGAGCGGCACCTCCACCACCGTCACGCTCGCGTTGGGGAAGGTGTAGGAGAGCGTGCTGCTTGCGGGCATGGTTTGTGTAGCGGGATGCACGCGGTCGGGCTCTTCTTCGTTGTTTTCGGCGAGGATGCTGTCGGACGCGATGGTTGTGATTTTCGCCGTGCCGCTGCCCACGCCCAGCGCGCTCAGGTCGAGGTCGGCGTGCTCGGGGCGGTCCAGGTTGCGATTGAGACAGAACAGCAGCAACTCCGAGCGGTCCTCATTTTCCGCGGCAACCACGTCGAGATAGGGCACGTCCGGGATGTTTGGAAGGCGCGTGACGCCCTTGGCGATCGAGTAGGTGGGCGAGTCAGACTGGACGTCGAGCCGGGTGTGCGGGCGTTGGCTCGCGTATTCGCGCAGGACCCAGTAGGCGGGCGCGCCGTAGACCTGCTCCTTTTTCTTCCAAATGCCGCCGAACTCCATGATGCCGGTCATGTCGGAGATGGGCACGATGTCGGCGTTGCGCATGACCATGTTGAGGAAGCCGCTCGCGAAGAGCGCGCCGCCCATGTTGGAGAAGCTCGGGCCGGTGCGGCCGCGCGAAATCATCAGCCACTCGGTAAAGGCCACGTTCACGTTCGGGCGGCCGGCCGCGACGGCCTGCTGCTTGATCGCGTGCATCTGCGCGGCCAGCCCCCAAGGCAGGGCAAGCGAGGCCATGGACTTGAAGGTGTCGGAGGCATGCGGGAGTTCGACCTGGTCGCCCACCACGAAGTGCGTGGACAGGTAGTTGAAGGTGCCCGCCGGGTTGGTGAGCTGCTGCGCGTTCCAGTCGTGGAAGGTGTCCTCATCCGCGCCGGTCGCGATCAGCCGCGCGCGCGGGTCCACCTTGCGCACCGCCTGGCTGTTTGCAAGGGTGCGGGCGGCGATTTCGCTTTGGGCCGGGTAGCCGATCTGCCAGTCGCCCCACAGCTCGTTGCCGAGCTCCCATAGCAGGCCGCCTTGGCGGTTGCCGAAGTGCTCGTCGACGTAGCGGACCCATGCGGCGGCCTCATTGGGCGTGCCGGTGCCTAGGTTGAGGGCGATTTGCGGCTCGGCGCCTACCAGCTTGCAAAACTCCAGGAACTCGTCGGTGCCGAAGGTGTTGTACTCCGGGATGCCCCACGCGACGTTGAGCTTGGAAACCCGCTTGTCGCGCGGGCCCAGGCCGTCCTGCCAGTTGTAGTCGGAGGTGAAGTTGCCGCCGAAGCGGATCACCGGCGAGTGGAGGTCGCGCGCCATGGCGATCTCGTCCGGGTCCATGCCGTCGATGGCGTCCGCGGGGTCGAGCGAAACATTGTCGACCAGCACGCGCGCGTCGCCGTTCACGCTGATGACCAGGTCCGCGGGCTCCAGCGGCGCGAGCTGGTCGCGCTGCAGCGTGAAGTCGAACGGGAACTTCGTCCAGGCGCCGGCGGGGGCGTTCAGGGTGGCCGAGGCCAGCGTTTTGTCCGCGTGCTCGTGGCGGCGCAGGCTGACGGTGACGGCCGCGCCGCCGGAGACGTGCTTGAGCCACAGGCTGCCGTGGTACACCAGCTCGCGGTGCAGGGGCAGGTACACGCGCTGCTTGATGCCGACTTCCTTGTCGGGCAGGCCCATGATGAGCAGGGACTGGTAGCTGTTGGCGGCGTCCATGCGTTCGGGCGCGTAACGGTTGCCCTGCGCGGGGTCGAGCGGCTCCCAGGGCATGGGCAGCGCCAGATCGGAGGCGCGGCGCAGTTCGGGCTGCTCCTTCAGCATCGTGCTCGCGTTCTCGGCCGACCACATGTTGTTTTCAAAGGACGGGTTCTCGACCACATCCGCCCACAGGCCGCCGTAGGTGGAGTGGCCGATGGGCTCGAGAAAGCTGCCGAAGATTGTGGGCGGGATGACCTGCGGGTTGGCTGGACGCGTGACGCGGATGTGGATGGGCGTGTTGGCCGCGGTGGTGGACTCGGTCATCTGCGCGGAGGCGGTGAGGGCTAGGGTGCAGAAGGAAAGGGCGAGCAGGGCGGGGCGGTTCGGGCGCATGGTGAAGGCGTCTCCTGAGGGAACGGCAATTGTAACCGTTTACGCGGGTGTGGACGCGCGTTTTCTCAAGCTGCGTCGGCGGCGGTCGGTGCGGCGTTTCGAATGCGGTCCTTCGCCTTCGCGAAGGAGAACCCACGTCTCAAATGCGAGACGTGGGG
>CAXTRW010000267.1:0-3684 GCA_964246765.1 uncultured Acidobacteriaceae bacterium | reverse complement strand
CCGCCCCGACGTCGCCGCTGCCGAGCGCAGCATGGCCAGCGCCAACGCGCTGATCGGCGTCGCCACCGCGGCCTACTTCCCGAGCCTGACCCTCACCGCCGACGGCGGCTTTGAAAGCTCCACCTTTAAGCACTGGTTCGACTGGCCCAGCCGTTTCTGGTCCACCGGCCCCGCCTTTTCGCAGCCCGTCTACGATGCCGGCCTCCGCCGCTCCACCGTCCACCAGTACATCGCCACCTACAACGCCGACGTAGCCGCCTACCGCGAAACCGTCCTCACCGCCTTCCAGCAAGTCGAGGACTACCTGGCCGAAGTCCGCATCGACACCGAAGAAAACGCCAAGCAGCAGCAAGCCACCGCCTCAGCCCAGGAGTACTTGAATCTTGCGCTCGACCGCTATCGCACCGGCCTCGACCCTTACCTCAACGTCATCACCGCCCAAAATACCCTGCTTGCTGACCAGCAATCCCTCTTCACGACGCAGATCACCACCATGACCGCCGCCGTCCAGCTCGTGCAGGCCCTGGGCGGAGGCTGGAACTCGGCCGACCTCCCCACCCCCAACCAGGTCTACCAAAAACCCACCGCCGCCGAAAGCACCATCGTCCGCTGAACCGCCCTCCCGGCGGACTCCTCACAAGCCGAGTTCGCTATGAGAGCCCAGGCGCACCAGCTCCAGGCTCTCGGCGTCGGGCAGCCGGTAGATGAGGACGAGGTCGGGCCTGATGTGGCAATCCCGATGGTCCTTCCACTCGCCGGCCAGCGGATGGTCGCGGAGCTTTTCCGGAAGCGACGTGCCGTTCACCAGCAGTGTGACAACAGCCAGGAGGTCGCCGTCGAGGATGGCTTGATGACGCCCTTTGCTTTCCCGCTTGTAATCCTTTTTGAACCGAGCAGTCCGGCTAATCGTCCGCATGGAGATCGGCTAATAAGTCCTCAACGCGGCCCACCTTCACCAGCTCGCCCCGGCGCGCCGCCTTCATGGCCTCTACGGTTTCCCGGCTGGGGGTCAGCGGATCGAAAGGCAAGGCCTGCTCGGCTACGGTGCGCATCAGCAGCATGCGGAAAACGTCCGAAAGCGTTAGTCCCGCAGCGGCACAAATCGCCGAGGCTTGTTCCTTCACGCGGGCATCGACTCTGGCGCGAACAACGGCGTTGGCGGCCACTGCATCCCTCCTGGGCTACAGTGTAACCCGATAAGGCTAACACTCGCCGGTATCACCTAGGCGAGCTACATTCGAATGTTAAATCCACGGCTCAGAAGCGGAGACGGCAGTACAGTAGGAATCGCCGCCTCCGAGTTGCAAGATAGCCGGGCTGCAATCCGGAAAGAGTGCTGGTATGCACGCACTTAAGTATAGAAGCACCAGCTCGTTACACCAGCTTGTTGGCTGAACAGAAAAGGCGCTTCCGTAGAAGCGCCTTTTGCTTTACTTACGCAAGCACCTACGGCAGGTAGTATCGCATGTTCGTTTCAAACACATTTTCGTTCGCCTTAGGCGATGTATGGGTAGACCCGGACCAAAGCGCCCGCTCCAGCCAGCTGTATTGGAAACCCTGGCGGAAGCGGCCCATCGGCCCCTTGTAGAAATAGTAATCGTACCCGAGCGTTCCTTCGACGATGCTCTTATTCGAGCCATTGCAGGTTCCAGATGGTCCCGGCAGGAATCCTACACCCGCCGGAGGATACACCCCAGCCGTGCTGCCCGGAACCCCCTGCGTCCCGCAACCCGTGTTGTTGGCGTCGTACAACCCATACCCTTCGTGGCCGTTGCCGTAGGTAAAGATCCGTCGCGTCGCTTCCTCATAACCCGCGTCGGCATACAGGTCCAGGCGCTTGGTGGCATGGGCAAACACCTCGCCCAATGCCGCGCTGTTATGCAGGAGCGCGAGCGTTCCGTTCGGGGCAATGGTCGTGTCCGGCACCTGCGCTGACGCGTAGCGACCCGTGCCGTCGCCGTACAGCCCGTGCAGGGCCAGCTCCACCTTCTTGTTATAGACATAGCTGCGCAATCCGCCGCCTACGCCGCCGCCGAAGCTCGTGTTGTTGTAGGCCCCCGCGGCATTCGCGGCCGAGCTGCCCAGCGCCGTGCCTTGCGGATATACCCGGTTGCGGAAGAATCGGCCAATCCCGAACAGCTCGAAATGGCCGTATTTATTCTCGTACGCCATCTTGGCGATCATATCCGGCGCTAAGTTGTAGCTGTAAGTCGACGTCGCGTTGTACAGGCCGCCATTAGTCCCGACGTTACCCAGCACATAGTTGGTCGGGCAGCCGACGGCGCTCGTCATGGTCACGCCGCCGGTCGTGGTGCGCGTGGTCGCCGTGCTCGCGCAGCTCGGGGTCAGGGTCTGCGCCTGCTCGATGGAAGCGCCCAGCCAGAACTTATTCCCAAAGTTCTGCGTGACGCGGAAGCCGGGCTGCCGCGCCCACACGAAACCCACGTTGTACTGCGGGTCAATCGTATCCGGCAAAACTTCCGTCTTGTTGTTCAGCCCAAGCCGGGTTTCCGTCGCCAACGTCCACATCTGGCCGCCGGTCAGCGTCAGCCCGCTCTTGAAGGCCGCCTGCGCCCACAGCTGCCGCTGCCGCATAACATAGCTGTTCGACTGGTTGTTGTTCGATGTAATGCCCGCGCCCAGCCAGTCCAGCTCGTAGTACGCCTGCAGGGTGGCGTTCGGGATTTTGCCGATCGCCGAAAGCGCCAGCCGCGACTGCCGCCCGGACATGAAAAATTCGCTCATGTGCCCCGCGTCCGAAGCCGCGAAGGGAATCGACAGAAACGGCGTGTTGATGCCCGAGCCGGTGGCGCGCGTCCGGTTCACCGTCGCGAACTCGATGAACGAGTTCGTAAAGCTCAGGTCGATGCCTTTGAAGTGAATCGAATCCGGGTTCTCGATCGCCTTTTTCGTCGCCGCCTGGTCGTTCTTCACCGTCGTGGCCAGTGAAGCCGTGTTGCCCTTCAGGTCGTCCACTGAGCTTTGCAGCGCCGTCACGGCACTGTTGTTCTGTGCGTTGACCGCCTGCTGCGCAGCCGCCGCGCTCTGCGCCTGCTCGGTCGCCTGCTCGACCGCTTGCGCCGACTGCTGCTGCACCTGCTGCAACTGCTGGTCGCGCGAGGAAAGCTGCTGCTGCAGGTTGTCGATCTGCGCCTTTTGCGCCGCCATGTCGCTGCGCAGCTCTTCGATCTCGCGCTGCACGGTGGGCCGGGTGCCCTTGCGCGCTCGCACATGATGTTTCGCCGCTGTTTTCTGCGCCGGGTCCGCCGGAGCATCCGCGGCAAAAGCCTGGCCCGCTACCGCCGTGGCCAGCACAAGGCCGGCAAGCGTCTTCAAATTCGTTTTCATCTAGCCTCTCAAAGTTGGTAAACCGATACCCGCGCCGGAGTGAGGGCCCCCTCGCAACAACAGGGTACCTTCGCACTCAAACGCCTTCATGGTCCCAAAACTTTGTTACAGCTTGGCCAAATTGCGCAAAGAATGCGTGCAAACCGGTCCTTTTCGTCGCAAAATGCAAAACCGCCTGCGCGGCTGGCGGCCACTTCGTGGCGCGTACTCGGAAAAGCTCTACCGCTCCGTCGCGCCGCCGCTCACCAGGTTTGCCAATAAGCGGTACGCCCCGGGCACCCCCTCCGGCAGCTGCCGGTACAGGGCCAGCGCCAGATACACATACCGCCCCCGCCC
>CAXTRW010000266.1:0-3687 GCA_964246765.1 uncultured Acidobacteriaceae bacterium | reverse complement strand
GGTCTGGCCCGCTGGCGGCGGGGTCGCCGGCTGGGCTTGCGCGGGCGCCGGTTGCGCTTGCGCGCGGATGGCAGGAGTTAATACAAGCAGGCTGGACGCAAACGCGAGCAGCGGGAGGACGACGACCTTTTTCATGCTCCGCTCCTAAGGGAGGTTCTTTAAAAATTGATCCGGGAATGCAGTTTCCGCTCTGCTTACGTCTCATGGATGCAGAAACGCGCGGGCCGGGACTGTCTCCACTCTTATAACCTAGAACGCCCTCGGTTAGAAACACGCATTTGGGCGGGAGCGCGCCATCTCGCATCTTTCCTTATAGGAGACATTTTTTATGGCGGAATCGCGGTTGAGCGGCAAAGTCGCGGTCGTGACGGGCGCGGCGCGCGGCATCGGCGAGGCGATCGCGCGCAGCATGTCCGCAATGGGCGCGCATGTGGTGCTGGTCGCTCGCGATCTCGACCGGCTCCGCGCGGTGGCTCGGAGCCTTGAGGCGGCAGGCGGCGCGGCGACCCCGTACAGCCTGGACGTGCGCGACGCGGCGGCGGTGGAACGCTTCGGCGCGGAGTTGCGGGAGCGCCGGCGCCGCTGCGACGTGCTGGTCAACAACGCCGGGAGCGGTCGATTCGGCAGTCCGCTGCATGAAATGCCGCCCGACGCCTGGGACGAAACCCTGGAAACCAACCTGCGCGGCCCGTATCTGATGATCCGCGCGGTCGCCCCGCTCATGATCGCGCAGAGTTCCGGGGACATCATCAATATTTCCTCGCTCGCGGGGCACAATCCGGTGGCGAACGGGGCGGCCTACTCGGCCTCCAAGTGGGGCTTGAACGGACTCACCTACTCCGTCGCTGAAGAGCTTCGCCCGCATGGAGTCCGCGTTTCCGTCATCGCGCCCGGCTCGGTCAACACAGGCTTCGGCGGAGGCGTCGCGGCCGAGGACGAGAGGTCCAGGCGCAAAATCCAACCCGGCGATGTCGCACACGTGGTCGCCATGCTGCTTACGCAAGAGCCGCAAAGCTTTGTAAGCGAGGTGCTGATGCGGCCCACCCGGAAACCATAAAAGAGCTTAAGCCGCCTCGCGCCTGCGGGAGCTCCCCGCCTCGCCTAGATCCCGGCGCATACTCGCGGCCAACACCCGGGCGGCAAACACCTCTTCGGCGATTAGGGCCGCGATTGGCGCCAGAATGGGAACCAGTTCGCCGAACACCCTGGTTTCAGTCACGATCGCCCAGATCAGCATGAAGGCATACCACACAGGCAGCACCATGAGCCAGGCGCGCAACAGCGGATCGCGCACCTGTTTGCGATAGAGGATCAGAAAAGGCCACAGAAATCCGAAGGCAGCCGCCAGCTGCGGCCAGTACCTCAGGCGCAGAAAGCAGTGCATGTTAAACAGGAATCGCGGCCCGTACTCCGACGGATTGGCTCCGAACAGGTGAAACACCCACAGGTGCCACACCGCCCAGTACGCGCCCATCAGCGCGACCGGAAGGAGCACCGCGCGGCCGGCAAGCGCCTGCCAACGAATCCGCCCTTCCGGCCCCAGAACCTGGGCCAGCGCCCAAAACGGCAGCAACAGCAGCGTCGTTTCCCTGTTCAAAGTCCCCAGCGCGAACAAGAGCACAAACCATCCCAGCGGCTTGCGGAAGTAGATCGCATAAAAGCCGAGCGCGAACACAAGCAGGCTCGGCATGTCGTACACATAACGGAAATTCTGCACAGTGTGCACGATATACAGCAGCACGCACAGGCCCAGGAAAATGGGGTACACGAGCGGCCGTAAAATGCCCCGGCGCGTCGCCCGGTCGTAGATACGCACCGCGACCCATCCGCTGATGAGCACGCACACAACTCCGATCGCGAACTCCAACAGCAAACCCGGGTGGACGCCCCGCGGTGGGGGGAAGAAGTAGGTGTTCTTGCTCAACTGCGCTGCGTAGTTCTGCGCCCAGCTCCAGTTGTCAAAGGCCTGGTACACGGGCGCCAGCAGCAACCGCGTTTGAAACGGCAGCCGCTCGGAGCCGCTCTCCCAGAGGTGCAGGTCGACCCAGGGAAACTCCAGGTATATATAGGAGCCGACAAACTGCACCGCCGCCAGCACCGCCAGCAGCAGCAAGCCGGCTCGCGCCAGCAGCCAGGGCAGCTCCCGCGGAAGAGTGTAGGCGCCCATCCGAACCTGGTTTGCGACCGGGAGCGCGCGCGCAGGCCGGGCCGGAGTTGTCTGCTCAAGCAGTGGCATTTCGGGGTTGGATGCAGCGAAAAGGAAAGCACAAGGCCGGCTACCCGGATTCGGTTCCCGCTTATCCACACTTCACGCCCTCAGTCCACGCCTTGCTCGGAACCCAAACCGGCGCATACTCTTGAAGAAACCGCTGCATCTAAGGAGCGCCTGCCCCGTTGCTGAAGCTTAAGAAAATCCAGATCCTCGGCTTCAAATCCTTCTGCGACAAGACGGAAGTCGTGCTGCCCGGAAACGGCATGGCGGTGGTAGTCGGCCCGAACGGTTGCGGCAAGTCGAACATCCTCGACGGCGTGACCTGGGTTCTGGGCGAGCAAAGCGCAAAGTCCCTCCGCGGCGGCAAGATGGAGGATGTCATCTTCGCGGGCACCCGCGAGCGCCGCGCGCTGGGCATGGCCGAGGTCTCGATCACGCTGATCGACCCGGAAGCCTATGGGCCCGGTCCGCTCACAAACGAGCCCGGGATCGTGATTGGCGGAGAGGCGGACTGGGACGAAACCAAGCTTCGCCAGGCCAACGCCGAGGAGGTCGATCAAATCATCGCCGAATCGCAGCCGGGCCAGAGCCCGGAGGCCGACGAGGACGAAGTTGTGCTCAAGGTTCGCCGCCGCCGGTTCCACAAGACCGCACAGCGCGGCGAGATCGTCGTCACTCGCCGCCTGTTCCGCACCGGCGAAAGCGAATACCTGCTCAACGGCAAGCTGTGCCGGCTCTCCGACATCCGCGACATATTTATGGGTACCGGCCTGGGTCCCGAGAGCTACGCCATCATCGGCCAGGAGCGCATCGGCCAGCTGCTCAGCTCCAAACCCCACGACCGCCGCGCCATCATTGAGGAAGCCGCCGGTATCACCCGCTTCAAAACCAAGAAGCGCCTCGCCGAACTGCGCCTGGAACAGGCCAAGCAGAACCTGGCCCGCGTGGACGACATATTCGAGGAAGTCGCGCGCCAGATGGTCACTTTGAAGCGCCAGGCCGCGAAGGCCGAGCGGTACGGGGCGCTGCGCGACGAACTCCGCACCCGCCTGCGGGTGGTTCTGGGAAGCAAACTCGCCCACATGGACGAGGGGGGGGCGGCGCTGGAGCGGGAAATTGCCGCGCTGAACGAGCAGGTCGACGCCCAAGCCGCATCGCTTGAAGAGCTGACGGCTGAAGCCGCTGAAGCCCAGCAGCGAGGCTACTCGCTCGACACTGAAGGCAAAGAACAAAGCAGGATCGCGAGCGAATCGGCGGTCGAGCTGGAGCGCGCCCGCAACCGCCAGGCCAGCAACACCGAGCGCCTTGCCGAGCTGGACGCCCGCACGGCTGCCGGCACGGCTGAGCTCGAAACCACCCGTGCCCAGCTCACCGCGCTGGGGAGCGAACGCGACAGCCATCGGGCCTTCCTCGCGACTGCCGCGACTGAAGCCGAACGCGCCCGCGCCGAGGTTGCCGGGAGACAAGCGCAGGCC
>CAXTRW010000265.1:0-3725 GCA_964246765.1 uncultured Acidobacteriaceae bacterium | reverse complement strand
CGTCTTAGGACGGGTTCACCGGCAAGCCCGCTTACGGCCCCGCGGGGCGAGTTTTACCGCTCTCGCCCCTTCACTCCTGTGCGATGGTTCCCTGATGGAAGACAATCTTCCAGTCTCCCTCGGATCTTTCCCAAACCGACGTACGCCGTGTTCCGCGCTTGCCTTGCATGAGGTTGTAGTGCAGCAGGTACACGTCGGGGGAAAGCTGGCGGATACGAAAGTCCGAGGCTCGCAGGGTTTCTTCTTGCGGCGTTTTGTGGCGTTCTTCGAGCAGGTCCAGGACGAACGCACGGTCGTAAATTTTGCCCGAGGAGCCGACCTCCCAGAAATCTTCCGCTGTCATGCCTTCGAAGTCCGCACGCGTCGTGCCGAACTCGGGGCGATGGGAGATGGGTTCGCGCGCGGCCAGCTCTGCAAGGACTGTGGCGAGTTCGGGGGTCAACGGATGACCTGTTCGGCAAACCGCTCCATCTCTTCCAGCTGCGGCGACATCTGCAGCAGCACCAGATCGCACCCGGCCTCTTCAAACGCAGCCACCTGAGCCTTCACCTGGTCGGGCGTTCCCACCAGCCCCGAGCGCAGCCCGCGGTTCGAGACCGAATAGTCCTCAAGCGAAACCTTCTGCTCCAGCTTGGAGCCGGTGATCCACTGCTGGTAGTTTTTATAGCCTTGGGCGGACTGCTGCACGTCCGTGATCCGAATCACTTCTTTTTGCGCGGCCTCCGCGGTCTCGCGCACGATCGCATACCCGGCCACGCCGAAGACCATGGATCCCAGGCCCGCGCGCTCCCGGCGCTCGCGCATGTCGCGGATTTTCTCGCCCACGCGGGACGGGGAGTCGCCGTGCATCAGGTAGGCGTCGCACTTGGAGGCGATCAGATTCTTCGCGGTTTCGCTCTCACCACCCGCGTACAGCGTCGGTCGCGGCTGTCGCACCGGCTTCGGGCTCAGAACGTTTTCGGCCACGCTGTAATACTTGCCTTGATAGGAAAACCCCTGCTCGCGCCAGCAGCCGTCCAGCACGTCCAGCCACTCATTCGTGCGCGCGTACCGGTCGTCATGCTGGTCGAACTGAATCCCGTATTTGGTCGCCTCATCCGCCCACCAGCTCGAAACCACATTGAGCGTGAGCCTCCCGCCCGAAATATGGTCGATGTTCGCAGCCTGCTTGGCCAACAGCGCGGGATTATGAAACGTCGGGCGCACCGCGACCATGAGCTCCAGGCGCTCGGTGACGGCGGCCAGAGCCGCGGCTGTCGACCAGGCGTCCAGCGAGGGCGCCTCGACTCCCTTGATATCGTTCAGGTTCAGTTCGGCCAGCAGCGACAGGTCGTAGCCGATCTGCTCGGCTCTTTGCGCGAGCCGCTTGGCGTAGGCCCAGCTGGCTTCCATGCGCTCGTCCTCGACGTTGCGCAGCCAGCCGCCGAAGACGGGCATCCAGAATCCGTAGCGCATCAGCGCATGCCTCCTACTGCGAGCTCAGCTCTTTGGTCAGCGTGTACGGTTTTTTCCGATTCCGAGACGAGCCAGTCCACCAGCCGCGCAAACGGGTCGAATCCCACCACCCGCGGGCCATCGGCGACGAAGTTGGAGAGCGCGTTGATGTCGTAGTAGAGCGGGACCGCCGAGTCGCCGTCGCGGTCGTCGAGCATGTACTCGACCCCGCCTAATTCCACCCCGGCCGCGGCCATGATGCGCTCCACGTCGGCGATGACCGAGGACGGCGGCTCGTAGCCTTCGACGCGGATGCCGGATTTGGGAGCGTCTAGCGCGCAAGCCGCTCGGTTGAGCTCGACGCCGCCGGTGGTGCGGCAGATGTCGGCCGGGCACAGGTCGAAGGTTTCGCCGGTGGTGTGGACCTTGATGGCGTAGAGGAATCGGCCGTCCAGCACCTCGCAGCGCACGATGAAGCCGCCGCGCGCGGGAATGAACTCCTGCACCAGGCCGGTGGAGTCAAGCCCCAGCGTCAGCTGTCCGGCCGCGCTTGCAGCCGCGATTTGCTCGTGGGCGTCGAACCGCACCACGCCCGCGCCGGAGCCGCCGATGTTGGGTTTGACGACCACTGGGAAGCGCAGTCCCTCGCTCGCCGCGGCTGCCTGGGAGGCACGGTGAATGACCCGCGCGCGGGGATAGGCAAGCTCCAGCTTGTTCAGAAGTGCAAGCTGCGAGGCTTTGGAGAGCTCCGAGCGAAATGCCCGCGAGCCGTTGATCACGCGTACGCCGCGCGCTTCGAGATGGTCCAGGTAGCCGAGCGTGTAGAAGATGGTGTCGCCATGCTCGCGGTTCCAGGCCGAGGGGCTCATGCGGTTCACGACCAGGGAATAGCGCTGCTCGGGGCGGTCCTCGATCGCGTAGCTGTGGGTCGTGGCGTCGAGCTTCTCAAACGGAATGGCGCGCCGCTCGAGCTCGGCGAAGAGCGGTTTGAACCAGTGCGGCTGCTCGTAGTAAATAGCGATGGGCTTGGGCACAACTCCTCCATCTAGAAGAGAAAAGCCGCCCACTCGGAGCGGCTATTTTGCAAGCTAAGCCGGGATTTCTCAGCGATGAGCGAGGGCCGATGTCCGGCGGTGTTGTTCTTCGTTGTATTCGGGATTTTGGAATGCAAGCTCAGCTTGAAGCGGACGTCCCTTCGATCTTGCAGCTGCTTTCCTCCGCGTCGAGCGAATGTGCGCCATCGTTGCAAGAAAGCCAGCCGAAAGAACTCCGAAGCCCATCAACAGCGAGACATAACTATTCATCGAGTCGACTCCTTTCGACAATGCAACCGAACAGGAAGGAAAGCAGCCCCAACAGAAAGGATAATGCAATCCACAACAGTGTGACATGTCCCGCGACGATTCCGTCCAGTGTTGCGAATACGACGACCAAAACGCCAATCTCTCGAAACGCTTCGCCGATCATCTCGGCCAGGGACTTGCGAGCCAACACTCCGTCCTTTATAGGGCAGTTTCGTCCCTTTTTCTACCAAGCTTGCGATCGTTGCTGCAGCTCAAAACACCACGACGAAGTCCTCTATCCCGCCTCCGCCTCAACCAACACCTTGACGTGCGCCGTGACTTCCCGGTGCAGCCTTACCGGCACGTGGAACTCGCCCAGCTGCCGCAGCGGTTCTTCGAGCTGGATTTTGCGCCGGTCGGTTGTGAAGCCCTGGGCTTCGAGCGCCTGCGCGATATCCGACGAGGTGACCGAGCCGAACAGGTGCTCGTTTTCGCCCACCTTGCGGGCAAACGTGAGGGTCAGCGCGTCGTACCGGGCCACCTGCTGCTCTGCTTCGCCCTTTTCGCGGGCCGAGCGGCGCACGGCGGACTGCTGCATCTGCTCGATCACGGCCTTGTTGGCCGCGTTGGCCTGCATGGCGAGCTTGCGGGGCAGCAGGTAGTTGCGGCCGTAGCCGTCGGCCACCTTGACCACCTCGCCGCGATGGCCCAGGTGGTCGACATCTTCCTTCAGGATCACTTCCATGGGTCTCTCCGAACTCCTTAGTAGCGGGCCGCGAACGGCAGAAGCGCGATATTGCGCGCCTGTTTGATGGCGCGGGTGAGGCGGCGCTGGTGGGTGGTGCAGACGCCGGTGAGGCGGCGGGGCGTGATTTTGCCGCGCTCGGCCACGAACTGCTGCAGGAGCCGGACGTCGCGGTAGGGGATCGCCTCAATCCTCTCTACGCAGAACTTGCAAACCTTTTTGCGCCGGAAGAACTTGCGGCCGCCTCCGCCGCCGGGGCGGGG
>CAXTRW010000264.1:0-3728 GCA_964246765.1 uncultured Acidobacteriaceae bacterium | reverse complement strand
AGCGCCGAGCGCGCCGCCGCGAGTTCCTCCGTCGCCCGGTCGCGCTCGCGCCCGAGCGCCGCGGCTTCCGATCGCGCCAATGCCAGAGTCTGCGCATCTTCGGCACGGCCGCGCTCCGCCTGCAGACGCTCCCGTGCCTGCGCCGCTTTTCCCGCGAGCAAACCCAAAACAGCGCCGATCAAAACGCCCGCCAGCACAACGAGCCACACGGAAACACCCATGCATTGAGTGTGCCATCAAAGGCGAACAAAAGGCGAGTGCCGAAAGTACTCTGAACAATTTCGCAAGCCAGCCGAGTCTCCCGTTCACGTCGGCGAAGCGTCTCAACCGAGTTTGCACACAGGGGGCGCCTCGATCCAGCCGCAGTTCGCTCTGCTTTACACTCCCCACTGCCCCCGGTAGACTTGGTGTTTCGAGGCAGACAGGGGACGTGTGCCTCCGGGCAGTTTTTTGGGCGGGCCCAGGCAGTACAGGAACCACCACACAAGGGAGAAAAGCATGGCGGCGGTTGAGGAAAAAGTAAAACAGATCATTGTTGAGCAGCTGCAGGTGGATGAGGCGGAGGTAACCCCCAACGCGTCGTTCCAGGAAGACCTGGGCGCGGATTCGCTCGACGTGGTCGAGCTGGTCATGCAGTTCGAGGAGGCGTTCGACCTCGAAATCCCGGACGAGGATGCGGAAAAGATCAAAACCGTCAAGGACGCCGTCGACTACATCGAGCAGCACGCGAAAGGCGGCAAGTAGCTTTGCCCAGTCCGCAAAGAAGGGTCGTGGTGACGGGCGTGGGGCTGATCTGCGGGGTCGGCAACACTGCACCTGAGGTTTGGCCGGCCCTTGTCGCGGGCCGCAGCGGCGTCGCGCCGATCACCTCGTTCGACACCACCGGTTTTCCGGTGACCTTCGCGGCCGAGGTTCAGAACTTCGACCCACTCAACTTTGTAGACAAGAAGGAAGCGCGCAAGATGTCGCGCTTTATCCACCTGGGGATAGCGGCCGCCGACGAAGCGGTCGCGAACTCAGGTTTAAAGATCACCGACGACATCTCGGAAAACGTGGGCGTCCACATCGGCTCCGGCATCGGCGGCTTCGACGTGATCGAGCGCGAGCACCAAGCGTTTCTAAACGGTGGGCCGCGCAAGATTTCCCCGTTTTTCATCCCCGCGACGATCGTGAACCTCGCGGCCGGCCACGTCTCCATCCGCCACAACGCCAAGGGTCCAAATCAGACCGCGGCGACGGCCTGCACCTCCGGCGCGCACTCAGTGGGCGACGCATTCCGAATCGTTGAGCGTGGCGATGCCGATGTGATGATCGCGGGCGGCACTGAGGCGGCCATAACGCCGATGTCGGTGGGCGGTTTTGCGGCCATGCGCGCGTTGTCGACGCGCAACAACGACCCGGCAACCGCTTGCCGCCCCTGGGACCGCGACCGTGACGGCTTCGTAGTGGGCGAGGGCGCCGGCGTCCTGGTTCTGGAAGAACTGGAGTTCGCCAAAGCCCGAGGGGCAAAAATTCTCGCCGAAGTGGTCGGCTACGGCATGAGCGGGGACGCTTACCACATCACCGGGATGGCGCCCGAGGGCGATGGATGCTTTCGAGCCATGCGCGCTTCTCTGCGCGTCGCCGGCATCCGGCCGGACCAGATCGGCTACCTCAACGCCCACGCCACCAGCACCCCATTGGGCGATGTGAACGAGAGCACCGCGATCGCGAGCCTGTTCGGCGAGCACGCGCTCGATCACAGCCTCCGCGTCAGCTCGACCAAGTCCATGACCGGCCATTTGCTAGGCGGGGCGGGTGGCCTCGAAGCGGGCATCACCGTCTACTCGCTGCTGCACCAGACGGCGCCGCCGACCATCAATCTCCAAAACCCGGACGAAGGCTGCAATCTGAACTACGTCAGCCGCGGACCCGAGCAGTTCGCGTTCGAGTATGCGCTGTCGAACTCCTTCGGCTTCGGCGGCACCAATGCTTCCTTGATCTTCAAGCGCTGGACGGAACAGCCCTAGTTCAGCATGGCCACGGTGGCTCCGGCGGCGATGAAAATTGCCGTCCACCCGACCACCGCAGCCGCGGCCTTGCCGCGCGACACCTTAGCCACGATCGCGCTGCCGATGACCAGGATGACCAGCTGCCAGATCAAAAACACGTCGGCCCAGCTCAGCACCGAGGTAACCCAGTGCGGCGCTCCCGAGCCTTGCATGTAAAACGCCGGGTTGCTGCCCAGCGGATTGTTCATCTGGAAGCTCTCGCCGCCGACGCCTAAAAACAGCATCAGGATGACCAGCAGCAGCTTGATAAGTTGGGGCAGCGAGGAAAACATGTACACGGCGAACAGTGGGCCGAATCGTCCGTGGCCGCCCAGCCCGAAGTTCAGCGTCGCGAGCAACAGCCCCGCGATGACGGCCGCGAACACGGGCGGCCCCACCGCCGACATGACGTAGGTGGCGGTGCGCGTGATGCGGGCGATCATGGCGACCTGCGCCTGCTGGTGCGCCGCGGGCAGCTGTGTAAACCGCGCTTGCTGCTTGGCCGAGGCCGCAAGATTGTTGCGCGCCACCATTTCCCAGCCCACGCGGCTGCCCACGGTCGTAGCGTAGCCGAAGCTGACCAGCAAAACCAGCAGGTACGGCAACCACCAGCTGCCGCCCGAGCCGAGCCGATCGAAGGCGCGAGCAGGAGAGGAAAAGGTAAGCAGTACGCGTGCAAAGGGCGACGGCGCCGCCGACCCTGTTTCAAAGTTTGGGCTGACCCCTACCGTTGCGCTCACAGGCGGCCTCACTTCCGGGTGCGCCGCCAGTGTAAGGCAAACGCCCTGCACTGCTCCAGAAACTTTTCGCGGCGCCCTGAAACTTTTCCCAATGCGGGAACGGGTATCCTGAATGCAACCCAAGGCAAAACAGGAGCGCCCGTTGCCTATCTCGCGGCTTGCCGCATTTGTGCTCTGCGCCGGGTCAGTCGTGCCGGGAGCCGCGCCGCTGCTCGCCCAGGCTGCGGCGCCCGGCGGGAACGGAACGGCACCCCAAGCGCAAGCGCCGCAAAAGCCGGCAAGCCCTCCTCCGTTCCAAACCGAAACCACCAACGTCGAAGTGTACGTTTCGCGCGAGGAGCTGGCGCAGGAGGAAATCGCGGCGCAGGAAAAGCAGCGGGTGCTGGGCGTATTTCCCAACTTTAACACCTCCTACGCGTGGAACGCCGTCCCGCTGACGTCGAAGCAGAAGTTCGAGCTCGCCGGGCGATCCGTAATCGACCCGATTTCATTCGCCGTCGCCGGCATCAGCGCCGGGGTGCAGCAGTGGCAAAACGGCTTTCGGGGCTATGGGCAGGGTGCCGCCGGCTTCGGCCGACGCTTCGGCGCGGACTACGGGGATGGCCTGATCGGGACCTTTGTGGGAGGCGCCGTGCTGCCATCTCTGCTGCGACAGGATCCGCGCTATTTCTACAAAGGGACCGGCACGGTGATGTCGCGGGCGCTGTATGCAATCGCAATGACGGTGGTTTGTCGCGGGGACAACGGCCGCCGGCAGCCCGACTACTCCAACGTTGGCGGCGACCTGGCCGCAGGCGGCATCGCAGACCTGTACTACCCGGCAAGCGACCGCAATGGCGCGGCAACCATCTTTGAAAACACGGCCGTCGGCCACGCCACCCGCGCGGCCGGGAATATTGTGCAGGAGTTGCTGATACGGAAACTGACGCCGCCCCACCCAAAACACCCCAAGGAACCC
>CAXTRW010000263.1:0-3735 GCA_964246765.1 uncultured Acidobacteriaceae bacterium | reverse complement strand
GGCACGCCGACCATGGGCGGGGTGCTGATCGCGATCGCCATCCTGCTGCCGACGCTCTTATGGGGTGACCTGGGGAACCCGTTCATCTGGCTGGTCATGCTGTCGACCTTCGGGTTTGGGGCGATCGGGTTCGCGGACGACTATATCAAGGTGGTACACCGGCGCAACCTGGGGCTGACGGCGCGGGCCAAGACCGGCTACCAAATCCTGGTGAGCACGGGCGTCGCGGTCGCGCTGGTCTCGATGCAGACCCGCGGCAACTACTCGACCCAGCTGGTGGTGCCTTTCTTGAAGCGGTTTCGCCCGGCGCTCAGCATCCCAGCGCTCACG
This sequence comes from uncultured Acidobacteriaceae bacterium, assembly GCA_964246765.1. Lineage (GTDB taxonomy): Bacteria > Acidobacteriota > Terriglobia > Terriglobales > Acidobacteriaceae > EB88. The sequence goes on along the minus strand of CAXTRW010000263.1, from coordinate 3,405 downwards.
GCGGTCCCGCACCTGCACCTGCTGGCGTATCTGCCGTTTATCGCGTTTGTGGTGCTCGTGATCGTCGGCTCGAGCAACGCGGTAAACCTGACCGACGGGCTCGACGGCTTGGCGATCGGCTGCACCATCATCGCGGCGGGGGCGCTCACGGTGCTGACCTATGTGAGCGGGCACGTAGTTTTCGCCGATTATCTAGAGCTGCAGCGCATGCCGCTGGTGAGCGAGCTGACCATCTTCTGCGGGTCCATGGTGGGGGCGAGCATCGGCTTTCTCTGGTACAACGCCCACCCGGCCGAGGTGTTCATGGGCGACGTCGGCTCGCTCGCGCTGGGCGGGGCGATCGGGACGGTCGCGGTGGCGATTAAGCAGGAGCTGCTTTTGCCGTTTATCGGCGGGATTTTTGTGCTGGAGGCCCTGTCGGTGATCCTGCAGGTGGGCTCGTACAAACTGCGCAAAAAGCGGATTTTCAAGATGGCGCCCTTGCACCACCACTTCGAGCTGGGGGGCTGGTCGGAATCCAAGGTAATTGCGCGGTTTTGGATTGGGGCGCTGGTCTTTGCCCTGTTCGCGCTGACGACGTTGAAGCTGCGCTAGGATGGCTGTGTGTACCGGAGACGAGACGCGAATCCAGGCGAACTGAACGAATGGAACTGAAGAACAAACGCGTGCTGGTAGTGGGCCTGGGCCGGTCGGGGCTGGCGGCGGCCCTGTTTCTGCGCCGCCACGGCGCGCAGGTCACCGTGTCTGACGTCCGCAGCGCCGAGGCGCTGGAAAAGGAAATCCCCATGCTGCTGGAGGAAGGGATCGCGGTCGAAGCGGGCGGCCACGGGCTGCTCACCTTTCGCCGCCAGGACTTTCTGGTGGTGAGCCCCGGGGTTCCGCTCGATACGCCGGAGATCCGCCAGGTGCGCTCGTTCGGGCAGACCATTCTGGGCGAGGTCGAGCTGGCCTCGCGATTCCTGAAAGGCCGGACGCTGGCCATCACCGGCTCGAACGGCAAGACCACGACCACCAGCCTATGCGGCGCCATTCTGGAAGCGAGTGGTGCGCCGACGCTGGTCGGCGGCAACATTGGCACGCCAGTGGCCGCGCTCGCGGACGAGTCGCGCGAGGACGGCTGGAACGTTCTGGAAATCTCGTCGTTTCAGCTGGAAACAACAGAAACTTTTCGCCCGCATATCGCCGTCTTGCTCAATATCACCCCGGATCACCTGGACCGTCACGGCTCGTTCGAGAACTACCGGGAGGCGAAGGAGCGCATTTTCGCCAACCAGACCCCGGACGACTTCCTGGTCCTGAACGCGGACGACGAGGTGGCGCAGCGGGCGGCGGCGCGGGCGCGCGGCCAGGTTTTCTGGTTTTCGCGGACGCGCATCGTCCGGCAGGGCGCGTTTGTGTTGAACGGGGTCATCATGTTCCGGGCGAACGAGCAGGGTGGGGCCGAGCCGGTGCTGCCGGTCGCGGCAATCCCGCTCAAGGGCGCGCACAACCTTGAAAACGTGCTCGCGGCCGTCGCTGCCACTCGGCTCGCGGGCGTTTCGACGGAGGCGATTCGCGGGGTGGTCGAGCGCTTCCAGGCGGTAGAGCACAGGCTCGAGTTTGTGGCGCAGGTGCGCGGCGTGGAGTATTACAACGACTCCAAGGCGACCAATGTAGACGCGGCGGCCAAGGCGATCGCCTCGTTCGAGCGTGGGGTGCACCTGATCTTGGGCGGCAAGGACAAGGACTCGGACTACCGGCCGCTGCGGGCGCTTTTTCCCGGACGGGTGCGAGCGATCTACACCATAGGGGCGGCTGCGGAAAAGATCGAGGCCCATCTTAGGGGCTCCGCGCCCGTGCGCCGCGCCGGAACGCTGGCCCATGCGCTGGAGCTGGCCGAGGCGGCTGCGGAGCCGGGCGATACGGTGCTGCTGGCGCCGGCTTGCTCGTCCTTCGACCAGTTTCGCGACTACGAAGAGCGCGGGGCGCAGTTCAAACAGCTGGTGCATGCGCTGACGCACGCGCCTCAGGGCGTATAAACGGCAATGGCGAAGCGAGTCGGGGTAGACAAGTGGATTTTCTGCATCACGCTGCTGCTGGTCGTGGCCGGGCTGCTGATGGTGTTTTCAGCTTCCGCCGTGATGGCCAGCGCGCGCTACGGCTCGGCCTACAGCTTTGTGCTGCGGCAGGCGGTTTGGGCTGTCGCCGGGCTAGGCGCCATGTGGGCTCTGATGCATGTCAACTACCGTCGCTGGAACAGTCCGACCGTTGTATTCCCGGCGGTCGCGATCACGATCATCCTGCTGGTCGGGGCGTTTTTCGGGCATGACTCGCACGGCGCGCACCGCTGGATCCGCCTCGGGCCCATGCAGTTTCAACCGTCCGAGCTGGCTAAACCGGCGCTTGTGCTCTTCCTGGCCTGGTGGCTGCAGGACCGGATGAGCCGCATTGAAGACCTGAAGGAAACGGTGCTGCCCGCCGTCGTCCCCAGCCTTCTGTTTATCGGCCTGATCGTGAAGGAGCCGGACCTGGGCACCTCCATGGTGTGCGCGGCGGTCACAGCGCTGCTGCTCTACCTGGCTGGGATGAACTTCAAATATCTCGGCTATGCGGCGTTGGCCTCGGTCGTGCCGCTGTACTTCCTGCTGTTCCGGGTCAAGTTCCGCCGCGACCGGATTTTCGCGTTCCTCAACCCCGACGCCGACCCGCTGGGCAAGGGTTTTCACATCATTCAGTCCCTCATCGCGGTCGGCACGGGCGGGTTGCACGGCGTCGGCTACATGGAAGGGCGGCAAAAGCTGTTTTACCTGCCGGAGTCGCACACCGACTACATCTTCGCCAACATCGCGGAGGAGCTGGGGCTGATCGGGACCATCTGCATCCTGGCGTTGTTTGTCGGGTTCGGCTACCGGGGAATCCGGGCGGCCATCCTGTCAACCGACCCGTTCGCACGATTTCTCGCGTTCGGCATTACCTCGACCGTGCTGATCCAAGCTTTTTTCAACATCAGCGTGGTCATCGCGCTTTTGCCCACCAAGGGAATCACGCTCCCGTTTGTGTCCTACGGCGGCACCTCGCTGTTCATTACGCTGGCATCGGTCGGGGTTCTCTTAAACATCACGCGGGAGATTGAGTGAGGGTCTTAATTGCCGGCGGCGGCACCGGCGGCCACATCATCCCAGCTCTGGCCATCGCCGATACTCTGAAAGATAGCGCCGGGGCTGAACTGCTGTTCCTGGGTACGCCTCGCGGGCTGGAATCGAAGCTGGTGCCGGCGGCCGGGTACCGGCTGGAGCTGATCGAGGTAGGGCAGCTCAAAAATGTTTCGCTCCGGATCCGGCTGCGGACCCTCGGCGACCTGCCCCGGGCGGTGCTTCGGGCGCGGGCGCTTTTGCGCGAGTTCCGGCCGCGGGTGGTGGTGGGGGT
>CAXTRW010000262.1:0-3740 GCA_964246765.1 uncultured Acidobacteriaceae bacterium | reverse complement strand
GCCGCCGGGCTGCGCGCCGGCCGGGAGTACCGGGTGCAGCAAAGCTTCTCGACCGAAGAGGGGCGGCAGGCCCGGCCCGACGTCATCCTTGACCTGCCCGGAGAAAAACACCTGGTCATCGACTCCAAAGTCTCGCTCAACAGCTACACGGAATACTGCGGCTGCGAGGATGAGTCCGCTCGCAAGCGCCTTCTGGAGCGCCACGCGCGGGCACTGCGCGACCATGTCGACGGCTTGTCGAAAAAGAGCTATCAGGCATTGCACGGGCTGCGTTCGGTCGATTTTGTGGTGATGTTTGTGCCGATTGAACCGGCGTACCTGCTTGCGCTCGCTCATGACGAGGAGCTGTGGCAGCGGGCCTGGGGGCGCGATGTGCTGCTGGTGAGCCCCGGGACGCTGTTTCCGGTGATCCGGACCATCGCGCACATCTGGAAGCAGGAGCGGCAGACTCGCAATGTGGAGGAAATCGTACGCCAGGCGGGAATGCTGTATGACAAAGTTGCCGGCTTCGCGGAAACATTCATGGACGTAGGCAAGCGCCTGGACTCCGCGAAAGTTACCTACGACAAAGCGATGGGTCAGCTTAAGAACGGTCCAAACGATGTGCTGACCCGGATCGAACGCATGCGGCAGCTGGGGGTACCGTCGACCAAAAAGATGCCCGCAGCGCTGGCGGGAGAGGCGGAAACTCTGGAAGAGTTCATGCTCGGGAATGGGGAGGGCCGCCATGGGAGGCCTGCGTCTTAGGTTTTTCGGAGCTCGCTCGCCTGAGCGGACCGTTTTGAACGCTCAAGGGCATCGGCGTCGGCATTCGACCCTGTCCACAGGAGAGGCTACTTCTGGCCGCCAGTCGAACCGGTGTGGCTCCCGGTGGAGTGATACCCGGCATTTCCGCTGGGCTGGTCGTTGTGGAGCCGGTTCGCTTTTTCAGCGGCCCCTTCCTGCTCGGACCCGCTGACGTTGCTGTGAAGCAACTGGTCCTTTTCGCCCGAAGCCGCGCCTTGCGCTTGCGGGTCCTGGGGAGCCACCGGTTCGACACTGGTGGGCGGGGCTTGCGCGGTGGCTTGCTGCTGTTCCTGGTGCGGGGTTTTGTCCAGGGAATGCCCGGAGCCTGATTGCGGTTCGCTCATGCTGTTTTCCTCGCTCGGCGGTGAGATGCCGGCCTGGAGGCTAGCGAAAGCGATCGTAGCGTGCGAAAGTTTCGGCGACGTCGAGGTATATTGGGGTGCCTTGCACCGTGAACCGCGTTGTTACAGTGAATGAAATGCCGGTGCACACCCAGGCTAGACGTATTTTGGGATCGATGATCCAAACATTGGGAACTCCCATCTGGTCGTAGTCGATGAGCTTTCCGACTACATCGGAAAAGCTGTCGGTGGCGGAAATAATCTCGATGACGATGAGCGGCGGATCGACTTGAACCTGTGACGGATAGCCCGCTGTGCTGATGACCAGGTCCGGCAAGCGCACGCGTTCGGCAGTCACTTGCGTCCGCAACTCCGCTGCGGGCACCACGCCCCACTCTTCCGCATTGCGTTCAAACCAGGCCCCGATGATGATCTGAAGGCGGCTATGAATTCGCTGGACCACTGACCGCTCCTTGAGTTCGCCGTCAATGTACTCCACGTCGGGATGAGGAACAGGACCTCTGAGGTATTCTTCGATCGAAATGCCAACGGCTGTGGCCATCGCACGCCTCCAGACTGCTTGTACTTATCTTAGGCCTGATTTTGCCACGTCTTCCAGCTCCGCGAATGCCTTCTGCAGACGCTCCCAGGTCACCGGCAGAGCTTCCGGCAGGGTGCGGGTTTCGCCCAGGGTGGTCAGGAAATTGGTGTCGCCGATCCAGCGCGGGACGGCGTGGAAATGCAGGTGCGCGGCCACTCCGGCCCCGGCCGCCGCGCCTAGGTTCAGGCCCAGGTTGTAGCCGTCGGCTTGGTAGATCGCACCCAGGGCCCGTTCGGCTCGCTGACCCCACTCCATCAGCTCGGCCGCGGTTTCCTTCGGAAGGGCGGCGAGCGAGGCCTGGTGCTCGTACGGAACGACCATGACATGGCCGGAATTGTAGGGGAACCGATTGAGGCAAACGTACACGCGCTCGCCCCGGCACACGAGCAGGGCGGCGCGTTCGGCGTCTTCGGCGGCCATGCCGTGCTCGATGGCGTAATCGGTCGCGGCCAAGAGGTTGCAGAACACGCAGCCGTGGTCCCCGGGCCAGGCCCGCAGCGCGGGGGGCACGCCCTTGCGCGGGTCCGCGCCCTCGTTCTCGCCGGTGATGTAGCTGTACCGCCATGGTGACCAAAGGTGGTCCATAGCTTCAGTATAGGGGTTGATTTCCGCGTGAAAGTCTTATACTTTCCCCATGCCTTCGCCCGCCTCTTTGCACTCGCTTTTAGCCCAACGATTCGGTTTCCAGAGCTTTCGCGCCAACCAGGAGCAGGTGTGCCGGGCCGCGGTGGACGGCCGCGATGTGCTGCTGGTGATGCCCACGGGCGCGGGCAAATCGCTGTGCTATCAGCTGCCGGCACTGGCCCGCGGAGGCACGGCGTTGGTGGTGTCTCCCCTGATCGCGCTGATGGACGACCAGGCCGCGAAGCTGGACGCGCTGGGCTGCCGGGTCGCGCGCATCCACTCCGGTTTGCCGCGCGAGGCCGCGCGCGAGGCTTGCCGGGCGTACCTGGACGGATCGCTGGAGTTTCTGTTTATCGCGCCCGAACGGCTTCGGGTGCCGGGCTTTCCGGAGATGCTGGCGCGCCGCAAACCGGGGCTGATCGCGATCGACGAAGCGCACTGTATTTCGCAGTGGGGGCACGACTTCCGTCCCGATTACCGGATGCTGGGCCAGCATTTAGAAGCCTTACGGCCCTCGCCGGTCATCGCTCTGACCGCGACCGCCACGACGCAGGTGCAGCGGGATATCGTGGTCCAGCTCGGGCTCGGCAATGGGGAAGACCCGGCAGTATTCATCCATGGGTTCCGGCGCGACAATCTTGCGGTTGAGGTGGTCGAGGTTACCAACCCCACGCGCGCCGGTTTTGCGGCGGAACTTCTCGCCGACCCCGGCGCGCGCCCCGCGATCGTGTACGCGCCGACGAGGAAAGAAGCCGAGATGCTCGCGGGCGAACTGGGTCGGAGCTTCAAAGCCGCGCCATACCACGCGGGCCTCGACCCGGAGCATCGGGACCGGGTGCAGCGGGCCTTTCTCGGAGGCCGGTTGGAGGTGGTGGTCGCCACCATCGCGTTCGGCATGGGCATCGACAAGGCGAATGTGCGGACGGTGCTGCACATGGCGCTTCCGTCCACGCTCGAAGGCTACTACCAGGAGATCGGCCGCGCCGGGCGCGACGGTTTGCCTTCGCGAACGGTGCTGATGCACGGGTTTGCCGACCGCAAGCAGCACGACTTCTTCTTCGAGCGGGACTACCCGCCGCCGCCGCGCCTGGACGCGATCTTCCGCTGCCTGAGCGACGAGCCGGTGCACTGGGAGGAGCTTCCGGAGCTGATTAAAAAGCGGGAAAAGTTGAAGCTGGAGCCGGAGGAGCTGGACAAGGCGCTGGAAAAGCTGGTCACCCACGGCGGCGCGGCGCTCGATTACAGCGGGTTTGTAACTCGCGGCGGCCAGGGCTGGCGCAAAACCTACCTGGCCCAGAGCGAGCACCGGAGCGGGCAGTTGGAGCGCGTGATTCGCTACGCCGAAAGCGCGGAGTGCCGGATGGGGCAGCTGGTGCGGCACTTCGGCG
>CAXTRW010000261.1:0-3748 GCA_964246765.1 uncultured Acidobacteriaceae bacterium | reverse complement strand
GGAGGCGAAACGAAATTTGCGTAAGGGAGAAACTTCTCTGCCGCACGCAGCCACAAGACCGAGCGGCGCAGATGCCGCGGTCTTTCGACCACGCCTCAGGTGGTGCTTGGGAACGCGAGGCGGGTACGCTTGAGGGCTTGGTGGAAGATACTGTGCAGAGGGGTCTTGCTATGCGAGCGAGAACAAACTGGACAACCAATCACTTGAGCGCAAAGTTAGGATAGCACAGGTTTTGTGGCTTTGCTGGCGAGGATTTCCGATGCGAGAGTTTTGGCTCGGATCACTGCTTCTTTTTCCGTTGCGCCGTAGACAAGGACGCCAGGAAGGCTTGGGATTTCGGCGATGTAGCGGCCGTCTTCCTCGCGGTCCAGCTCGATGTCCAGTCCCATAGGCAATTTCTCCGGGAGCTGCTCGCTCATGCGGACGCCAGGTCGCGCTCTTCCCCCATGCCGATCTGTTCGATCTCGACCTGGCCGTCGGGGAAGGTGGCGATGAGACTGAGCTCGCCGCCCATGGCTTCGATGTAGCTGCGCAGGGTGCGGATATACATGTCGGTGCGGCGCTCCAGCTTGGAGACGGAGCCCTGGTCCATTTCGAGCAGGTCCGCCATGCGCGCCTGGGTGAGGGAGCGGGCGCGGCGCAGCTCGGGGAGGTGGAGCTTTGCTGACTCGGCTTCGACCCAGGCCTTGATTTCCGCTTCGACCTCGGGGGAGTGCTGCTTCCGGATGTCCTTCCATTTGTGGGCCATTACTCGATCTCCTCTAAATGCTGCCGGTAGATACGCTCCGCGACTGGGATGAAGCGGTCGTACCAGCTGGTATCGCCTGTTTTGTCGCCGCCTACGATGAGATAGCCGACCCGTCGCGGGTCGAATACAAACAGGATGCGTAAAGGGCGACCCTCGTGCTGGACACGTAGCTCCTTCAGGTTCGGTATCGCCGTCCCTTTCAGGGTGTCTGCATGGGGCCGCGGCAATGTGGGGCCTTCCGCGCCGAGGAGGTCTACCGAACGATCGACACTCCTCGTTTCACCCGCGGTGAGCTGTTCGTACCACTGAATGAATTCGTCGCTGACTTCGATCTCCCAGCTCACGAGATAAATATGGCGTGAAGGCCATGATGGAGTCAAGGGAATAAGTCTTTTGCGAGCGAAATGCAGCCGGGATGTTGCGGCAGCGCGGGCCCTGGCTGGGGCCCTTGAAGACCCACGTCTCAGAATCGAGACGTGGGGCACCCGTGGTTGTGACTCGTCGGGGGATGAGAAAAGCCGGTGCTGCCAGCGAGGGGATCAGAACTCCAGTTTGAGGGAGACTTGGCCGGTGCGGTTGCCGCCGAAGTCGGAGCCGCGGGCCTGGGTGATGGTGCCGAAGGAGGCGCTGGTGAGGTTGAGGTTGGGGTCGGCGAGGTTGGTGTGGTTGAGCACGTTGGTAAACGTCCCTTCGGCGCGGAGGTGGAGGCGTTCGGTGAAGGCGATGGTTTTGTTGACGCCGGTCGAGAGATTGACGGTGCCGGGGCCGACGACGCTGCCCACGCTTTCAGTCCCGAAGCGGCCGATGGGCGCGGAGCCTACGCCGGGAGTGCAGGTACCGGACTGGATGGCGGTGAACCCCCCGCCGCCGGGGCAGGCGAAGGCTCCGGTGTTGAACCATTGACGGCGGTTTTGCGCGCCGGTATTGCCGTTGGCGACGCGGTCGGGCCGCTGGGGGCGGCCGAACAGGCTCCCCGAACCGGTGCCGGAGGGGTCGGCGGTGCCGGCGGGGAGGAAGGGCGTGAGGAAGGGCCCGGTCTGGTAGACGAAGATATTCGCGACCTGCCAGCCGCCGATAGCCGCGTCGGCGAGTCGGGGCATGTGGCCGCCGAAGCGCCGGCCGCGGCCTACGGGGACATCGGTGAGGCCGGTCAGCAGGAGGCGGTTGCGCCGTGTGGAGGTGACGTTGCCGTAGTCGAGCTCGCGATTGCCTCGCCAGGTGGCATAGTAGCCGCCCTGCTCATCGGAGAACGACGCCGGGGTGCTGGCGAAGGAGCCGTAGGTGCCCTGGTCGTCGGAGAGGTTTTTCGCGAGCGTGTAGGCGGCGGTAAAGGAAACGCCCTCCCGGAAGCGGCGGTCGAGCTCCGCTTGCAGCGAGTTGTAGCGGGCGCTGGCCCCGGTGTTGCGGCCGTTGATGGTTTGGTAGTTCGGGAAGGGGAAGGCGGACTGGGGCTGCGCGCCAGCCGGGGTGGTGGAGGAGAGCGGGAGGTCGTTGTAGTTGGGCTGCCAGACCAGGTGCTGGGTTTGGAGGCCGACATAGGAAAGGCGCGCGGCGAGCTGGCCGGGGAACTCGTGCTGGACCGAGAGCGCGGTTTGAAGCGAGAGGGGGTCGTGCCAGTGGACGTCGTTGGTGGAGTTGAAGCTGCTGGTGCCGTACTGGGGGACCAGCGCATTGCCGAGGCCGACGTTGGGAAACACGATGGCGGGCGCGCCTGCGCCGGGCTCGGTGTTGTTGAAGAACTGCAGGTTGGTTTGGAGGGTACCGGCGAGGGCGTAGAAGATGGCGCCCGAGGTAGTGATGTTGTAGTAACCCGCGCCGCCGCTTACGACCGTTTTGTCATCGTCGAAGGGCCGGTAGGCGAAGCCCAGGCGGGGCAGAAAGCGCAGCTTGGGCGCGTATCTCAAGCCCGAGGGAATACCAGCTTGGCTGTTTGAAAGCACAGGCGTGCAGGGCGCGCCGTTAACCGTGCCGCCGGTCGCGGCCGGGTTGGTGATGCCGGGGGTGGGGCAGGCGTTAAAGTTCGCGAGCTCCGGGGCCGATAAAAGGTTAGCGTGGCCGGTTGGGTAGATGATGCGGCCGGAGAGCGGGACGCTGGGGTCGAAGTTGCCCAGGTTGCCGTCGAGCGCGGTAAAGGCGGGGTGGAACTCGTAGCGGAGGCCGAGCGTGATGTTGAGGTTGGGGGTGGCGCGCCAGTTGTCCTGCCCATAAAAGGCGTAGGCCTCGGCGCGGCCGCGATTGTTGGTGGTGATGTTGTCGGTCTGCGATTGGTACGGGATGCCGGTGAGGAAGTCGGCGAACTCTTGGCCGGTGTAGCGGCCGTCGAACAGAAACGTCCCGTAGTTGTCGCCGCCCGTGGCGTCGAGCGGCGTATTGGCCTGGAGGGTGCGGACGTCCGCGCCGAAGCGCAGGGTGTGGGGGCCTTTTTGCCAGGTCACGTTGTCGACGTACTGAAAGGTGCGCGACTGCTCCTGCTGGTTAAGCCTGCCGAAGGCATTGGGCGTGGACAGGGTGGTGAGGGTGAAAAAGGCAAGCTCGGAGATGCCATTGAAGGGGTAGCTGGGGCCGATGCCGTTGAACCCGGCGGCGTTGGTGACCGCGGGTCCGTTGAAGTTGTTGTTCGAGCCGTCCTGCTCGAGCGTAAAGCCGAAGCGGAACTCGTTCGAAACATTGGGCGTGAAGGTGTAGTTAAAGGAGCTCGCGAAGATGCGGTACTGCGCGGTGCCGGTCGACTCGGGCAGGAGCAGGGCATTGGGCTGGTTCTGCGCGATGTTTTTCCAGGTAAAGCGGCCGAAGACGAAGGCTTTGTCGCCGAAGCTCTGGTCGCCGCGCACATCGAACTGGTTGGAGCTGATGCCGGTGTCCTTGGGCGTTTGGTAGTTATAGCCGAGGCCGGCGAGCGCGGCGGCAAGCGACTGGGTGTTGCCGGTGTTGGGGTCGGGGAAGAGCGGGAGAAAGGCCGCGGCGCTGGGGTTGGTGGCGGGCAGGGTTTGGTTGGGGTAG
>CAXTRW010000260.1:0-3760 GCA_964246765.1 uncultured Acidobacteriaceae bacterium | reverse complement strand
GCCACGTGACCTCCCGGCTACCCGACCGAATGGCGGCGGAACCCATTTTTCAAACCACGGCCGGCGGCCTCGCGACCGGCGCGGCCGGGAATCTTGTGCAGGAGTTCCTGATCCGGAAACTGACGCCGCACCTCCCAAAACAGCCCTAGGAACCGCGCGCGCAAAAAAGAGCGCCCTCCAACCGAGAGCGCTCTTTTGGGACTACTTCTGCGCCGGCTCCAGCATGCTCTTGTGCATGGCCGACTGCACCCCTTCCGGCACCACGCCCATCACCGCGCCCTCGATCTTGGTTTTGATCGAGGCGGCGTAGACATGCTCGTCGCCCGCGAACAGCGCCTTCAGACCCTGGCGTGCCACGTCGTCGGGCTCGCTTTCGTGTTTGCCTGTGGTGCCGACCTTGGTGTCGCCCACGCCGGCGTTGTTGAAGAAGTTGGTGTCGACCGGCCCCGGCTGGAGGGCCGTGACGGTCACGCCCTTGTCCTTGAGCTCATAGCGCAGGTTCTTGGCAAATTGCAGCACAAAGGCTTTGGACGCGCCGTAGACCGCTTCGCCTGGAGTGATCATTTCGCTGGCGATGGAGGCGGTAAACAGGATTTTTCCCGCGCCGCGACCGGCCATTTGCTTGACCACGTACTTGGCCAAGTGGATGGTGGAGGCGCAGTTGACGGCAACGATTTCGAGCTCCTGGTCGAGCCCGGTTTCGGCGAAGTCGCCACCGACGCCGAGGCCGGCATTGATGCAGGCTACGTCGACCGGCCGGCCTGCGCCCTCGGCGGCCCTCCACAGCTCCGCGCACGCTTCAGATTTGCTCAGATCGCCCGCAACCGCGGTGACCTGGACGCCGTGCTGCTCGAAATCGCGCTTGGCTTTGGAGGTCAGGTCCTGCTGCTTGCCTGAGATGACGAGGTCGTAGCCATCCTGGGCCAGTTGGTTGGCCATGTGATAGCCGATTCCGTTCGAAGCGCCGGTAACCAGCGCTAAACCTTTGCCTGCCATGGTGTTTGCTCCTTGCTTACTAGGATGCTTCGCCCTGAAAGGCGCGCCCCGACGAGCGTTGACGCAAAGAAAGGGGCGCGGATCCCTCCGCGCCCCGCTGTTCCCACATGCCAGCCCGCTCTACTGCAGCAGCGGCGGGGGCTCGTCCTTCAGCTCTTCGGGCGGGATCACGACGGCGGCCGCGACCTTGTCCTCCGGGTCGAGGTTGAGCAGCTTGACGCCCTGGGTGGAGCGGCCGGCGGCGCGGATGGTTTTGGTGTCGATCCGGATGATTTTGCCGTATTGCGAGATCACCATCAGCTCGGAGGTTTCATCGACCAGCTGGATGGCGTTGACCTTGCCGTTCTTGGTGCTGGTTTTCAGGTTGATGACGCCCTTGCCGCCGCGGGTCTGCAGACGGTAGGCGTCCACGTCGGTGCGCTTGCCGAAGCCGTTTGAGGTCACGGTCAGGATGAGCGACGGAACGTTTGCCCCGTTTTCTCCCGCTGTACGCTCTTTCGGCGTCGCGGCCAGCCCGACGACATAATCGTTTTTCTGCAGGTCAATGCCGCGCACGCCGTAGGCGGGGCGGCCCATGGAGCGGACGTTTTCCTCGCCGAAGCGGATCGCGAGGCCCTCGTGCGTGGCCAGGAACACGATCTGCTCGCCGTCGGTGATGCGCACGCCGATCAGTTCGTCATCGTCGTCGATGCCGATGGCGATGATGCCGCGGGCCATGACGTTGCAGAAGTCCTTCAGAGGCGTCTTCTTGACCGTGCCCTTGCGGGTCGCGAAGAAGATGTATTTGCCTTCTTCCTCGAGGTTGCGGACGGCCAGGATGTTGCGCACCTGCTCGCCGGGCTGCAGGTTCAGCAGGCTGGCGATGGACTTGCCCTTGCCGGCGGCGCCCACGTCGGGAATCTCGTACACCTTGAGCCAGTACACCCGGCCCGTGTTGGTAAAGCACAGCAGATATGCGTGAGTCGAGTTGACGATCAGCTGCTGGACGAAGTCTTCCTCGCGCGTCTTCATGCCGAGGCGGCCCATGCCGCCGCGCCGCTGTTGGCGGTAGGTGGAGATGGGGGTGCGCTTGAGGTACTGGGAGTGCGACACGGTGACCGCTACCTGCTCGTCGGCGATCAGGTCTTCGAGCTGCAGCTCGGCGGTTTCGTCGAGGATTTCGGTGCGGCGCGCGTCGCCGTACTGCTCGCGCACCGCTTCAAGCTCCTTGATGATGACGCCGCGCAGCTTGGGCTCGCTGGCCAGGATGGACTCAAACTCGGCGATGTTGGCCCGCACCTGGCCCAGTTCGTTGAGCAGTTCGTCGATGGAGATCTGGGTGAGGCGGTAGAGCTGCAGTTCGAGGATCGCGTCGATCTGGCGGTAGCTGAGGATCAGGGTCGCGGGCAGGATGGTCACGCCGTCGGACAGGTACTTGGCCGGGTCGAGCGTCACGCCCTCGATCGCGTTGCCGCGCACGGTGATGGTGCGGTTCGAGAAGAACTGGAACAGGTTTTCGCGCGCGTCGGCCCGCGAGGAAGAACCGCGGATGATGCGGATGACCGAGTCGAGGTGGTCGAGCGCGATCTGGTAACCGAGCAGGATGTGTTCGCGCTCGCGGGCCTTGCGCAGCTGAAAGGCGGTGCGGCGGCGCACCACATCGACGCGGTGGTCGATGAAGTGGCCGATGGCTTCGTCGAGGGGGAGCTCGCGGGGCTGGTTGTTGACCACCGCGAGGAAGATCATGGAGAAGCTTTCCTGCATTTGGGTGTGCTTGTAGAGCTGGTTGAGCACAATTTGCGATTCGGCCCCGCGCTTGAGCTCGATCACGATGCGCATGCCGTCGCGGTCGCTTTCGTCGCGCAGGTCGGAGATGTCGTCGATGACCTTCTCGTTGACCAGCTCGGCGATGCGCTTTTGCAGGGTTTTGGAGTTGACCTGGTAGGGGATCTCGGTGACGATGATGGCCTGGCGGCCGCCGGAGATGTTTTCCATCCCGACCTTGGCGCGCATGAGGAAGCGCCCGCGGCCGGTGCGGTAGGCGTTGGCGATGCCGCTTTTGCCATAAATAAAGCCGCCGGTGGGGAAGTCCGGGCCTTTGACGTATTCGAGCACCGTCGCGAGGCCGCCCTCGGGGTTTTTCACGAGCGCGATGGTCGCGTCGAGCACCTCGGTGAGGTTGTGGGGCGGGATGTTGGTCGCCATGCCCACGGCGATGCCGTTCGAGCCGTTGACGATGAGATTGGGAATGCGCGCCGGCAGCACCGTCGGCTCAAACGTGGACTCGTCGTAGTTGGGCGTGAAATCGACGGTTTCCATGTCGATATCGGCCAGCAGCTCGCCCGTAATGCGCTTCATGCGGGCTTCGGTGTAGCGCATGGCCGCCGGCGGGTCGCCTTCGACCGAGCCGAAGTTTCCCTGGCCGTCGATGAGCGGGTAGCGCAGCGAAAACGGCTGCGCCATGCGCACCAGCGTGTCGTAGATCGCAGAGTCGCCGTGCGGGTGGTACACGCCCATCGCCTGGCCTACCACCTTGGCGCACTTGGTGTACTTTTTGTTGTACTGCAGGCCCATTTCGTGCAGCGTGTAGAGAATGCGCCGGTGTACGGGCTTGAGGCCGTCGCGCACCTCAGGCAGGGCGCGGCCGATGATGACCGACATGGAGTAGTCGAGATACGACCGGCGCATCTCTTCTTCAAGGTTGATAGGGATAAGCGAGGCCGCGCCGGGAGCGCCGGGGGCGTTGATGCCGGAGGGCGGGTCGCCCCCATCGCTGCCATTGGGG
>CAXTRW010000259.1:3546-3784 GCA_964246765.1 uncultured Acidobacteriaceae bacterium | reverse complement strand
CGCCGATGCGGCGGCTGCTGCAGGGGGATGTGGGGTCGGGCAAGACCATCGTGGCGGTGCAGGCGATGCTGATCGCGATCGAGAACGGCTACCAAGCGGCTCTGATGGCTCCGACCGAGATCCTGGCGACGCAGCACTACCTGTCTGTGCGCAAGCTGCTGGAGCGGGCTGCGGATCAGGGGGGCGAGGCGGGCGGCCGGGCGTACCGGGTAGTGCTGCTGACGGGCTCGCTCGACGA
>CAXTRW010000259.1:0-3474 GCA_964246765.1 uncultured Acidobacteriaceae bacterium | reverse complement strand
ATGGTCGAGTTTGCCCGGCTTGGTCTTGTGGTCGTCGACGAGCAGCATCGGTTTGGCGTTCTGCAGCGGTTCCGGCTGATGCAGAAGCCGGGCGCCGCGGAGCCGGACCTGCTGGCGATGACGGCGACGCCGATTCCGCGAACGCTGGCCTTGACCCTGTACGGCGACCTGGAGGTGAGCGTGCTGGACGAACTGCCGCCGGGGCGCACCCCTGTGGTGACCAAGCTGGTGACGGATGAGCGCGCCGGCGAGGTTTGGGAGTTTGTGCGCAAGGAGGTCGCGCGCGGGCGGCAGGCTTACGTTGTGTATCCCGTGATCGAAGGACCCAAAACCGACCAGCCGGAGTTGGATTTCTCGCCGGAAGAAACCGCCCCCAAACCGGCGAAACGGGGGAAAAAAAAGGACAAAGCGCCTCTATTTGCGGGGTTGGCGCAGCCGGAGAGCAGCCCGGGCGAGGGGCGGAGCAGCCTGAAGTCGGCGACCGAGATGTACGAGGAGCTCCGCCACGGCGCTCTGCACGGGCTGCGGCTGGGGCTGCTGCATGGGCGGCTGCCCGCGGACGACAAGGACGTTATGCTGCGCCGGTTTGCGCGCGGGGAGATCGACGTACTGGTCTCAACCACGGTGATTGAAGTGGGTGTAGACGTGCCGAACGCGACCACCATGGTGATCGAGCATGCGGAGCGGTTTGGGCTTTCACAGATGCACCAACTGCGGGGGCGCGTGGGCCGCGGGAGCGCAAGATCGTACTGCATCCTGATGACCGGCGGCCGGGTGTCGGAAGCTTCAGCCGAGCGGCTGGCTGCCATGGTGCGGACGCAGGACGGCTTCGAGCTGGCGGAGCTGGACCTGGAGCTGCGCGGGCCAGGGGAGTTTTTCGGAACCCGCCAGTCCGGGCTGCCGGACTTTCGGGTGGCCTCGCTCATTCGCGACCGGGCGCTGTTGGAGCAAGCCAAGACGGAGGCGCGCAAGTTCGTCGCCGAGCCGGATGCGGAAGCCGCGCCGGAAGAAAAGGCGGCGGTGTGGGCGGCTCTCAAGGAGACCTGGCAGCGACGGTACGGGCTGGTGAACGCCGGTTAAGGTCCACGCCGAGTAAAGACTGCATACCGGCGCGGGGAGAGCGGTTTTGAGTTTTCCCCTCAGGAGAACCCAGGTCTTAATTACCGGATTACCGGCAAACGCGAAATCTAAGTTCTCCCCTACTCGTTGAATCGGCGGAGCGACGCTACTGGCCCGCAGTCGCCTTCTTTTTGCCTACAGGCGAGGATTTTGCCTCTTTGTAGCCGGCTTTTTGAGCGTCGGCCTCGGTCATGAACTGCCCATGCTTGGTCTTACCGTAAAATTGGCCGCCCTTGTGGTAGACCTTCGATTCCTTGTTGGCCCACACCATGCCTTTGCTTTGGGCATCGGAGATTTGCGCGTCCGTGGGCACCCCCGCGGTGGTCTTGGCCATGGACGCGGCCGTCTTCGACGCGCCCGCCTGAGCAGCCGAGCCGGTCTGCGCGCTGCCCGAGCCTGCGTAAACACTGCACAATGCGACCATCAGAAATCCAGTCCAAAATCGTTTCATCGGCACCCCTCGCTCTCAACCTCAAGCGCAACTACACACCACGGACAAGGCACACCGCAACCGCGCAAGAGTTACCGAAGCGCAGGTTACTCCAACCTCGGCGTTCAAGCGGCTTCCTTATGGCTGCCAGGCAGTTGCTCCAGAAAACCCTCGGCGCCCTCTGCCGCATACAGGGTCAGGTTGACCCGCGCGGCGGCCGCTTGCACCTCCGGGCCGGCGTGGCGGGTGCACTGGCATAGAGCGGTCAACTGCTGGTGCGCTTCCAGGCTCAGGTTTACCCCCATCGCGACCAGAAGCGCGTACACCTCGACCGAGTGCGCGCGGGGGAACTCGAAATCCATATCGGCGCATTGCGGGCTTACCTCGCCTTGCCTCAGAACCCACCCGCGGCAGGCCACAACGGCCTGACTCAGAGGGGCAATCAGGTCGTTTGGGCGAGCGGCGCAGGTGGCCACCAGAACCAGGTTCCACTCTTGCGCTGCGATTGCGTTCCGACGTTTGCTCATAATTGGCTTATCGTCCAGTTGGCGAAAATCCTGAGCTCCCGGCGTGATTTATCTGGTTTGGGGCCGCGTTCGCTTTCCTTCCCCGAACCGGACGGGGCGGCAGGATAGGATGAGGCATGATCGTCGGGCTGGGGACGGACCTGGTGGAAGTGGAGCGGCTGCGCTGGTCACTTGAGCGTTTCGGCCAGCGCTTTCTCAACCGGGTGTTTACTGAGCAGGAACGCCGCTGCTGCGCGGGCAAGCGCTTCGCCGAGCAGAGTTTTGCCGCGCGGTTCGCAGCCAAGGAGGCCGGGGCCAAGGCGCTAGGCACGGGCATAAGCCGCGGCGTGGGCTGGCACGACCTGGAGGTAGCGCGCGCCCCGGGCGGCGCGCCGGAGCTGCGGCTTCACGGAAGGGCGCTCGCCCTGGCCGAGCAGATGGGCGTGGCGCGGACTGCAGTTTCGCTCACGCACACCGACCGGTACGCGTCCGCGGTGGTTATTCTGGAACGCGCGCCTTGATGCGTCCGGCGAGGCAGACCGCCCGGGCAAGCTAGAATCGAGCAGAGCGCGGGCTCCGGTCCGGCGCCAAGCAGCGGGAAAGAGGGCAGCCGCGCCGCTGCCCGTGAGGGAACGAGTGCCCAGCCAGCAGGAAGTGCATTGGTCGCAGTTGAAAGTCGGAGTGCTGGTGTTTGCCGCCATTGTGGTGCTCATCGCGCTCGTGTTTCTCATTTCGGGGACCTCCGGCGGCGGCCCGTTCTCACACAAGCTCACGGTGCGCTCGTATTTTGAGAACTCGTCCGGCCTGAAAGTAGGCGGCCAGGTGAACCTGGAAGGGGTCACGGTCGGCACCGTCAAGACGATCCGGCTGGACCCCACGCGCAAACTGACCCCGGTTGAGGTCACGATGAAGGTCGCGGGCAAGTTCGCGAAGGACGTCCACCAGGACTCGCAGGCAAGCCTGGAGACGATCGGCGTACTGGGCGATACGGTTGTGAACATCACCAGCAAGGCCGCGCAAAAGCCGCCGATCGCGGAAAACGGCGAGCTGCCGACGAATGAAACGCCCTCGCTGAGCGATGTGATCAAGTCCAGCCAGGGGACGATCGAGCAGGTGAACACCATTCTCGCCAAGGTCGACAGCCTGGTGGACTCGCTGAATACCGGCCGCGGGTCGATCGGGCAGCTGATCAACAACCCGGACCTGTACAACCACGCAGTGGCCGCGGTGAGCCAGCTGCAGGGATTGGTCAACCAGATTTCCAGTGGCAAGGGGTCGATCGGCAAGCTGGTGACGGATGATTCGCTGTATGACCGGGCCAACGACGCGATCACGCACCTGGACTCGGTGACCGCGCAGATCGACTCCGGGCAAGGCTCGATCGGGCGGCTGATCAAGGATCCCGCGCTCTACAACAAC
>CAXTRW010000258.1:243-3850 GCA_964246765.1 uncultured Acidobacteriaceae bacterium | reverse complement strand
GACAGCTCGCCGGTAAACAACCCGTCCGGCAGTTGTTGCTGCCCTGCCACATACATCGTGCTTCCGTCGAACAGCGCGTCGGTCGCCCCGCCCGGCACAGCGATCGTCGCCGCTGTCTGCAGGTTCGCCCCGGCTGGCCCCTGAGCACCCTGGTTCAGCACGCTAGCCGGCAACGGGATGCGCGTGACCCCCGCCGTCGTTCCTCCGCACTCCGGTCCGCAGTCGATCACATAGGCCGACGCTCCGTCGGGTGAAAACACGGCCTTGATCGGGCGATCCACCGGCGCCGCCGTCGTCGTCGCCGGGAATACGCAGTACTGCGGCAGGTTCTGCGGCTCGCAGTCCTCCGACGGCGGGCTGACCGACCCGTTCGCGAGCGCGATCTGGAACGACGTCGGCTTGTTGATCGCCGCCTGCTGCTGCGCCGTGGTCAGATGCACCACGCTGTACACCGTGTTCTGGTTTTGCACAAACGCGAGCGCCACCGTCCCCGCCGGGTTGATCGAAACCCGGTACACCCCCGGCAGGTTCAGCGCAAACCCCGTCGGCGTGGTCGAGACGTCGGTGACCTGAAGAATATGGTTCTGCTGCTGCGCCGCAATCGTGTACTGCCGACTCGAGGACGCGAAAATCGACGATGGCACCTCGCCCGTCGTCGGCGCCGCCAGCAGTGGCGTCGCGTTCTCCGCCGCATAATTCACCGCGGTCAGCGACCCGTCCGAAACCGAAAACACCAGACCCGTCTGCTCTGCCGGCAGGTTCTGGATTGATACCGGCAACGACGCCCCGTTAAACCCCCCGATCGGGAACGCCCCCACCGTGTTGTTGTAGTTGTGACGAACATCGTACAACCCGTCGACCAGCGACAAGGATCCGCGACCCGATACCTGCGAGGCGATCAGCACCCGGTTCAGAATCCCGCTCGGCGGCAGATTCCGCCCCGCGAAGTAGTAGTTCTTGCCGCAAGCCCCAAGCCCCAGCGCCACAAACGCAACAGCCGCAACAAGTGAAAACACACGCCCAGTTCGGCGACGACACAACAGGTTCAACCAGCGCAAATGAAATCCCCGGTCCCCGGACAGCCCGCCAGCGAAAAATCGCCCAACCACGCCCCCAAAGGAAAGCTAAGTATAACAAACGCCTCTTCCACTGGCCGATAGGCACACCCCGCAAGACCTCCCGGGTCTGTCCGGGTTAGGCTTGTAAGCAGACCCATGGCCACCTTCGAAGAAAACGTCAAACAGCTCGAAACCATCGTCGCTCAGCTCGAACGAGGCGACCTCCCGCTTGAAGACTCCATCCGCCTGTTTGAAGACGGCATGCGCCTCTCCTCGGCTTGCAAAACCCAGCTCGAAGCCGCCGAAGGCAAAATCCAAATCCTCATCAAGCAGCGCGACGGCTCGCACATGCCCGAGCCTTTTCCGCCCGGCAAAGGTTGATATCCAGACGCTCGCGCGAGCCCACTCAGCGTGCGACGTACCCGGCGCGATATCTCAGCCGTACACCCCCATACTTATTCTTCGCGGTATCGCTCAATCGGACACGAAAGCGTATGCAGTTAACGTCGGAGCCGAAACCAGTTGCCTTCACACTGTGCTCTTTGCCTCCGGCAAGCAGATCCTAGGCTGGCTTGCGGCACTCTAAAGTGCCACGACCTCAAGCCCCGGAATCATGCTGAAATGCCGCACATTCGCCGTAGCCACGCGATAACCAAGCTCCAAGGCGGTTGCTCCAATCAGCAAGTCGGCAAAGCCGATGCTCATTCCTCCTGCCGCGAGCTCACCCCCCGATCTCCCCAGCGCGAATCGCTATCGTTAAGCTCACCGGCAACACGGTCAGCACCAGCATTGCCTCGTCCAGAAAACGGCGCCTGAGTGTCCTTCTCTGGGCCGTGTCGCCTCGTACCGCGCCATGCGCCAGTTCAGAGAGCGTCACAACAGAAATAGCCGCATTCTCGTCACTTGCTCGGGCAAGAATGTGATCCACAACCTGCCATAGATTCCACCCCTTTCGCTCCCCGGCTATCAACAAGCTTGTGTCCAGCAATACAGGCACCGGCTCAGTCCCAACCTGGAGGCGTGAAGGGTTGATTCAACCTGCGATGCGCCTCCTCCACATCGCGCGCGAAGTCCTCATCCATCACAGCCGGCGAGTCTCTGGCTATCGATTGCAGACGTTCTCTCGTCGTAAGCCGTTCGAGACCGGCCGCTTGCAGCAACGCCACCGGCCGCGCATCCTGCTCGATCACGACCTCCGCCCCAGCCCGCACCTGCGCCAACAATCCGACAAAGTCCCGAGCTGCTTCCGCCTCCGAAACGTGAATCGTCGCCATGTCCCCATCCTAGTGCCTCGAAGCGACAAATTAGGCGCTGTCCCGCGCGGTTGTGCATCCGTTTTCGGCCACGCAACGACCTCGCACAAACCCCGCCAGCTCCGGCGACAGATACCCCGGTGCCTCGACCGGAAACCGGAGCTTACCTTCCAGCAGACGCCCCGAAATCCCCGTCCACCTCGGCGCAAGCCCATCCCTGCGCACCTCAATGACCGCGTCCGCCCGATCCAGGAACAGCCGCGCCGAACCCTTGAAATCCGCCGTCCCCGCGTCCAGAACCGTCAAGTACAAGTCAGGCCGGAGGAACTGCAGGATGGAGTTCGACTCCAGAATCGCATTGCGCGAAGCCGCCAGCTCCTTGCGAATCCGCGGCATCGCGGCCCCGAGCATGCCCACCCGCGTCCGCACCCACAGGCTGCGCGCCGCCCCGGCCCGCAGGTAGCGCCCGCTGTCGGTCGAGGGGTCGCCGTCCATCCGCTCCGCGCTCACCGCGAGCGTGTGATCGTCCGTTTGACAGTCGCACTCGGCCCCGTCCGCTGTGCAGAACCCGTGCCCGTACTGCGTGATCTTGAACGCCGTCCACCCAAACTCAGGCAGCGCCTCAATCAGCCCCGCTACTACCGAAGTCTTCCCGATGTTGCGCGAATGCCCCCCCACCACCACCACCATGGCTCGCCTCTAAGCCGCGGGCTCGGCCTTGCGCGCCCGGCGTTCCCCGCGTATCTCCGCCATCTCCTGCTTCAATTCCTGCACATCTTCGTAGGTCTCAAGCCGCCGTTCCAGCTTCTCGAAACCGGCCTTTACCTCGGCGCGCAGCTCCTCAAGAGATTTGCCCTGCACCTCAAGCTTCACCTTGATCTCGCGCAGTTCGGGAGCGAGAAAATCCTGAATAAATTGGCGGGAATCCTTGAACGATGACGATGCTGCCGGCAAGCTTGACATACGTTGAGTATGAGCCGAGACCTTGCCCTCTCGCAAGTGGAAAGACTACCCCGCGCGAGGCTTTCGGCCTCCCCGCGCCAGCCGCGCCAAACCGGCCAACTCCCGCAGATACTGCGCGATCGGCCGCGCCGGCGTCCCCCAAAACAGCACGCCCGGACCCTCAATCCGCTTGTGCGAGGGCACCCCGCACTGCGCCCCCAACACCGCCCCGGGGCCGATCGAAACGTGGTCCGCGATCCCAACCTGGCCCGCAATCACCGCGCCCGCCCCGATCGTACTCGACCCGGAAATCCCGGTCTGCGCCGCGATCACCACGTCGCTCCCTACGCTCAC
>CAXTRW010000258.1:0-207 GCA_964246765.1 uncultured Acidobacteriaceae bacterium | reverse complement strand
GTCCATGGTGGTGTTCGCTCCGATCTCGACGTCGTCCTCAATCACCAGCCGACCCTGCTGCGGGAATTGCGTGTACCCGCCCGTCGCCGGATCGCGCACATACCCGAAACCGTCGGAGCCCAGCACCGCGCCCGCATGCACCACCACCCGCGCGCCCAGCTCCACCCCCGGGTACAGCACCGCCCGCGGGTAAATGCGGCCGCCCGG
>CAXTRW010000257.1:0-3997 GCA_964246765.1 uncultured Acidobacteriaceae bacterium | reverse complement strand
CCGTTCACCTCTCCCATGGCGGGCGCGAAAGTCCTCTGGTTCATCGGCCCCCTCACCGCCGGCATCACTGCCTTCTACATGTTCCGCTTGTACTTCCTCACCTTCTTCGGCGAAAGCCGCGCCACCGCCGCCCACCCGCACACCCCCGAACCCACGCATCACGCCGAAGCCTCCGCAGGCGAGTCCGAAGCCTCCACCAGCCACGCCGCCCCGCACGCCGCGATCCACTCGCCCGACCCGCACAGCGCCCACCACGGCGAGCCGCACGAAAGCCCCTGGATCATGCTCCTCCCGCTGATCGTGCTCGCGCTCGGAGCGGTGTTCGGCGGCCTTCTCGGACTGCCCGGCGAGGGCAACTACCTGCGCAATTTCCTGGCCCCCGTGCTCCACGTGGGCACGGAAACGGCGCGCGCCGAGAACTCGGGCCTCGAAGTCACGCTCGCCGTGGTCTCCACTCTCACCGCCTTGTGCGGCTTCGGCGTGGCCTACCTGATGTACTACAAACGCCCCGCGCTCCCCGCCGAGCTCGCTTCCCGCTACCGGGCCGCCTACCAGCTGCTGCTCGACAAGTACCGCATCGACGAGCTCTACAACGCCGTTTTCACCCGCCCCACACTCTGGTTCTCGCGCTACATCCTGGGCGGCTTCGTCGACACCGGCATCATCACCGGCGGCGCGTTCGGCCTCGGCCAGGGCGTCAAGGGCCTCGGCTCCATCGCCCAGCGCATGCAGTCCGGCAATATCCGCTCCTATGCGGGCTGGCTCGCCCTCGGCGCGGCGGTGCTTCTGCTCCTCGTCCTCTTCGGCTTTGGAACCCACACGGCGCCCGTCGCCGCGCTCGCGCGCTAAGGACCCCGCTTTGAACGACCACATCCTCACCATCACGACCTTTGTCCCCACCGTCGGCGCCATCCTTGTCGCGCTGCTGCCGCGGCGGGGCAGCTTGATCCAGTGGGTCGCGCTCGCGGTCTCGCTCCTTACCTTCGCCCTCACCCTCACCCTGCCCGCGCATTACGACTACACCAACCACTCCTTCCAGTTCGTCGAGCAGTACCCCTGGATCACCTCCCCAAACATCCACTACCACGTCGGCATCGACGGCATCTCGCTGTGGCTCGTGGTGCTGACGGGCTTTCTCGCCCCCTTGGGCGTCCTCGCCAGCTGGACCGCCATCCAGACCCGCGCCAAGGAGTTCTACTTCTTCTTCCTGCTCCAGCAGACCGCGATGCTGGGCGTGTTCGTTTCGCTCGATATCTTCCTCTACTACGGCTTTTGGGAGCTGTCGCTCATCCCCATGGCCATCCTGATCGCCATGTTCGGCCGCACCCGCGGGCCGGCCGCCGCGATCAAGTTCTTCCTCTACACGTTCATCCCGTCGGCGCTGTTCCTGGTCGCGATCCTGTACCTGTACGCCAAGGCCGGCACCTTTGACTTCGTCGAGCTCCAGGCCATGCTCGCGAACGGCCACCTCGCCATTGGCCCCACCGCCCTGGCCTGGACCGCCTTCGCGTTCCTGTTCGCCTTCGCCGTCAAAGTCCCGGTGTTTCCCCTCCACGGCTGGCTCGCGGACGTCTTCTCGGAAGCCCCCACCGCCATGGCCATGGTCGTCGCCGGCAAGCTGGGCCTCTACTCGCTGATCCGCTTCAACCTGGGCCTCTTCCCGCGGGAGTCCCGCCTCTTTGCACCCTGGATGGTCGCGCTCGCGGTGATCGGCATCCTGTACGGGTCTTTAAACGCGTTGGTAGCCCGCGACCTCAAACGCATCGTCGCCTTCGGCACCCTCGCCGCGCTCTCCTTCTGCACCCTCGGCATTTTCTGCTTCTCGATCGCCAGCCTCGACGGCGCCCTCTACCAGACCATCAATGAGGGCCTCATCGGTGGCTGCCTCCTCGCGCTCCTCGGCATCCTGTACGAGCGCTACGGCACCTACGACACCGCCGCCTACGGAGGCTTGGCCGCTCGCCTTCCCTGGATGGTCACCTTCTTCGTCATCACCGTGCTCGCGCTGGTCGGCCTGCCTATCCTGAACGGCTTCGTCGGCGAATTCCTGGTGCTCTCCTCCGCCTTCGCGACCCACGTCGCCTGGGGCACCGTGGCGACCCTGGGCGTGATCACCAGCGCCGCCTACGCCCTCACCTTCATCCAGAAGGTCTTCTACGGCCGCCAGTCCACGCTGGTCAGCCACCGCATCAACGTCCGCGACGTCAATGGCCGCGAGCACGTCATGCTCTGGCCCTTTATCGTGCTCATGCTGGTCATGGGCGTGGCCTCGCCCTACTGGATGCGCGCCATCACCCCCGCCGTCGCGCACTACACCGGTCACCCAGTCGGCCACCACTGGCGCGTTTACAGCTACGCAATTCCAGTCCACCAAGCGGAGGCCCAATGAACTCCCTGCTCCGCATCCTCCCCGAAGTCATCCTCACCGTCACCGGCGTCCTCATCATGCTCATCGACCCGGTCCTGCCTCGCGCCGCCTCGCGCCGGAACATGGGCTGGCTCGCGGTCATCGGCACCATCGCCGCGCTCATCGCCTCCATCCAGCAGCTCCACCTAGCCCCCGGCACGGCCTACTTCGACACCATCCGCACCGACGCCTTTTCCGGCTTCTTCCATGTCCTCATCGCGTCCATTGTGCTCGTATCGCTCCTCACCACCCTCGACGCGGTCAAGCGCGACCAGGAAAACCTGGGCGAAATGTTCGCCCTCACCATCTTCGGCGCGGTCGGCTCCATGCTCATGACCTCCGCTGTCGAGCTCCTGCTGGTCTTCGTCGCGCTCGAAATCTCCTCAATATCGAGCTATATCCTCGCCGGCTTCCGCCGCAAAACCGGCAAAAGCCCCGAGTCCGCCATCAAGTACTTCCTGCTCGGCTCCTTCGCAACCGCTTTTTTCCTCTACGGCATCGCCCTGATCTACGGCGCGACCGGCACCACCCGCATCGAGCTGATCCCGCACCTGCTCGCGGGCAGCACCACGCCCCTGCTCGCCACCCTGGGCGTCGGCATGATCCTTATCGGCCTCGGCTTCAAAGTGTCCGCCGCCCCCTTCCACGTCTGGACCCCCGACACCTACGAGCGCGCCCCCTCCCCCAACGTCGGCCTGCTGGCCCCCGCGCCCAAGGCGGCCGCCTTTGCCGTGCTGCTCCGCATCCTGTTTGAGGCCGTCCCCACCCTCTACGCGCACTGGGAGCCGCTGGTCTGGTGGATGGCCGTGCTCTCGATGTGCATCGGCAACCTCGGCGCGCTGCGCCAACGCAATGTCAAGCGCATGCTGGCCTACTCCTCTATCGCCAACGCCGGATATCTGCTGGTCGGCTTTACCGCGCTTTCGGCCGATGGCGTCGCCGCGGCCAGCTTCTACACCGTCACCTACGCCGCGATGAACGTCGGCATCTTCGCCGTCATCTCCCACGCCGGAGGCTACGACGACCGCCTCACCACCACCCAGGACTACCGCGGCCTGGGCTACCGCTCCCCCCTGCTCGGCGGCGCGATGGCGTTCTTCCTTATCTCGCTCATCGGCATCCCCTTCACCGGCGGCTTCTTCGGCAAATTCTACGTCTTTGCCGCCGCCCTCCACTCAGGGCTAGTCTCGCTCGCCATCGTCGGCCTCATCAACTCAGGCGTTGCCGCCTTCTACTACCTGCGCCTGCTCGCGGCCATCTACTCCAAACCGGCGGAAGGCTCGCTGCTCGAGGGCATGCCCCGCGTCCAGGTTCCGCTGCTGTTCGCGATCTTCCTCGCCGCCTCCGCCACCCTGCTGCTGGGCGTCGTCCCGGGCCGCTTTCTCGGCTCCGCCCGCGACGCCGCCCTCACCCTCGGCGTCGCCAGCCCGCAACTCGCCGCCCCCGCCGTAGCGCAAGGCCAGCCGCGCTAGCCAAGCCTTCTTTCTCAACCAATCGCAAATCCTGTTTTGACCGATCACAGTACGGGTGCCCTACGTCTCGATTTTGAGACGTGGGTCTTCGTGAGCGAAAGCTCACGACCGCATCTCA
>CAXTRW010000256.1:0-4005 GCA_964246765.1 uncultured Acidobacteriaceae bacterium | reverse complement strand
CGGCAGGACCGCATCGATGCGGGTGCCGCAGCACTGCGGGCGCGCGGCTGGGAGCTCCGGTTCCAGCCGCACGCGCAGGCGAAACACGCTCCGTACTTCAGCGCCGCGGCCCGCGACCGCCTCGCCGACCTGCACGCCGCCTTTGCCGACCCGGAAATCGACGCGGTCCAGTGCACCCGCGGCGGCTACGGCTGCAACTACCTGCTCTCCGGCCTCGACCTCGACCTGATCCGCGCCAACCCCAAGCCTCTTTTCGGCTACAGCGACATGACCGCGCTGCAAACCTGGCTCCTGGACCAAACCGGCCTCCCCAGCTTCCACGCCCCCCTGCTCGCCGGCGACTGGTCCCGCGACGACGGCGTCGACGAAGCCAGCTTTCACGCCGTCCTCAGCGGCCAAACCCACACCTACGACGGCCTCCGCACCCTGCGCCCCGGCACGGCCCAGGGAACCCTCTACGGCGGCTGCCTCTCGATTCTCACCGCTTCGCTTGGCACTCGCTACCCGCCCGCAACCGAAGGCAAGCTGCTCTTTCTGGAGGACGTCGCCGTGCGCCCCTACCAAATTGACCGCATGCTCCGGCAAATGGTGCTCGCAGGCAAGCTCCAGGGCGTTTCCGGTGTCATCTTCGGCGAAATGCTCGACTGCCACTCGCCCGGTGCCCCGACCGCCCTGCTCGAAGAAGCGATCCTCCACGCGCTCGGCGATTTCGCGGGCCCGGTCACCATCGGCTTGCGCTCCGGCCACGTTTCCCGCGCCAACATCACGCTCCCGTTCGGGGTCCAGGCGCGGCTCCAGGCCGAACCATCGGAAGCAAGCCTCACCCTCCTCGAGCCCGCCGTGCGTGTGCGAAGCTAAAGGCACAAGAATGAACGCGAAACACATCCACCTCCTCGGCATCTGCGGCACCGCCATGGCCTCGCTCGCGGGCCTGCTCCAATTGCAGGGCCACCGCGTGACCGGCTCCGACCAGGCTGCCTACCCGCCCATGTCCGACCTCCTGCGCTCGCTCTCGATCCCCGTGGCCGAGCCCTTCAGCGAGCGCAACCTCGAGCCCCGGCCCGACCTGGTGGTCGTCGGCAACGCCATCTCGCGCGGAAACCCGGAGCTTGAAGCCGTCCTCGACGCCCGTATCCCGTTCACCTCCATGGCCCAGCTGGTGCAGCAAGAGTTCCTGAAAAACCGCGAGTCGCTGGTCGTCGCCGGCACCCACGGCAAAACCACCACCACCAGCATGTTGGCCTGGATCTATGAAACCGCTGGACGCGAGCCCTCATTTCTTATCGGCGGTGTGGCTGAAAACTTCAGCACCAGCTTTCAAGTCCGCGCCGGCCGCGATTTCATCCTGGAAGGCGACGAGTACGACACCGCCTTCTTCGACAAAGGCCCCAAGTTCATGCACTACCACCCCGACGCGCTCATCCTCACGCACGTCGAGTTCGACCACGCCGACATCTACCAAAACCTGGACGCCGTCAAGACCGCGTTCAAGCGCCTGGTCAACCTGGTCCCCCGCCGCGGCCGCATCGTCGCATTCGAGGGTGCGCCGCACGTTCGCGAGTGCGTCGCCAAGGCCTTCTGCCCGGTCGAGTTTTACGGCTTCAGCCCCGACGCCCACTGGCGCGTCCAGAATATGCACCAGCGCGAGGGCGCGACCGAGTGGTCCGTCACCCGCGCCGGCGAGCCCTGGGCCCAGCTCCGGCTGCCCATGGCGGGCGAGCACAACGCCCTCAACGCCACAGCCGCCGCCGCGCTCGCCGCCGGCCAGGGCGTCCCAACCGAGCCCATCACCGAAGCCCTCGCGACCTTCCAGAGCGTCAAGCGACGACTCGAAATCCGCGCCGTCATCAACGGCATCACCGTGATCGACGACTTCGCCCACCACCCCACCGCCATCCGCGAAACCCTGCGCGCCCTGCGCGGCGCCTATCCCCAAAGCCGCCTTTGGGCCGTGCTCGAGCCCCGCTCCAACACCCTGCGCCGCAATGTGTTCGAGCGCGAACTGGTCGAAAGCCTCGCGCTCGCCGACCGGGTTGTCCTGGCCGGTGTCTTCAAGCAGGAAAGCATCCCTGAGCCCGAGCGGCTGCACCCCGAGCAGGTCATCGTAGCGCTCGCGACGGCCGGCCACGAGGCCGCCCTGTATGCCCACGCCGACGATATTGTCGACGGCATCGCCCCCGAGCTGGCCCCGGGCGATGTGGTCGCGATCCTGTCCAACGGCGGCTTCGAAGGCATCTACGAGAAACTTCCCGCGCGCCTCGCCCAGTTGTGTGAGCAGTAAATGCTCCGGGCCTACTTTTTGCTCGCGGCGTGGGGAGCTCTGGCCATCCCTGTGGGCTTTCTGCTGCTGCCCTGGGCCGCGCTCACCCGCAACGCAGCCCTGCTGTATCGCTGGGGCGTCCGGGCGGGCGGCCTGGGCCTGCGCGCCTCCGGGGTGCGCACGCGCTTGCGCGTCGAGCAGCCTCTCGTGCCCGGCCAAGCCTACCTGTTCCTGTCCAACCACGCCTCCAATCTCGATCCGCCGCTGCTGGCCGCCGCGCTTGCTCCCCGGCGCATGGCCATGCTGATCAAACAGGAACTGCTGCGCATCCCCTTGCTGGGCCGCGGTATGACGCTCGCGGGCTTTGTGCCGGTAGCCCGCTCCGGCTCCGTCGAGGACGCCAAGCGCTCGCTCGAGGAGGCTGCCCAAAGGCTCGCCTCGGGCATCTCGCTCACCGTTTTCGTGGAAGGCACACGCTCCCCGGACGGCCGTTTGTTGCCATTTAAGAAAGGCCCGTTTTTCCTAGCTATGCAGTGCGGCTTTCCGGTCGTTCCCGTCACGCTGGTCGGTACCGGCGCGCTCTTGCCCAAGGGCGCACTGCATCTGCGCCGCGGCACGGTGGACGTTGTGCTCCATCGCCCGCTCGCCCCGGCGGATTTCCCTACCCGCGAAGCGCTGCGGGACGCGGTTCGCGCGGCCATCGCCTCCTCGCTGCTGGACCAAACCGAAACGAAGCTGCAATAAATCCACAACGGGCGCTCCACGTGTCGCGTCCGGTGGTTCAGACGTGGGTCCTCGTGAGCGACAGGGCTATGGCCCAGAACGCTCACGACCCCACTTGGAACTGGACTTCGATAAAAAAACGAGCCCTGACCACGAAATTTAAGGTTTGACGAAAGCGTTGTAGCCGCTACCCGCCAATCGCGCGCGCATCGCTTTCGCCGCCCCCATCGTCGCGAACGGCCCCACTTGCACATGGAAAAACTCATCCGCCGAGGAGGTGCGCACGATCGCCCCGAAGCCGCCGCGACGAAGCGCTCGGGTGAGCGTTTCCGCGTCCGCCGCGCGGCTTACCGCGGCAATCTGTACCATCCATTCCGCGCTCGCGGAAGTGGTCTCCAGCGCGGGTTCACGGGCGGCAATCGCAGCTTGCGGCGACCCGTCTGCCCGAGGCGTGGGCGTGACCGCACCGCCCGAGTCCGGCTCAGCGATGCTGACGCCCGGCGCGGGTTTCGGGAGGGGAGCGGCGGCCAGCGGCTTCGGCTCGGGCGGGGCGGTTTTTTGCGCAACGGGAAGAGACCTCAGCCCGCGCCAGCCGTGCCCCTGCGAGTAGCCGAACCCGAAGCAAAGGGCGCAGACCATCCCAACCGCCAGAAAAATGCCCAGCAGCGCGGGCGCACCCAGCACCAGATCCCGCGACTCCTCCTCCCCTTCGAGGAGGCCGCCGTTACGCTCCAGCGCTTGTCTCATCGGTCACAATCCTAGGGCCGCCGGCGACGGGGTTTGCTGCCGGTACCGAGCGCCCCAGCAGGGAAAGCATCTCGATCGGCAGCGGAAAGATAATGGTTGTGTTTTTCTCGTTGCCGATGTCCTTCAGCGTTTGCAGGTAGCGCAGTTGCAGGGTCGTCGGCTGCTCGGCCAGCAGTTTGGCCGCGTCCACCAGCCGTTGCGCCGCCTCGAACTCGCCGTCCGCGTTGATGATCTTGGACCGCTTTTCCCGCTCCGCCTCGGCCTGCCGCGCCATG
>CAXTRW010000255.1:0-4026 GCA_964246765.1 uncultured Acidobacteriaceae bacterium | reverse complement strand
GGAGTCACATTCGCTTACGCTGCCGTTCTTTAAGGAACGGCAGCACCCTGTTCAGTTCCGCTGGGCACAGTAGCCGTGATTCTGCTTTAAAGCAACTGCACCTGCGGATAGCGCCTGACCAGCCCGTCTACCGTGAGCAGCGTGAAACCCTCAAACTGCGCTTGCGCAATCAGGATGCGATCGAACGGATCCTGGTGCAAAAGCGGCAGCGATGCGACTTGCAAGGCGTGCTCGCCCGTGATCGCAAGTTCCATATATCCATGGCGCAGCGCATTTCGTCGCAATGCGCGCGGGTCGTACTGGAAGTCCTCACGGCCTGCGGCGAACTTGATGCCCGTTTCCCAAATTGCCGTGCTGCTGAAGTACACGGTATTTTCAGGGTCGCCGATCGCACGCTGCATGCGCGGTGGCAGCTTCGTCGACTCAAAAGCCGCCCATAGCAGAACCTGCGTGTCGAGCAGCAGATTCATGGCTGCTCCTGCTCCTTTTTCAGCCGTTCTCTGAACTCATCCGCCGACATTTGGAACCGCTGGTCCGGATCGCCCGGCTTCGGAAAGGGAAAATCGAGTCCGGCGAACTTGTCCCCGTCCCCGATGCCGTAAAACATTTCCTCAATTTCGTCTTTCATAAATGTGTCGAAATCGTCCGGCACCTTCCATTGACCTTCCATAAAGCCCAGCCGGCGCGGCTTAGGCTTCTCTGTGACGGGCTCGACCTTCACCAGCGGTTTACCCGCCTTCGCGATCACGAATGGCTCGCCCGCGACCGCTTCGGCCACCAATTTCGACAGGTGGGTCTTCGCTTCGTGCATGTTCACTGTTTTCACGTTCGCCTCCCCAGTGGACTAAGTGTATGGACTAACCCCGCTCTCTTGCAATAGCCAGCCGCACCTCGCCGCCAGCGTTTACACTGATGGATGACGAGGAACCCGCATTGATCGGTGGAACATTAACCAAGATTTTCGGAACCAGCAACGAACGCGCGGTCAAGCGCCTCACCCCGGTGGTCGAGGAGATCGCCGGCTTTGAGCCCGCGCTCGAGGGGTTGTCCGACGAGGAACTGCGGGCGAAGACCCCTGCCTTCAAGGCCCGCATCACCGAGGCGGTCGAGGGGGCGCGGAACGACGGCGAGGACGCGGTCGCGGCGGCGGAAAAGCGCGCGCTCGACGAGCTTCTGCCCGAGGCCTTCGCGGTGGTGCGCGAGGCGGGCCGGCGCGCGGTCGGGATGCGCCACTTCGACGTGCAGATGATCGGCGGCATGGTGCTGCACCAGGGCAAGATCGCCGAAATGCGCACCGGCGAGGGCAAAACGCTGGTCGCCACCGCCCCCTGCTACTTGAACGCGCTCGCGGGCCGAGGGGTCCACGTCGTGACCGTGAACGACTACCTGGCCAAGCGCGACGCCGAGTGGATGGGCAAGATCTATGAGTTCCTGGGCCTGTCTGTGGGCGTGATCGTCCACGACCTGGACGACGCCCAGCGCCGCGAGGCCTACGCCGCCGACATTACCTACGGCACCAACAACGAGTTCGGCTTCGACTACCTGCGCGACAACATGAAGTTCGAGCTCAAGGACTGCGTCCAGCGCGGGCACTACTTCTCGATCGTCGACGAGGTCGACTCGATCCTGATCGACGAAGCCCGGACGCCGCTCATCATCTCCGGCCCCACGGACCAGACCACCGACAAATACGTCCGCGTGAACCGCATCATCCCGCAGCTCGAGAAAGGCGAGGAGATCGAAAAAGGCGAGCAGAAAATCCTGACCGGCGACTATGTCGTGGACGAGAAGCACAAGTCCATCACCGTGACCGACGAGGGCTGGGAGAAGATTGAAGGCCTGCTCGGGATCGGCAATATCGCCGACGTGGACAACTGGGAGCTGAAGCATCACGTCGAGGTCGCGATCAAGGCGCACTCGCTGTACCGTCGCGATGTGGGGTACGTGGTCAAGGACGGCGAAATTGTCATCGTCGACGAGTTCACAGGGCGCCTCATGCCGGGGCGCCGCTGGTCCGACGGGCTGCACCAGGCCGTCGAGGCCAAGGAGGGCGTGACCATTCGGCGCGAGGACCAGACGCTCGCGACCATTACGTTCCAGAACTACTTCCGGCTGTACAAGAAGCTGTCCGGCATGACCGGCACCGCGGAAACTGAAGCGGTCGAGTTCGACAAGATATACAAGCTCGAGATCGTAGTCATTCCGACCAACCGGGTGATGCAGCGCAAGGAATACCCGGACGTCGTGTATCGCACCGAGAAAGAAAAGTTCTCGGCGGTCGCGGACGAGATCACCGAGTTCAACCAGCGGAAGCAGCCCGTCCTGGTCGGGACGACCTCGATCGAAAAGTCAGAGCGGCTGTCGCAGATCCTGCAGCACAAGGGTGTGCGCCACGTCGTTTTGAACGCGAAATACCACGAGCGCGAGGCCGAGATCGTCGCCCAGGCCGGGCGGCTCGGAATGGTCACGATCGCGACCAACATGGCCGGGCGCGGGACAGATATTCTGCTGGGCGGCAACACGGAGTTCATCGCCAAGCAGGAGATGGCCAAGAGCAAAAAAGCCAAGCCCGTAGCGGCGGCTCAGGGCGAGATCCAGGCCATCGCCGCGCCGGGCATGGAGCGTTGGTACTACCAGGGCCAGGAGTACGAGTGCACCCAAGCCGACTGGCAAAAAGCCCTGGAGCGCCACGCCGAGGAGGTCCGGCAGGAGCATGCCGCTGTGATCGAAGCGGGCGGCCTGTGCATCCTGGGCACCGAGCGGCATGAGTCCCGCCGGATCGACAACCAGCTTCGCGGCCGCGCCGGACGCCAGGGCGACCCTGGCGCCTCGCGCTTTTATCTTTCGCTTGAAGACGACCTGATGCGTATCTTCGCGCGCGAGTGGGTTTCCACCCTGCTGCAGCGCATGGGCATGGAGGAGGGTGTGCCGATCGAAAGCGGCATGATCTCGCGCCGCATCGAGGCCGCGCAGAAGGCGGTGGAAGGGCAGAACTTCGAGTCCCGCAAGCACCTTCTCGAGTACGACGACGTGATGAACAAGCAGCGCGAGGCGGTGTACGGGTTGCGCCATGGGCTGCTCGAAGGCGCGGATCAACTTGACCAGCGCGAACTGGTGGTCGAAGACTACGTCCCCAACCTGTTGAGCGCGATTCTCGACGAGACCGCGCCCGAAAAGGCCCACCCCGACCAGTGGGACACAGCGGTGCTGCGGCAGAAAATCAAAGACCAGTACGGCCTCGAGCTCGACGCAGAGGGCATTAATCCGGACGATATGAGCCGCTCGCAGCTGGGGGACGCGATTTTCGAGAACCTCAAAGACCGCTACACAGCTAAGGAAGAGGTAATCGGCGCGGAGGGCATGCGCTATCACGAGCGGGTCATCATGCTCAGCGTGCTGGACGGGCTGTGGAAGGACCACCTGCTCAACATGGACCACCTCAAGGAGGGCATCGGGCTGCGCGGCTACGGCCAGCAGGACCCTCTGGTGGCCTATAAGCGCGAGTCGTTCGACATGTTTGAGCAGATGATGCTCCGCTTCCAGGAGGACACGGTCCGGTATCTTTACCTGATGCAGATCGTGGGGCCGGACGGCAGGCCGATCGCGCTGCCGACCCGCCCCCGCGGGGCTCAACCGACCGTGATGGCGGCGCTTGAAGCCGCTGCGGTGCCCGCGCCCCAGCAGCAGGCGCTGCGCCGCCCCGGAATCCCTGGGGGCGCCGCGTCCCGGCCTACCTCCTTCGTCCCGGCGCGCAGCACACCCAGCGGGTTCGCTCCCCGCAATGGTGGCGGCAACGGCAATGCCGCTGGACCTAAAACCTCCCTGAACAAGATCGAGCAGCGATTTCTCAAGGAAGAGCGGCAGAAACTCGATCAGGCGCGCGAAGAAGGCGGAGCGGACAACACCTCAACGCCGGCCGAATAAAAGGGGTACACGAAAAAGCGGCACCCCAAAGGCGGCCGCGTAAGCGGTTTTAGGAGCAGCAACAAGACAGGCTGGTCGGTCTCAGCCTGAAATCCCATGGGC
>CAXTRW010000254.1:0-4057 GCA_964246765.1 uncultured Acidobacteriaceae bacterium | reverse complement strand
CGCTGCCCCGCGTGGCCTACCCCATCGCGCCCGTGATACAGCGCGAACAAGCACCCGGCCCACAGCCCCGCGAACCAGCTCCACGGCCGCGCGATCCGCACCATGGCCCACCCTGCGAGCAGCAGCGCGAGCCAGTCCATCCCGCGCCAAACAGCTGCATCGGGTGCATGGAGCAGGTGCGCCAGCCCTCTCGCAATCCACTCCGGCACGTATGCTCCGGGCAGGTTGATGTCGGCGATCTCCCGGTAGGGCGCCATCCCCTTGCCCATCAGGAAAACCACGTAATACATCAGCGCCGGGTCGTTCACCAGCGGCCATCCGCGCGTGGACCAGACAAACAGCCCCACGCACACAAGCAGCACCGCCGCACCCGCAACTTGAAGCCCACGCACACCTCCACCCTACCGGGATTTCCCGCTTCCCGCCCCGCACCCGGTCTGCGATACTAGACCGTACCTCCCCGGTACGCGCGAACCCACGCCCAGGAGGCATTCCCAGTGTCAGCCAAGTACATTTTCGTGACCGGCGGCGTTGTTTCCTCGCTCGGCAAAGGCCTGGCCGCGGCCTCCATCGGCTGCCTGCTTGAGAGCCGGGGCATGCGGGTCAACCTGATGAAGTTCGACCCATACCTCAACGTGGACCCCGGCACCATGAGCCCCTTCCAGCACGGGGAGGTGTTCGTCACCGACGACGGCGCGGAAACCGACCTGGACCTGGGCCACTACGAGCGCTTTACCCATGCCCGCCTGACCCGGGACAACAACCTGACCACCGGGCGCATTTACGAGCAAATCATCACCAAGGAGCGCCGGGGTGACTACCTGGGTAAGACCGTCCAGGTGATCCCCCACGTCACCAACGAGATCAAAATCGCCATGCGCCGGGTCGCGTGCCGCGTCGAGGGCGCGGGGCCGGCGGACGTGACCATCGTCGAGATCGGCGGCACCGTCGGCGACATCGAATCGCAGCCGTTTCTTGAGGCCATCCGGCAGATGCGCCAGGAGCTGGGCCGTGAAAACACCGTTTTCGTCCACGTCACGCTGGTGCCCTGGATCGGCGCCGCGCAGGAGCTGAAAACCAAACCCACCCAGCACTCCGTCAAGGAAATGCTCTCGATCGGGATCCAGCCCGACATCCTGCTGTGCCGCTCCGACCGGCCGCTTTCGCACGAGATCAAGGGTAAAATCGCGCTGTTCTGCAATCTGGAAGAGCGCGCCGTCATAGGCGCGCGGGATGTCGAGTCCATCTACGAGGTTCCGCTCAACTTCGCCGAGGAGGGAGTGGACACGCTGATCCTCAAGTACCTCCATCTCGAGCCGCGCGAAGCCAACCTCGACCGCTGGCGCGAGCTGGTGCGCCGTGCCTACCACCCGCGCGGCGAGGTTTCCATCGCCATCGTCGGCAAATACGTCGAGTACGAGGACAGCTACAAATCGCTCAAGGAAGCGCTGACCCACGGCGCGCTCGCGCACCAGCTCAAGCTGCGCGTGACCTGGATCGAAGCCGAAGGCCTCGAAACGCCAGACTACGCCTCGCAACTGGCTGGCTTCGACGGCATTCTTGTCCCCGGCGGCTTCGGCAAGCGCGGGATCGAAGGCATGCTCAACGCGATCCGCTACGCCCGCGAGCACCGGGTTCCTTACTTCGGCATTTGCCTCGGCATGCAAACCGCCTGCATTGAATACGCCCGCAACGTGTGCGGCCTTCGCGAGGCTAACTCCAGCGAGTTCGACCCCGCTACGCCGCATAGGATTATCTTTAAGCTCCGCGAACTCACGGGCGTCGAAGAGATGGGCGGGACCATGCGCCTGGGCGCGTGGGAGTGCGCGATGCAGCCCGACTCACTTGCCGCCCAGGCCTACGGGACGGCCGAAATTTCCGAGCGCCACCGCCACAGGTACGAGTTCAATCGTGAGTATGAGCCGCTGCTCACGGGCGCCGGCCTGCGCATCACCGGAACCACCCCCGACGCCACCTATGTCGAGATTGTTGAAATCCCCGGCCCCCCGTTTTTCGTCGCCTGCCAGTTCCACCCCGAGTTCAAATCGAAGCCCCTCGAGCCGCACCCCCTGTTCTCAGCCTTTATCCAGGCAAGCTACGCCGCTCGCCGGCGCCAAGCGCAAGCCAAACGCGTGGACGAAGTCTCTCTTCCACTCTAGACGGAACCACTACGGGTGCCCCACGTCTCGCATTTGAGACGTGGGTACTCCCGAGCGAAAGCTCGGGACCGCTTTTCCCTCCCGCTCACTCTACCGGATATCGTCGTCCTGCCGCTCCTGATTAATCCCGGACTGCACATCCGGCCGTTCCCGCACTACCGGAGCCTGCCCCGTGCTTTCCTCCGTCTGCGAACGGTTCGTAATCCCCTGCCCGCCGCCCTCCGGCGCGCGCGAAGTCAGCGAGCCCTCCAGCAAAGTCTCTACTGGATGCGACCCATGATGGCTCGGCCCGGTACCGGGCGCATGCGCGGCCCCGCGGTTGGTCCCCATCTGCGCGCCTTCCGTTCCGGCCGAGTAGGCGTCCTCCCCGCGCGCGACTGTTTCTGCCGAGGCCCGGCCTTCCTGATCGCTGGCCTCAAATCCCTGGTTCTGCCCTGATTCCGTATGTGGCGTTCTCGGTCCTGCCATGATTGCCTCCTGCTTTCTGCTATGTTGGAGCGGGCAGGAGGCGATTGCGTTGGCTCATCGGCTGGAGACAGATTTGCAAACGGCCCGCCGGAGAGTTTTCGGCCGATCCGCCAGGAAATCGGATCGTGTGCTGCTCGCCGAAAGCTAAGACGCTTTCAGCCGCGCCTGTCGCTCCGCGTCGAGCACCGCAACCTTGCCCCGCAGTGCCGCAAAGTCCAGAATTGAATCTACGCGCCGGTCCATGCGGATATCGCTGGCTCGGAACGCATCGAGAATCTCCGTGTGGCGATCCTTCGCGCGCTGATCCATAGAATCGAGCCGCTGATTTACAGCGTCCAAGGGCGCCTTCAATTCGCGCAGTTCAGGCGCGAGAAAGTCCTGCAACACCTTACGGAAATCATCGACAACAGACATGGTTTTCTGGTCCTTTTCCTTCATGAGGAGCATACCCAATAGCTTATCCGGTCGTATTCCGGCTCACAACAGCTTTATGTTCCAATAATCTCTGTGATTCCCGATTTCGAAATAGGCCCAGTTCCGGTCGGCGCAGGCCGGCTTTTCCTTGCCGGCGGCCCCTGCGTGATCGAGTCTGAAGCCCACGCCCGCCGCATGGCCGAGTCCATCGGCCGCATCGCCGAGGACCTCGGGCTCCCCTACATCTTCAAGGCCTCCTACGACAAAGCCAACCGCACCTCGGTTTCGAGCTTCCGCGGCCCCGGCCTGCGCGAGGGCACACGCATCCTCCGCGTCATCGCCGAGACCACCGGCCTCCCCGTCCTGACCGACGTGCACGAGCCCGCCCACTGCGAGATCGCCGCCGACGGGGCGGACGTGCTGCAGATTCCTGCGTTTCTTTGCCGGCAGACCGACCTGCTGGTGGCCGCGGGCCAGACCGGCAGGGCCGTCAACGTGAAAAAAGGCCAGTTCGTCGCGCCTGACGATATGCGACATGCAGTCGAGAAGATCGCGAGCACCGGCAACGAGCGCATCTCGCTCACCGAGCGCGGCACGACTTTCGGCTACGGCAACCTGGTTGTCGATATGCGCGCGCTCGGCATCATGCGCCGGCTCGCGCCCGTGGTTTTCGACGGCACCCACTCGGTCCAGATGCCCTCGGCCGCCAACGGCGTCTCCGGCGGCCAGCCGGAGTTCATTCCCCTGCTCGCGCGGGCCGCGGTGGCTGCGGGTGTCGACGGCGTTTTCCTCGAAGTCCACGACAACCCCGCGGAAGCCAAATCCGACGGCGCGAATGCGCTGCGGCTCGACCTGCTCAAGCCGCTGCTTGAGACGCTGCTGGCCCTGCACGCGCTGGCGCCGAAAAGAGAAACCTAAAACCGCCTACGCGGCCAGCGGCCACTTCGTGGCGGGTCTTTGTTGGTGCTTGCACCTCGGACCGTCGTGGCCCTCCCGTTGGCGGGAATCAATTCGCG
>CAXTRW010000253.1:0-4060 GCA_964246765.1 uncultured Acidobacteriaceae bacterium | reverse complement strand
TTTGCTGGAGCTCGCGGGGCGAGTGTAAGGCGCGGCTGGGCAGGTCGGCATGTTCTATGTGCGAGTCGTCGGCGGCCCAGTAGACTTCGGAGGTGCAGACGAGGTCGGCGCAGACGGTTTTGGTCCAGCGCTGGAAGCCGGGGTTGGTGGGCTCGCCGGGGTCGGTGGCGTAGCGGGGAGCGAGCGGCTCGAAGACGTGGAATGTATGCCAGTTGCGCGCGGTCCAGGGCGCAAAGGCAAGCAGGGAAGCGAGCGCGGCGGTCACCGCCAAGCCACGCGATCGCCGGGCTTGACCTTGGCGCGCTCCGTAGGCGAGCAAGGCCGCGCAAAGTGTGACGCCGAGCAGAGCGCCGTCCGGGCGGAGCAGGGCTGCGCAGGTCCATGCAAGGAGGGACAGGGCGAGTGCTTTGGGGCGCGGCGGAAAACGGGCCGGTTTGGCCCGACGCGAGGCGCACTGTTCCGGGGAGGCGACCTTTTCGCCTGCCCGGAGTCGATCAGGTAAGGGCGACTCGCCGACACCGAGAGCGCGGGCGAAGCAAAGCAGCGCGGCGGAGATCGAGAACAACTCCAGAGTCTCCGTGAGCGGGGCGGCTGTGTAGCAGGCGGTAAAGGGGCACAGCGCCGCGAGCCACAAGGTCGCGGTCCCAGCACGATTTCTAAGCCGGAGCGGCGCTAAACGGACTGCGATACGGGCCAACAACACGCACCCGAGCAGGTCGACGACGACCTGAATCAAGAGGACCGGGTAGTAGCGCTCGACGCCGAAAAGCCGGAAGCACGCCGCGAGAAACAGGGGGTAACCGGGCAGGCGGATCAACGTGGGCGCGCCGGGCGCGAACCCGTACACCCCATGCTGGAGCAGGTTGCGCGCGATCGCGCCGTAGATCAGCGGGTCGCCCGACAGCACGGGGTCGCGATAGACGAACCAGAGCCGGAGCAGCAGGCCCAGGATCAGCGGGACGACGGAGCGCAGGGAAAGGATCGGCCCATTTTGGGCGGGGCGGGACGACATTCCCGAAAATGATACTGCGCGCGGATCGGGGCACCGGCAATGATGGCCTCGCAGCACGCGAAAAGGGTAAGCTGGCACAACGCATGAAACCTGTTTTTTATGACCCGGACCGGAAACGATGGAAGCGCCTGCGGCGGATTCTGGACGTCGTGGCGGTCCTGTCGACGCTGGTTCTGGTGCTGTTCTCGGTGGGCGTGCTCAAAAAAGAGTCGCTTCCCGGGCTCGGCTTCCCGGGCGACCGGCACAATGTGCACGCGTATGTTCCGGCCTCGGCGCGCCTAAAGGGAGCTTTGCGCCCGGCGCGGCGCAAGACCCATCGACGGCCGTCGGAGGTCGTGCTGAACCAGGATGAGGGCATCCGCGCGGCGTTTTACCAGGTGAGCGACCCTCAGGGCGACGCGTCGCTCAAAGCCCATATCCACCAGATCGACATCCTGTTCCCGGACTGGCTGCACCTGGTGACCCCGGACGGCCAGCTGAAGGCGGTTACCGATCAGTACCCCGCCCACTTTTACAGCGTGGTGGACAAAGCGGGCGTGCACGGCATCGACCCGGAAAACAAGGTTGACGACGTGATCGCGGCGGCCAAGGAAGACACGGAAGTCTTCCCGATGCTGAACGACTACAACACCGTGGCCAACAAGTGGGATGGCGCTGTGGCCGCGGCTATGCTGAAGGACCCGGTCGCGCGGGAGCGGCTGCACGTCCAGCTCGACAAACTGCTTTCGGCCAATCCGAAGTACCGGGGCATTTGCATGGACCTTGAGCAGCTCTCGCCCGGCGCGATGAAGCTGTACGCGCAGTGGCTCAATGAGTTGCACCACGACTTCGCCCCCAAAGGGCTGAAGCTGTACGTCAATGTCGCCTCGGAGGCGGACGCGACGGTGCTGCGGCAAATGGGCGCGGCCACCGACGGAGTGATCCTGATGAACTACGACCAGCACGAGGACTCGTCCGAGCCCGGCCCGGTGGCCGCCGAGGACTGGTTCGAGGCCAACCTGGCCCGTGCGATGAAGTACATCCCGAAGCAGAAGTTGCTCTGCGCCATCGGCAACTACGGCTACGACTGGCAGCAGCCCATCGATGACCGAGGGCGCCTGCTTTCAAACAAAATCGACGGCGTGGATGACATTACCGTGCAGGAAGCCTGGGACCGCGCCGGGGACGCGGGCGCGACGGTGAGCTTTAACGGCGACGAACTGAACCCGCACTTCGCCTACGACGACGATGACGAGCATGTGCGGCACCAGGTGTGGTTCTTGGACAGCGTTTCGGCGTTGAACGAGCTGCGGGCGGCGCGGCAAATGGGACTGCGGACTTTTGCGCTATGGAAGCTGGGCTCCGAGGACGGTTCGCTGTGGTCGGTGTGGGACCACCCTTCGGCCAAAAACGCGCCGGACCTGTTGAAAACAGTCCCGCCGGGCGCGGGCGTCGCGACTTCAGGCGAGGGCGACATCTTGCGCGTGACCTCGACGCCCAAAGCGGGCGCGCGCGACATATTTCTGGATTCCTCAAAGTTTACGGTCACCGACGAGCGCATGACCGCGCTGCCCCAGCCCTATGGCCTGCACTCCTACGGCTACACCCCCAAAAAGCTGGCCCTGAGCTTCGACGACGGCCCGGACCCGCAGTGGACGCCGAAAATCCTGGACGTGCTGAAGAAATACCACGTACACGCGGCGTTTATGGTGATCGGCGAGGCCGCGCAGGACAATGTGGGCCTGCTGAAGCGCTACCTGCGCGAAGGCCATGAGATCGGCAATCACACCTTCACGCACCCGGATATTTCCGAGATCTCCGACCGGCAGCTCAAGCTGGAGCTGAACCTCACCGAGCGGTTGTTCGGCGCGGAGTTGGGCGTGCAGCCCTTGTACTTCCGGCCGCCGTACTCGATCGACCAGGAGCCGGATACCAACGACCAGGCCGCGCCGGCCTACAAAATCCAGCAGATGGGCTACACCATCGTCGGCAACAAGATCGACACCGACGACTGGGACGAGCACCCGAAGAAAACTCCGCAGCAGATCGTGGACCGGGTACTGCGGCAGCTGGACGCGATGAATACCCGGCCGGAGTTTCGCGGGTCGGTGATCCTGATGCACGACGGCGGCGGGGACCGCAGCGCCACCGTGGCCGCGCTGCCGGTGCTGATTACCGAGCTGCGCGCGCGGGGGTACGAGTTTGTGCCCGTCTCCGAGCTGATGGGCAAAACGCGCGCCGAGGTGATGCCACCCTTGTCGCCCAGCCTGCGCTGGCAGGCGCGGGTGGACCGGGTGGCGTTCTTCGCATTCTCGTCGCTCAGCCATGTTGTGGTGTTTGTGTTTTTTGTCGGTGACGTGCTGATGAGCGGCCGGCTCATCATTATCGGCGTGTGCGCGCTCATCGA
This sequence comes from uncultured Acidobacteriaceae bacterium, assembly GCA_964246765.1. Taxonomy (GTDB): domain Bacteria; phylum Acidobacteriota; class Terriglobia; order Terriglobales; family Acidobacteriaceae; genus EB88. The sequence goes on along the minus strand of CAXTRW010000253.1, from coordinate 662 downwards.
TAGATTCCGCAAGCGGAAAACTCCGCCGGGCGTGTTCGAGCCCCAGATCGCCGTTTTGGTGCCGGCCTATAACGAGGAGACCGTGATCGTGCGAACGATTCGATCCGTGCTGCGCTCGGACTACCCGCGCCTGCGCGTGATTGTGATCGACGACGGCTCGACCGACGCGACTTTCGATGTGGCCCTTGAGGCATACCGGGCGGAGATCGCGAGCGGACGCGTTACGGTGTTGACGAAGCCCAACGCGGGCAAGGCGGAGGCCTTGAACTGCGCGCTCGACCGGCTGGACGAGGAGTTTTACATCGGCATCGACGCCGATACGGTGATTGCGCCGGACGCGATTTCGCGTCTGGTGTGCCACTTCGCCGACGAGCGCGTGGGCGCCGTGGCGGGCAACGCCAAGGTGGGCAACCGCGTGAACCTGTGGACCCGCTGGCAGGCGCTTGAGTACATCACAAGCCAAAATTTCGAGCGGCGCGCGCTGGACCTGTTCGACGTGGTCACGGTGGTGCCGGGAGCCATCGGCGCCTGGCGCACGGACGCGGTGCGCCGCGGCGGCGGCTACCCGCTGAACACGGTCGCCGAGGATGCTGACCTCACGATGAGCCTGCTGGAGCAGAACTACAAGGTAATCTACGAGGACCGGGCGCTCGCCTTTACCG
>CAXTRW010000252.1:0-4123 GCA_964246765.1 uncultured Acidobacteriaceae bacterium | reverse complement strand
CCCATCCTGCTTTTCTTCAACCCCGCGCTGGTTGAAGCGATTATGGAGCCGGTCATGCACTACGCCGCCGACTCCGGCCGCTGGCCCTTCCCCTTCGCGCCCCACGACATCGGCACCTGGCCCATCGCCGACGGCCAAACCTACGGCGGCGGCACCGTGTCTGTTGAGGACCAAATGCCGGTCGAGGAGTCGGGCGACCTCATCATCATGGCCGACGCGCTCGTGCAGGCCCAGGGCAGCACGCGGTTCGTCGAACGCTACTGGCCCGAGTTCACCAAGTGGGCCAACTACCTTCGCCAAGCCGGCCTCGACCCCGCCAACCAGCTCTCCACCGACGACTTCGCAGGTCACCTGGCCCACAACGCCAACCTGTCCATCAAGGCCATCGACGCCATCGGCGCCTACTCTGACATGGCCAAGCGCCTGGGCCACACCGACGCAGCAAAACAGTACCGCACAGCCGCCGAGGGCATGGCCAAGCAGTTCATGGGCATGGCCGCCGACGGTGACCACACCAAGCTGGCGTTCGACAAACCCGGCACCTGGAGCCAGAAATACAACCTGGTCTGGGACACGGTGCTCGGCCTCAACCTGTTCCCGCCCTCCCTGCGCGAATCGGAAGAGAAGTTCTACCTCGCCCACGAAAACGCCTACGGCGTCCCGCTCGACTCGCGCCGGGACTACACCAAGCTCGACTGGGAGCTGTGGTCCGCCACCATGGGCACGCAGCAGCAGTTCACGCAGTTCGTCGCGCCCATCGCCAAGTGGGCCGACACAACCCCCAGCCGCGTCCCCCTGAGCGACTGGTACGACACCGTTACCGGCAAACAGGAACCCTTCCAGGCCCGCTCGGTTGTGGGCGGTATCTTCATCAAGGCGCTCGCGGACGAGGCGTTGGCGAAGAAGTACCGCGCGCAGGCGCAGTCTTCCGCAAGCCACTAAGCTCCTGAGTTACAGGAGATATGGGCGCGGAGATACATCAAACACGGGTGCCCCACGTCTCGATTCTGAGACGTGGGCTCACGAAGGTAGCGCCATCATTCGGCGGCTCACACAGCAGCCGGGAAATAATGCGCCCTCGCTTCAGCAGAGCTGCTACTTTTATTCCTTGTATTCGAAGGTAAATGTATCGTCAGCAAGTCTAAGCTTGACATCGAACGGTTTTTTCTTTCGCTTCGCCTGCTCAAAGCTGGCGACGATGGTTCTTGACTGACCCGGCTGAAGAGGAGCGTCCAAATCCGTCTGTGAATGCGTCGTCAGGAACCATGCAAAGGCGGCGGCATTTTGCTGGCCCCTGTAAAAGCGGCGTGCGGCAATTGCATTACCGATCGCGTTACCGATATTTGCTCCAGCCTGCCCCGAGTAATCAGCAGTAGTCGTCGCGGTTCCCGAGACGTTAGTCTGATTTCCGTATGTGTACGCGGTAGCATTGACTGTCGTATTGTAGGTGGAAGGGACGTAAGGTGCGCGCGTGGGCACATACGTCGCTCCGGCTCCAGCCGCTTCCTCTCGTGCCACCATCATGGTATCGACGGGATACACCGTGTACCCGGGCTTTTCAAATGCGATAAAGCCTTTAGGTAGCCACACCGGGGCTTGTGTCTTGTTTGTAACAACTACTTCGGTGTAATACCGCTCCGTTCCGCGAAAGACAAGGCAGCTAACGGTGAATCGCTCATCGGAAAGAGTTGGGTATTTCACGTCATCAGTACGATTGAACAGGTACGATTTGGAGTCTCTTACTTTTACGATAGGTCGTCCAAACCTTTGCTCCGCAAAGGAAGTCGGCAGCAGCATATACGAGCAGAACAAAACAATCAGGGATTTCACTTTCATTTCTCCGCGAGTGGGTAGCCAGCACCTGGAAGGTAAACCCTCGGGGTGTGGGCGCCGAGAAAAATCCTGGAGCGCGGGACACTTTGGTAACGGAGCCTTTCCCACTTTGAAACGGTTCGCTGCGGCGCAAGGAAGAGAAACACTCGTCTAATAGCGTAACTTATGGCATTACAGCCGTCGCCAGCACCGCATCCGCAATTGCTGCGGCCTCCACAGCCGCCCGCACCGAATGCACCCGCAGCAAACTCGCCCCGTTCAGAACAGCCGCGACCCCAGCCGCCATCGAAGCCGTCTCGCGCTCCTCCGGCGGCGCATCGATTCCATCCCGCAAAACTGCAAGCGTTCTCCCCAGAAACGACTTCCGCGACACCCCAGCCAGCAATGGCCGCCCCAGCGCCAGCAGCAAATCCTGTCGCGCCAGCAGTGGATAGTTCGCCCCAAACGCTTTTCCAAACCCATAGCCAGGGTCCAGCACAATCCGCTCCGCATCCACCCCCGCCGCCTGCGCAGCCGCGAGCCGCCCGCGCAGCCCTTCCAGCACCAGCGGCGCGACCTCTTCGGGCGCAAGCGGAGGCAGCCCGCGCCATTCATCCGGACGCCCGCGCGTGTGCATCAGCACCACTCCGCACCGCGCCTCCGCGCACACCCGGGCGAGGGAGGGCTCCCACAGAAACCCGCTCACATCGTTTACGATTTCCGCCCCGGCCGCGAGCGCCGCCCGCGCCGTCCCCGCCCGGTAGGTATCGGCCGAAACGATCGCCTCGGGCCGCTCCCGCCGCAGCGCCTCCAGCACGGGCAGCAGCCGCGCCTGCTCTTCTCCCTCGGAAATCGCCCGCTCGCTCCCAGCACCCGAACCGGGCCGCGTCGACTCCGCGCCGAGATCAAGCACATCCGCGCCCTCCTCCAGCATCCCAAGCGCCCGCCCCACAGCCTCCTCCACCGAGCGCACCCCATCGCCCGAAAATGAGTCGGGCGCGAGATTCACAATTCCCATCACCCGCGTCCGCTCCCCCAGCGCGAGCGCGCGAGTTCGCAGCTGCCAAGTATGCCACGGACGAACGACAAATCCCATAAGCCCCGATGCTACATCGGCCTTCGGAACAACTCCTCGCCAATGCAGACTCACGGCATAAAACCATCTGGGTGCCCCATGTCTCGATTTTGAGACGTGGGTTCTGCTTCGCGGCAGCGAAGGACCCGCTCTCGCATGGACGCGCCAGTGCAGACACTGGCCAGCAACTACTAAAACCGCCTACGCGGCTGGCGCCCACTTCGTGGGGTGTTTTCGTCAATGCTGAACTACAGCTTCCGCAGTCTACCCGTCGGTCGGTTCGCGACATTCGAGAGCGCCACGAATCAACAAACACCCGCCACGAAGTGGCCGCCTCCCGCGCAGGGGGTCTTAGCATTTGATTTCCGCAAGGAAGGTTTGCTATCTACGCGGAGCCGAAGCTCATGCGCTACGCGCCCCTAGGCGCGCTATACTCCGGGGCAGCATGCGCCTCTTCCCACCCCTCGCGCTCGCCGCAGCCCTCCGCAGCAGCGCGGGCCTCGCCTTTCCCCAGAACACACCGTCCCCGGCCGCGCGTCCTACCCCAGCCGCCGCCCTCGACGCCCTGCTCGCCTCCACCCCCGCTGCGGCCCGCGCCCACTGGGGCGTCTCCGTCCTGGACGCCCAAACCGGCGCAATCCTCTACGCCCACAACGACGCCCAGCTGTTCGAGCCCGCCTCCAACGCCAAGCTCTTCACCACCTCCGCCGCCCTCGCGCTCCTCGGCCCCACCTACTCCATGAGCACCCGCGTGGTCGCCGAGGGCCCGGTCGACGCAAGCGGCACGCTGCACGGCGACCTGCGCCTCGTAGGCGGCGCGGACCCCACGCTGTCCGGCCGCGTCTACCCGTACGCCGGCCGCACTGACCGCTCCACCACGCCGCTGGCCGGGCTCGACGCGCTGGCCGCACAAGTCGCCGCCCACGGCATCCACGCCGTCGATGGAGCGGTGATCGCCGACGACACCCTGTTCGCCGACGAGCGCTACGGCCCCGGCTGGGGCTGGGACGACCTGCAATGGGAGTACGGCGCGCCCGTCTCCGCCCTCCCCGTCAACGACGACGTCCGCTACTTAACCGTCACCCCAGGCATCACCGCCGGCGCGCCCGTTACCGCCGCCTGGATGCCCGACCTGCCCGGCCTACCCACCGGACTCGCCATCACCGCCGCCACCACGCCGCACGGCACACCGCCCGCGCTGGGCATAGCCCGCATGCCCGGCGCCGACACCCTGCG
>CAXTRW010000251.1:0-4128 GCA_964246765.1 uncultured Acidobacteriaceae bacterium | reverse complement strand
GACCCACTTCGAACTTTTGCCCGCAGGAGGTTCTCCCAATGCCGCCCGAACCCACGCTTTCGATTGGCCTGCCCGTCTACAACGGCGCCCGTTTTCTCACCAAAGCCCTGGACTCCATCCTCGCCCAAACCTTTACGGACTTCGAACTCATCCTGTCCGACAACGCCTCCAGCGACCGAACCGAGGAAATCTGCCGCGAGTACGCCGCCCGCGACGCGCGCATCCGCTACAGCCGCAACTCAAACAACATCGGCGCCGGCCCGAACTTCCGCAAGGTCTACGACCTGGCCCGGGGCAGGTACTACAAGCAAGCGGCGCACGACGACTTTTGCGAGCCGACCTACTTTGCCAAGGCCATTGCAGCGCTGGAAGCGAACCCCGCGCTCACTGTCGCCTACGCCCAAACCCGCGAGGTCGACGCCGAGGGCGGGTTTCTCCGGGACTACGACCTCCCGCTGCGCACCGCGGACCCGGACCCCGTCATCCGCTGGACCGACCTGGTTCTTATCAAGCACCAGTGCTATGAAATCTTCGGCATCCACCGCATGAGCGCGCTCCGAAGCATCCCGCCAATGGGCAGCTTCGCCAACGCCGACGGCATCCTGCTCGCGCAGCTCGGGTTGCTCGGGCCTTTCCACCAGATTCCGGAGCGGCTTTTCTTGAGCACCCGCCACGAGCACCAGTCGAGCCTGGCCATGCCCAAGCGCATCAGCGGCAAGGGCCGCCGCCTGACCCGCACCTCCGGGACGCTGCCGAATATCGACTGGTGGGACCCCAGCCGCGCCAAGAAGATCGGCTTCCCCGAGTTCAACATCTTCGCCCGCTACTGGCAGTCGGTCAAGCTCAGCCCGCTCTCGCCCGCCCAAAAGGCCCGCGCTTATCAGGTCGTGCTCCAGTGGGCGCGCAAATACCACCGCCCCATGGCCGGCGACCTGGTCCGCGCCGCCGACCAGCTTCTGTGGCGGTACCAGTCCCGCCGCGAACGCCGCACCGCAGCTCAAGCACAAGGAGAAAAAACAGCATGAAGGTCGCCATTCTCGCAGGAGGCCTCGGGTCGCGTCTCGCCGAGGAAACCGATGTCCGCCCCAAACCTATGGTCGAGATCGGCGGCAAGCCGATCCTGTGGCACATTATGATGCACTATGCCCACTACGGCCTGAACGAGTTCGTGCTCGGACTCGGCTACAAGGGCGAGGTGATCAAGAAGTACATGCTTGATTACTGCTCGCTCAACCGGGACCTCCGGGTCTCGACCGCCACCGGCAAAGTCCAGATGAGCGGTCTGCCGGTCGAGGACTGGAGCGTCGACCTGATTGACACCGGCATGAAAACCCAGACCGGCGGCCGCATCAAGCGTCTTGCGCCCTACCTCGGCAATGAAACCTTCATGCTCACCTGGGGCGACGGCGTGTCCAACCTCAACCTCAACGACCTGCTTGCCTTCCACCGCCGGCACGGCAAGCTCGCGACCCTGACCGCCGTGCGGCCCACCGCGCGCTTTGGCCACCTGGAGATGCAGGGCGACCAGATCAGCGAATTTTCTGAAAAGCCGCAAACCAAGGAAGGCTGGATCAACGGCGCCTTCTTTGTTCTGGAGCCGGGGATCTTCGACTACATCGACGGCGACGCGACCCACTGGGAAAAAGAGCCGCTCGAGCGCCTGGCCCGCGACGGCGAGCTGATGGCCTACCGGCACTCCGACTTTTGGCAGTGCATGGACACCATCCGCGAAAAACGCCTGCTCGAACAGCTGTGGTCTGACGGCAACGCACCTTGGAAAATCTGGGAGGAATCGAATGCGCGTATTACTGACGGGGCACGAGGGCTACATCGGAACGGTGCTGACACCGCTGCTGCTCTCGGCCGGGCATAGCGTTACCGGGCTCGACTCCAACCTCTTTGAGCGCTGCACCTTTGGGACGGAGCCGCTTGCGGTTCCGTCCATCCGCAAGGACATCCGCGACGTCGAGCTGGGGGATCTCGAAGGCTTTGACGCCGTGCTGCACCTCGCCGCGCTCTCGAACGATCCGCTCGGCGATCTCAACCCGGACCTGACCTACGACATCAACCACCTGGCCTCGGTCCGGCTGGCCAAGCTCGCGAAGCAGGCCGGCATCCAGCGGTTTGTGTTTTCCTCCTCCTGCTCCTACTACGGCGCGGGCGGTGATGGCCTGCTCACCGAAGAGTCGCCCTCAAACCCGGTCACGCCCTACGGCATGAGCAAGCTGCGGGTCGAGGAAGACGTCACGAAGCTGGCCGGCTCCGGCTTCTCGCCCACCTTTCTGCGCAACGCCACCGCGTACGGGGTTTCGCCCCGCCTGCGGTTCGACCTGGTGCTCAATAACCTGGTCGCTTGGGCGTACGCGACAGGCAAGGTCCACCTCAAAAGCGACGGCACCGCCTGGCGCCCCATCATCCACATCGAGGACATTTCCCGCGCCTTTCTCGCGGCCATGGAAGCGCCTCTCGACCTCGTCCACAACCAGGCCTTCAACGTCGGGCTGCCGGAGGAAAACTACCAGGTCCGCGATCTAGCCGCGATCGTCGAAGCCACCGTGCCCGGCTCGACCATCGAGTTCGCGCCCGGCGGCGGCGCCGACACCCGCTGCTACCGGGTCGACTGCGGGAAGATCTACCGTACGCTGCCCGCCTTCCAGCCCCAGTGGACCGCCCGCAAAGGCGCCGAGGAGCTCTACCGCGCGTTTCAGCAGACCGACCTCACCACCGCGGATTTTGAGGGTATTCGCTACAAGCGGATCGCCCACATCCGCGAGCTGATCGCCACCGGCGAACTCGCCGATGACCTCCGCTGGACTCGTCTATCTACCAAAGTTCCTGCTGCCGTTCCCGATGCCGTCCTGGAGACTGCCTGATATGCCTGAACAATTTCAATGCCGCGCCTGCGGGTCCCGCAACACCATCCCCATCCTGAGCTTCGGCCGCACCCCCCTGGCCGACGGGCTCCTCACACAAGCCGAACTCGGGGGCGAAGATGTAACCGCCCCGCTTGACCTCAACTTCTGCCCCGAGTGCGCGCTCGTCCAGATCACCGAAACCGTGCCGCCCGAGATCCTGTTCGGGCGCTCGTATCCTTATTACTCGTCCGTCTCGAAAAGTCTTCGCGAGCACTTCGCGGGGAGCGCCCGGTCCATCATCGCCGCGCGCAAGCTCGGGCCTGAAAGCTTGGTCGTTGAGGCTGCCTCGAACGACGGCTGCATGCTCCGCACCTTTGTCGCGCAAGGTATCCCAGTCCTCGGGATTGACCCCGCCGAAGGCCCGGTCGCCAAGGCCCAGGCCGAGGGCATTACCAGCCGGAACGACTTCTTCACGGAAAAGCTCGCCGGCGAGCTGGTCGCGGAAGGCAAGCACGCCGATGTATTTCTCGCCAATAACGTGCTCGCCCATGTCGCCGATCTGAACGGCTTCGTCCGCGGCTTCAAGTCCCTGCTCAAGCCTGCGGGCCAGGCCGTGATTGAGTGTCCCTACCTGGTCGACCTGATCGAGCACTGTGAGTTCGACACTATCTACCACCAGCACCTGTGCTACTTCTCCGTCACCGCGCTCGATAATCTCTTCCGCGCACACGGGCTCGTCCTCGCCGACGCCGAACGCACCAAAATCCACGGAGGCTCGCTCCGCCTCTTTGTCCAGCCCACGGGCGAGCCCAGTGAGCGCGTCAAAACTCTGCTCGACGAAGAACGCCGCCTCGGCCTCACCGATATCGGCTTTTATCAGGGCTTCGCCGACCGCGTCGAAGAGGTGCGCGCCAACCTTACCGGGCTGCTCCGCGAGCTTAAGCAGTCCGGCAAAACCATCGCCGGCTACGCGGCCGCCGCCAAGGCCACCACACTGCTGAGCTACTGCGACATCGACCGGGAAACCCTGGACTACATCGTCGACCTCAACGAGTTCAAGCAGGGCCGATTTATGCCCGGCAACCGCCTGCCTATCTACTCGCCCGCCAAGCTCCAGGAAAACCCGCCCGACTACCTCCTCGTCCTGGCCTGGAACTTCGCCTCCGAAATCATGGAGCAGCAGGCCGGCTACAAGCAAGCCGGCGGCCGCTTCATCGTCCCCATCCCCTCACCCGCCATCGTGTAACCGCGCCAGAAGATATCCACACTAGGC
>CAXTRW010000250.1:0-4129 GCA_964246765.1 uncultured Acidobacteriaceae bacterium | reverse complement strand
CGGGATCAGTGTATCGTGTGAGTTTTCGGTCTAGCGGTTCACGGTGGCCATCGCGGCTTCGGGGTAGCGGAGGCCGGAGAAGGCGTCGGCGGGGGCGATCTGTTCGATTTCGCTGAGGTCTTCGGGGGTGATGGTGAGGGCTGAGGCGGCGGCGTTTTCTTCGAGGTACTTGACGCGCTTGGTGCCGGGGATGGGAGCGATGTCCTGGCCTTGGGCGAGAACCCAGGCTAGGGCGAGTTGGGAGGCGGTGGCGTCTTTGCGTTTGGCGAGGTCTTCGAGTTTGGCGACCAGTTGCAGATTTTTCTGGAAGTTTTCGCCCTGGAAGCGTGGGTTGGTTTTGCGCCAGTCATCGGGTGCTAGGTCGGCTTCGGATTTGATTTGGCCGGTGAGGAAGCCGCGGCCGAGGGGGGAGTAGGCAACGAAGCCGATGCCGAGCTCGCGGGTGAGCGGCAGAATCTCCTGGTCGGGGTCGCGGGTCCACAGCGAGTACTCGGTTTGGAGGGCGGAGATGGGATGGGTGGCGTGGGCGCGGCGGATGGTCTCCGGGCCCGCTTCAGACAGGCCCAGATAGCGGACCTTGCCCTGCTGCACGAGCTGGGCCATGGCGCCGACGGTCTCCTCAATGGGAGTGTCGGGATCGACGCGGTGTTGGTAGTACAGATCGATGTGGTCGGTCCCGAGGCGCTGGAGACTGGCTTCGCAGGCCTTCAGGACGTAATCGGGGCGGCCGTTGACGCCGCGGACATTCGGGTCCTTGGGGTCGCGGAGGATGCCGAATTTGGTGGCGAGGGTGATCTCGTTGCGGCGGCCCTTGAAGACGCGGCCGAGCAGCTGCTCGTTGGTGTGGGGGCCGTAGATGTCGGAGGTGTCGAGGAAGGTGATGCCGAGCTCAATGGAGCGGTGGAGGGTGCGGATGGATTCGCCCTCATCACGGCCGGAGTAGAAGTCGGACATGCCCATGCAGCCGAGGCCCTGCTCAGAAACGGCGAGGCCTTGCGAGCCTAGCTTGCGCTGTTGTTGTGCCATGGCGAAGTTCTCCCGGCTTGTTTGAGTGCCGGGACGAGCGGGCCGATGCAGTTTCGCAAGCGGGAGCTTCGGCTTCTTCTCCCCTGCGCGGGGCTGACCGGCAGCTACACCGCCAGCTTTGCTTTGGCCGGCTCACGCTTGAGGCCCGCCACGATGGAGCGGCGCACTTTGTCGGTGCGGCTTTCAAACGCGAGATACAGCAGAAATGCGTAGCCGTACACGGCCATGGCAACCAGCAGGAACAGAGCGTAGTGCGCCGGATTTTTTGCCCAGGGGCGCCAGGGCTCAAGCGCGCACGCGCAAACAAACGCGAGAAACGGCAGGTGCACCACGTAGAGCGTGTAGGAAAAGGAGGCCAGGCGGACGGCCGCTCGCTGGTAAAGCATGGAGCGAACCGGCGCCCGCGCTTGCAGCAGGCAGTAAAGAAAGACCGCGAAGCTGAGACCCAGGAGCTGGTCGCCGATGCTCAAGGGCAGCGCGTGGGTGCGTGCCAGAACGTTGGCCGCGGCAAACTGGAGGAAGCCGAGCGCAAAACCCATTCTGCGCCGGCGGACGGCTGCAAGCGGCAGAAGGGCTACGGCGAAGCCCAACAGCCAAACCGGGAACAGCGCGCTGATGGAACGGCCGGCAAAGAGGAGCATGGCGGCGCCCAAGGCGAGATAGCTGAGGCGCCGGAGCAGCGGCCTGCCCGGGAGCAGCGCGAGCAGGAAAGAGGGAAAAGCCAGGTAGTACCAAAACTCGTTGGCAAGGCTCCACAGGGGGTCGTTGGTGCCGTAGGTGGGGGTGAGGATGTCCTGCAAAAAGAACAGGTTGCCGAGGAGGGCGGAAGCGCCGGCACGGGCGGGGAGGCTGGCCGTAACCATGCTTTGCCCCGGGGGACCTGTGTAGATGCTGCCTGGAGGGAAGATGTGCAGGCCGATGTGGTCGAGGGCGCCGCCGATCAGAAGCGCGGGAATCAGCACGATCCAGAGCCGGGTGAGGCGCTGGAGGAGGTAGCTGTGCCAGGACCATCGGCGCTCGCGGATAGCGCGCCAGGCGCTGCCGCCGACCAGGTAGCCGCTGAGCACAAAAAAGACGATGACCGCTTGGTGGCCGAGGCCGTTGCCGTGAGCGCCGGCCTCGCTGCCGACGGCAGTTGCGGCGGCCCCGCGCCCTCCGTGTTCGCCGAAAAACAGCAGGCGCGCATGGCCGGCAAAGACCAGAAAAGCGGCGATGGCCCGGCAGGCGTCCATGTGTACGGAGTAGGCCGGAAGCGGCGCGGTTTCCCCGTGCTTGTGAGCCTGTTTGACGGAAGCCGGGACAGCGGTCATGGGCGCCTTTTGCGAAGGGTACTGGGGATGGCGCGCGTGCGGGGGGCGCGATTGGGGGCAATGGTAGGTCAGCGGACGCAAGATGGAGCCCCGATGTCGCAACTTGGCATCTAGTGACGCGAGAGTGTCGCTAAATGCGTCAGATGGACTGGGCGGCGGCGAAGGCGGAGGCCCAGGCCCATTGGAAGTTGAAGCCTCCGAGGTGGCCGGTGACGTCGACGACCTCGCCGATGAAGTGCAGGCCCGGAACATGTTTGGATTCCAAAGAGTGGGCGTGGAGGTCGGCGGTGGAAACGCCGCCGGCGGTCACCTCGGCTTTGGCAAAGCCTTCGGTCCCGGCTGGGGTCAGGGGCCAGGCGTGGAGGCGCTGCCTGGTTTGCTCGAGAGCGGCGTCCGTCCAGTTTGCGGGTGGCGCGAGCTGGAGCAGGCGCTCGGACAAGCGCCGCGGGAGCCCTGCGACTGCGAGGGCGGCCAGCAGGGTGGTTTGGTCGCGGCGGCCTTTAGTGTGCACAAATGGGGTGGTGAGGTGGGGCGCAAAGTCGACAGAGAGGGTCGAGCCCGGCTGCCAAAAGGAGGAGATCTGAAGCGAGGCGGGGCCGCTGAGGCCGCGATGCGTGATCAGGATTTTATCTTGGAATGCCTGCGTCGGGCGTCGCCTGTTGGCAGGCGCCAACGCCAGGTTAGCCTCGGCTGCCACGCCGGAAAGGCCTTCAAAGCGGGCGGCGTCTTCGGGGGTAAACGTAAAGGGAACCAGCGCTGGGCGCGTGGGCGCGATCTTTAGGCCGAACTGGCGTGCGATGTCGTAACCCAGGCCGGAGGCGCCGAGTTTGGGGATCGACAGCCCGCCGGTGGCGACGACGAGTTTGCGGGTTTGGATGGGCGGTCCGGTTTTCAGGTGAAGGGTGAACAGGTTGGGCTCGTGTGCCAGCCGCGTCAGTTCGCAGCTGAGGCGGAGTTCGGCGCCCTGGGCTTCCGCGAGGAGCATGTCGACGATCTGCCGCGCCGAGCCGTCGCAGAAAAGCTGGCCTGGGGTTTTGGCGTGGTAGGCAATGCCGTGGCGCTCCACCAGCGCGACGAACTCCTGGGGGGAGTAGCGGGCCAGGGCGGATTTGGCGAAGTGCGGGTTTTCCGAAAGGAAGTGTTCGGGGCCGGTGTGGAGGTGGGTGAAGTTGGCGCGGCCGCCGCCGGAGATGAGGATTTTCCTCCCCGGAGCGGGAGCGTGGTCGAGCAGGAGGACGCGCAGGCCGCGCTGGGCGAGCAGGCCGGCGCAGAATAGGCCCGCCGCGCCCGCTCCGAGGATGGTGGCGTCGTACTGCACTTGATTTAGGTTACTGCCTGCGAACAGAAGCTTTTCACTCCTTATGCGGATGAGCTCTGAAACGCGGGACGCAGTGCGGTTGAGTTGTGAGGGGCAGTCGAGAGAAGATGTCGCTAGCTTTCGCTTACCAGAAACCGCGTTTGGCCACCCCGGCGAGCAAGTATCGCTAGCCGGGGACCTCGAACGCGAGACGTGGGGCGCCCCTTTTCCACTTGGAAACCCCGAACGAAAGTTACCGCGGGGGCACACCGGGCTGGGTGGCGAGGTTGTGCTTGTCGCGGTACACGCGCTGGGACTGGCGGTTCTGCTCCCGAGCCAGCTGGTGGCGGTCCTGCGCGGTGAGGTGGCCGCCGTTCGCGGCACGGTCAGACCGTTCCTGGTTGTGGATGGCCTGCTGATGCTGCTCCAGGTGCGCGGCGCCCCCTCGGGTGATCTGCCCCGAGGCTTCGCCCTGCCGGATGCGGCCCTGCTCATC
>CAXTRW010000249.1:0-4160 GCA_964246765.1 uncultured Acidobacteriaceae bacterium | reverse complement strand
TGCCGAGGCCGCCCACGCCGCCACCGGGCGTGTTCTGCACGACGCCCGTATTGACGCCGCGTGTAAACCCGCCGCCTTTGGTGCGCTCGATGTCCGCGTCGGCGATGGGCAGGTTATAGCGCGCGATCACCAGGTCGAGGTTATTTTCAAGCGCCAGAGAAATGGCGTCCTCGAGCGACAGGTACAGCTTGCCGTTGCGGATCAGCGTACCGATGCGCGGCGAGTTGGCCAGGCTTACCTCCGGCGCCGGAGTCGCGCGGTAGGTGTCGAACGGATTGTGCGAGTGCGGCAGGTCCAGGTTCAGCGCCGGGGCCGGGGTGTTCGTCACAAACTGCGGCGCGGGCGCGTTTTGCGCGAGCAGCAATGCGGGTTGCAGCAGCGCAAGCGCGGCTGAGGTGGAGCGCAGCGAAGCATTCACCGGGCCGGTACCTCCCCGCCTTTCGCGGCAGAGTCGCCGGTCATCCACCCATCCCGCAGCTCAATCACCCGGTTCCCATACGCCGCGTTCGCGTCCGAGTGCGTCACCTGCACAATTGTTGTGCCGGCCTCGTTGAGCGCCTTGAACATGCGCATAATCTCCGCCGCCTGCGCCGAGTGGAGGTTGCCCGTGGGCTCGTCCGCGAGCAGCAGCGCGGGCTTGTGGATGACCGCCCGCGCGATCCCCACCAGCTGCTGCTGCCCGCCCGAAAGCTGGCTCGGGTACAGGTCTTTCTTGCCCACGATCTGGAACCGGTCGAGCGTGTCGGCCACCATCGCCTGCCGCTCGCTCCGGGGCAGGTTTTTATACGAGAGCGGCAGGTCGATGTTCTCGGCCACGGTCAGATCGTCGAGCAGGTGGTAGCTCTGGAACACCATCCCAATCCGCCGCCGCGCCAGCTCCGCCCGCCCCTTGCGCGCGAGCGTGTGGACCGGCTCGCCCTCCAGGCGGTACTCGCCCCGCCAGTCGTCATCGAGCATCGCCAGCACGTTCAGGAGCGACGACTTGCCCGCGCCCGAGGGGCCCATGACGGTGACAAAGTCGCCCTCGCGGATGTGGAGGTTGATGTTGCGCAGCACAAACCACTGCGCCGCGCCTGCCTTGTAACTGCGTTCAATCGATTTCAGTTCAATCATGTACACTCCGCCCTCAAGGCTTCGATTGGGTCAATGTGTGCGGCGCGGGTCGCGGGCGCAAGCGCTGCGGCTGCGGCGGTGAGAAGGAGGAGCAGCCCGGCGGCGATGTAAAGCAATACCGGCGCTGCCACGAGGTCCGCAATTTGACTGTGCAGCAGGCGAGCGCAGCACCACGCCAGCACGCCGCCCCAGCCCAGGCCCCATACGGTGAGGCGCAGCATCTGCTTCAGCACCAGGGTCACAACGCGCGCGCGGCTCGCGCCGACAGCGATGCGCAAGCCGATTTCCCGTGTGCGGGTTGCGACCTGGTACGAGAGCACCCCGTACAGCCCTACCGCGGCCAGCAACGCTGACAACGCGCCAAGCGCCGAGGAGAGCAGCGCAAGCAGGCGCGTGTCCGCGATGTCCGCGCTCCACTGCTCCTGCATGGTTCGCAGGTCGAGTACGGGCAGCTTCGGGTCGATGCGGTGCACGATCGCGCGCATGTCCCCGGCGAGACGGGCCGGGTCGCCGGCGGTGCGGATGTAAAAGATCGCGGCAAACTGGGCGGTAGGCGGCAGGTTGGGCGTGTACTGCTGCTTGTACGGCATGTACACGAGCGGGACCTTTGGCGCTTGAGCGGGCGAGTCCGTGTACGTGGAGGGAATCACGCCAACGATGCGCTTCTCGTAGCGCATATGGTCGCCGGCGCCGAAGTCAAAATGCGCGCCGATGGCCCGCGCTGCGTCGCCGTCGAAGAAGGTTTGGACGAACTTTTCGTTGACGATGGCGACCTGCTCGGATCCTGCGCGGTCGCTGTCCGAAAAGCTCCTTCCGCGCAGCAGCGGAATGCCAAGCGTGCGGAAGAAGTCAGGACTAATGTAATCTTTTTGCCCGCTCGGGTCGTTCAGTCGATTTGCGCGCCCCTCGATGGATAAGTTCGCGCTCATCTCGTTCCCGGCGAGCAGTCCCATTTCGGAGTAAGCAGCGGAAACAACCCCTCCATGCTGCTGCGCCTCGTTCAGTAACTCACTGTAGACCTGATCGACCCGTGCGGGCGTTCCGCCGACCGAGCTTTCGTCGACCCGGAAGGTGAGCAGGTTTTTCGTTGAGAACCCAAGCTGGGCCGTGCTCTGCTTCCAAAGATTCCAGCCCACCAGCGCCGAAGCCAACAGCAGGAGGAAGCTGAAAGCAATCGCGCCCGAAACAAGCACCCGCTGGAGCCGCGCTGCCGACCCGCCCACCACTCCGCTCGCACGGCGGAGCACATCAGCCGGCTGCACACGCGCGGCGGCTGCCGCCGGGCCTGCGCTGAACAGAACGCTCGTCACAATGCCGGCGCCCACGGCGAACAACACCACGGGCCATGCGAACGGAGCTTCCACCGCGAGCCGTGTGCTGCTTTCCGCCGCCAGGGAGTGCGCCAGTAGCCGGAGACAGGCCCAGCCGAGCGGCAGACCCAACGCAGCGCCCCCGCAGCCCAGCAGGCACGCCTGCGCCATCGCCTCCGCCGTAAGCCGCGCCCGGCTCGCGCCCAGCGCCAGGCGCACCGCCTGCTGCCCGCGCTGCCGGGCGGCCTGCGCCAGCAGCAGATTCGCGAGGTTCGCGCAGCACACCACCAGCAGCAGGGCGGTCATGGCTTGGAGCGCCATCACCGGGGTGCCGAAGTTTTGAGCGAGGACGGAGACGCCGCGCGCGCCGCTTTCCACAGCAAGGTGCGTGCGCATCCAGCCGCGCTTGTCGGAGATTTTGTTTCCTCGCGCGGCGAGCACGTCGCGCCGCCAGTTCCACCACGCCGTGTTGAGAGCAGCCGCGGCGGGGCGCGCTTGACCGCTGGGGATACGCCCGATCGCGAGAATAAAACGCGCGAACGGGTCTTCAAGGGAGTCCGGCTGCCCGACTTTAAGCGCGACATGCGTAGCCAGCGGCGCGAACACCGCCGCGGGCCGCGCATCCATCAGGCTGGCGTCCGCAGCCACGCCTACTACGGTGTACGGCTGGCCATTCAATAGCACGACGCGGTTCAGCACCGCCGGGCTTGCTCCAAAGGCGCTCTTCCAGTAGCTCGCGCTCAGGACCGCCACAGGATTGCCCGCGTGGAGACGGTCATCCTGCTCGTTCAGCAAGCGCCCCAGCAAGGGTCGCGTGCCCAGCACGTTGAAGTAGTTGCCTGTCACCAGCTGCGCGTTCACGCGTTCGGCGGTGCTGCCCGAGAGCAGCGTGACCTGAGCCGGAGCCTCGCCCGCCAGCAGCGGCTCCACCTTGCGCAAAGCCTCGATCGCCGGGTAGGCGAAATAGTTCTCTACACTGCCTCCGTGGGTGCTGGTCCAGCCCGTGTTGAACGCGGACTGGTCCCGCAGCAGCACGAGCTCGCCCGGATTGTGTACCGGCATCTCGCGCAGCAGCACCTGCCGGAACACGGCGTACACCGCGGTAGCCGGGCCGATGCCGAGCGCCAGCGTGAGTACCGCGGTCAGGGTGATCGCAGGCGAGCGCCGGAACTGGCGGAGCGCGTACCCGAGCGTTCTCCAGAGTGTCTGCATGGCTACTCCTCCCTCAAAAGCTGCGCCGGGTCGGCGGCGAGCGCGCGGCGCGCCGGGAGCCAGGTGGCCGCGAGCGCCAGCAGCGCCATCGCCAGGACCACGCCCCCGAGCACCACCGGGTCCTGCGAGGTGGCTCCGTAGACCACATGCGCGAGCAGGCGGCTGGCCATCGCGCCCAGCAGGAGGCCCGCCCCCGAGCCCGCGAGGAGCAGCCGCGCGGGCCGGCCCAACGCCGCGCCCAGCAGCTGGGCGCGGTTGGCCCCCAGCGCGACCCGCAGCCCCAGCTCGCGCATCCGCTTCGACACCGCGTAGGACGCCATCCCAAAGATGCCCGTCACCGCGAGCATCGCCGCGAGGCCGCCCATGATGCCGAGCGCGACCGTTGCCGCGACCGAGGGCAGCAGCATGATCCCCATCGCCGCGGTCCCCGAACCGATCGCCACTGGCAGGCTCGGGTCGAGCTGCTGGAACACGTTGTGGATCGCCGCTGCGGTGGCCGCGTCACCCGCGCGCGAGCGCACCACG
>CAXTRW010000248.1:0-4209 GCA_964246765.1 uncultured Acidobacteriaceae bacterium | reverse complement strand
TTTCAGAAGAGCGGCATTCGCCAGCCGTACTCGCAGATGTACGATCTGGGGCTTCAGCGCGAGCTGCCCTGGAACCTGTTTACGGCCATCACCTATGTGGGCAACCATGGGGTGCACCTGGCCTCCGCGCTGAATAACTCGAACCAGGTGGATCCGCGCTACCTGTCGCTGGGCCAGTCGCTGCTCGCGACATGGAGCTCGCCTCAGGGGCAGGCCGCCCTGCAGAGCGTGGGCGTACCTAACATCGGCGGCTTGTACCAGCCGTACGCTGCGTTTTCCACCGATTATCCGGGGCAGACCGTGCAGCAGGCGCTGCTCGAGTACCCGCAGTTTTCAGGCACGGAGAACGGCAACACCCTGAATAACTTCGAGTACGACGGCGTGTCTATCTACAACGCGTTGCAGGCGCAATTACAAAAGCGGTTTACCAATGGGCTGAGTTTCCTGCTTTCGTACACCTATTCGCGTACTATGTCGAACGCCGATCACGGCTTTACCACGCAAACCCCGAACGCCTTAAATAAGTTCAACCAGCGCGCGGAGTGGGCGGTGTCCACGGCGGACCAGCCGCATGTGATCTCGTTGAGCGGCGTGTACGAGCTGCCGTTCGGCGCGGGCAAGCCGTTGCTTTCCGGGGGCAATGGCTTTATCAGCCGGGAGGTGATCGGCGGCTGGCAGGTAAGCGGGATTTTCCAGTATGCAAGCGGGCAACCGTTCGGAATTTCTGCTTCCGGGACACCGCTGCTGACCGGCGGCAACCGCGCGGATGTCGTGCCCGGCGCGCCCCTTCACGTAAACTTTAATAACTACTACAAGGGAACACCAGTGCTGAATACGGCGGCCTTCCTCGATCCCGGCAAAGCAGCGGTGGGAGACGCGGCGCGGAATCAGAGCAATTTGAGAAATCCGTTCAATTCGAACGAAAATGTTACGCTGGCCAAAAAGTTCAGCTTCGGCGAAGGTGTGCAGGCCGAACTTCGGATGGAGTATTTCAACATCCTGAACCGGATGCAGGTTTGCGGACCTACCAATAACGGCGGACAAGTCGATACAAACATCAGCAATCTCATGAATGCCAACAATCCCACCGGCACTTTCGCTATCGTTCAAACCTGTCAAGGCAATACGCCGAGGCAGGGTCAGGGGTATCTCCGGGTGAGCTTTTAACCGAGGCGGCTTTCAGCGCGAGTCGGGGCGGCAGCCGCAGGAGGCGCGCAGGATGAGGCGCGGCGCGAGCAGGATCGACTCGCCGGGCTCGGCCGCGGGCTCGCCCGGGGCGGCGGGGCGCATGCGGTCGAACAAGAGGCGCGCCGCGGTCGAGCCCAGCTCCTCGAGCGGCTGCTGCACCACACTCATGGGCGGGTTCAGGGTGTCGGCCAGGTCGAAGTCGTCGAAGGAAAGCACCGCGACCTGGTCTGGGATACTGAGGCCGAGGGTGTGGATGGCCTCCCACACGTAGCGAGCGGACAGGTTGTTGCCGGCGAAGATGCCGAGCGCCGAGCCGTTGCCGCGGGCGTGACGGCGCAGCACCTTGACCGCGCCCGCTCGGTCCGTGATGACCTCCTCGACCGGCCTGACCCGGCGCGCTTGGGCGGCCGCGCGGTAACCCCGCAGGCGCTCGCGCATAGTGTAGAGCGCGGGTTTGACCTGGACGCTGATGACCTTATGCAGCCCATGGTCCAGCAGGTGCTCCGTGGCCGCGCGCGCCCCTTCAAAGTTTTCGCACAGCACCGAGGGCAGGTCCGCGTCAGAGAGCGGGCCGTCCATGCCGACCACGGGCACGGAGAGCGCGCGCAGCTCACGCACCAGTTCGCGCGAGTGGGGCTGCGCGGAGGCGAGGATGAGGCCCTCGACCTGGTGCTGCAGCAGCTGGCGCAGCCCGGCGAGGATGCGGTCGTTCTCGTCGTGCGAGGCGAGGGTGACGAGCAGCGCGCCTCGCTCGCGGACGACCTTCTCCACCGCTTCGGCGCACTGCGAAAAGAACATATCGGAGATCGAGGGAACGATCATGCCGACCATGCCGGAACGCGCGCCCTTGAGGCTTTGCGCGACGCGGTTGGGCTTGTAGTTCAGGTCGCGGACCGCGGCGAGGATGCGCTCCATCTTGTCGGCGCTGACATTGCGGCCGCCGTTGAGCGCGCGGGACACGGTGGCGTTGCCGACGTTTGCGCGCTGGGCTACGTCGGCCAGTTTCGGGATGTGCAGGGTGCTGTCGGCCATGGATTGATTGAAACCGGGCAGTCTGAAGAGTACACAGCTTTGCTGCCATTGAGATGGGAGAAAGCGCGCACCGAATAAGAAAAGCGCACAAAAGTTTCGCCGCAAACGCGAAGGCGCGCGGGCTACCGGGCAGTGCGGGCCATGCTGCGAGCCGATCCTCGGGGCGCGCCACGGTTGACAAGTGAAAACCGTCACGCCTATAGTCCGCCACTCGACTCAAGAATTCGATTGTTCCGGAGCGAACGCGATGCACGGCAGCGCAACCCACCCTTTCCCCGCTAAGCGGCACTCTCTGGTTCTGGCAGCCTTGTTCGTCGGGAGCTGTGCTGTTTTGGCTCAAACCGCCGCGCCGAACTTCGGCCCCAATGTCACCATCCTCACCCCGGACATGCGCTCAGCCCAGGTGACTGCGGCGCTCAACGCGGCGAACGGCGCCGGCCAGTTCGACACCGCGCGCCGCGCTGTGCTTTTCATGCCCGGCAGCTATGCGGTCAGCGCGCAGGTGGGTTTTTATGAGCAGATTGCCGGCCTGGGCGAGACGCCCGGGCAGGTGCGCGTCACGGGCGGCTTGTCCGTGGATCAGCTGATCGACGGCAACATGACGCAGAACTTTTGGCGCTCGCAGGAGAACCTGACCGAAGCGCCGCAGGGCGGCTTGTTGAACGGCACATTGGACTGGGGCGTGTCGCAGGGGGCGTCGTTGCGACGTGTGAGTGTGCAGGGAAATTTGGCGTATGTAAACTCCGGCTCGATCGGCACCACCAATCCGTGCGCCGAGGCCAGCGGCGGCTTTACGGCTGATACGGCGGTGTCGGGCAACACGAACCCGTGCTCGCAGCAGCAATGGTACACGCGCAACAGCAGCCTGAACGGCTGGACGGGCTACGTGTGGAACTTCGTGTTTTCAGGCGTGCTGGGCGCGCCGGCGCAGAGCTACCCGGGCGGCCCTTCGGGGGCTGTCAACGTCACGGATATCGCCGCCACGCCGGTAAGCCGCGAGAAGCCGTTTCTGTACGTCGACGCGAGCGGCAACTACAACGTGTTTTCGCCGGGACTCCAGAGCAACTCGAAAGGGACATCCTGGTCGAGCGGGGGCCTGGGGGTCGGGACTTCCCTGCCGATCGGCAAGTTCTTCCTCGCGCAGCCCAGCAACACGGTCGCCGAAATCAACGCAGCGCTGGCTTCCGGGCAGAATCTGATTTTGACGCCGGGGATTTACAAGTACAGCCAGCCTATCGCGGTCACGAATCCGAACACGGTGGTGCTCGGCATGGGCTATGCGACGCTGGTTCCGCAGGCTGGGAATGCGGCGATCACGGTGGCGGATGTAGATGGGGTTCAGGTGGCGGGCTTGATCGTCGACGCCGGTCCAGTCCGCTCGCCGGTGCTGTTTGAGGTAGGCACTCCGGGCGTCGCGAATGCCGGTCATGCCGGCGACCCGACCTCGCTCAACGATGTATTTTTTCGAGTCGGGGGCGCGACCGAGGGGTCCGCGACCACGAGCTTGCAGGTCGATAGCGGGAATGTGATTCTGGACAACATTTGGGCCTGGCGCGCGGACCACGGCGCGGCCCCGACGGGCTGGGATTTGAACCCCGGCGAGCACGGCCTGGTGGTCAACGGCAGCCACGTGACGGCTCTGGGGTTGGCCGTGGAGCACTATGAGGGGGAGCAGACGCAATGGAACGGCGCGAATGGCGAAACGATTTTTTACCAGAGCGAGCTGCCCTACGATGTGCCGAGCCAGAGCGCGTGGATGGACGGCAGCGCGAACGGGTACCCGTCGTACGTGGTTGCAAGCACCGGTTGCGGGCACCAGCCATATGGGCTGGGCGTGTACTCCTTTTTCACCAACGACGTGACTGAGGACAACGCGATCACCGTGCCGAACGCGAGCAACGTCAAGGTGACCGACGCGGGAACGGTGTGGCTGGGCGGCGCGGGCCGGATCGCGCAGCGTCTCCTCGGCCGGGAAGGTGTAGGTCTGCA
>CAXTRW010000247.1:2753-4297 GCA_964246765.1 uncultured Acidobacteriaceae bacterium | reverse complement strand
CGGGAAAAGCCACACTGCCACAAAACTCTCCCTCTACACCAATACGAGAACTGCCCTAAAGGCTACGGCAGCGGGATGCGAAGCTCCGCTTCAGCGCCGCCTTCCGGATGGGTGCGCAGAGCGGCAGCGCCCCCGTGCGCTTCGGCGATCTGCTTGACCAGGGCAAGCCCAATGCCCGCGCCGCCCGGCTTGGTCGTGTAAAACGGCACGAACAGGTTGGCGGGGTTGGCGATACCGAGGCCTGAGTCGCGCAGGCAAATCACGGCGTGGGGCGCCTCCTCGAACCACCGCAGCTCCACACAAGCCGGGGCTTCGCGGTTCTCAAGCGCGGCCTCGGCGGCGTTGCGCAGCAGGTTGATCACAGCCTGGCCCATCTGGTCGCGGTCGGCCAGAAGTGTGCGCACAGGGCCCGGATGCAGCGAGACGGGAACCCTGGTTTCGAGCGCCGAGAGTTGCTCAAGGAGCGACCCGAGCTCGAGCGGCTCGCGGCGCGGAGGCGGCAGCTGCGCGAGTTGGCGATAGGCGGTGAGGAAGCGGTTGAGCGAGGCGGCGCGGTCCTCGATGATTTCAAGCGGGCGGGCGAACTCCTCGATTGGGGCGCCCTGGCGGGCAAGCGTGCGCAGGGACCCGGCAATGGATTTGATGGGCGTGAGCGAGTTATTGATCTCGTGGCCCATGACGCGGATGAGCCGCTGCCAGGCTTGGCGCTCTTCCTGCCGCAGCGCCGCGCTTACGTCGGAGAGCAGCAGCAAAGTATGAGGAACGCCGCCCTCGCGGAAGCCGCTGCGGCGGAGCATCCACTGCGCCGCGCCGAAGCGGATGACCTGCTCGTCGCGGGCCAGCAGCAGGTGGCCGATGCCGAGCGCGTCGGCGTGGCGGCCCAGCGCTGCTTCAGGAGAGCGGACGCGGAGCAGGTTGGCGGCGGCCCGATTCAGGAGCCGCAGGACGCCCTGTTGATCGAACGCGAGCACGGGGGCCTCAAGCGCCGCGAGCACGCGCCGCATCAGGGCGGAGGACTCGATCGCGGCCACGCGCTCGCGCTGCAGGTCATTAGCCAGCGCGTTGATTTCGAGCGCGAGATCACCGAGCGCATCGCCGCGGCGCGCGCCCCGGGCGCGGAAGGAAAAGTCGTTTTCGCGCAGTGCCGCGACGACGTTGGAGAGCGTTTGCAGCGGGCGCAAAAGCTGCTCGGTGACTGTGGCCTGGACGAGCGACCAGCCCAGCGCGGCGAAGCCGAGCGCCGCGGCCCAGACCAGCGGGGACGCGTGGAACTGCCGAAGCAGCGCGACAGCGAGGGCCAATAGCGGCAGGCTCAGGGACCACAGCAGCACGCGCAGGCGGCGCTCATAGCCCAGGCGTCGTCCGCTGCGTCGGCCCAGCGGCAAACGGCGTTTAGGGCGCGATGCCATGCTTCTCCAAACGCCGATACAGCGCGCCGCGGCTCAGGCCCAGCAACTCTGCTGCCTGCGTCACGTTGCCGTGGGCGCGGGCGAGCGCGTCGAGGCGGCCGGCCAGACGGGCGACCGCGCCGGCGGCGCCGGCCC
>CAXTRW010000247.1:0-2743 GCA_964246765.1 uncultured Acidobacteriaceae bacterium | reverse complement strand
GCGGGGGCGTCGGCTTGGCTACCCCGCCGGGCTCCCCCCCCGCCCCGGCCCCGGGCGCCAAGCCGGCCGGCGCGCGCCCGCGCGGCCGGCAGGTGCAGGTCCGCGGCCTCGACCTGCGCGCCGCGGGCCATCAGCACGGCGCGCTCCATGGTGTGGTCGAGCTCGCGCACATTCCCGGGCCACTCGTAGGCGAGCAGGGCTTGCAAGGCAGCGGGCGCGAGCCCCGTGAGCGCGCGCCGGTACTTCGCCGCGTAGCTCGCGAGGAAATGCCCGGCCAGCGGCGCGACGTCCTCGCGGCGCTCACGCAAGGGCGGTAAGCGCAGCTCCACCGTGTTCAGGCGAAACAGCAGGTCCTCGCGGAAGCGTCCTTCCGCGGCTTCGCGCGGCAGGTCCGCGTTGGTTGCCGACAGCACCCGCGCATCCACACGAGTAGTTTTCGACGAGCCCACCCGCTCTAGCTGCCCAGTCTCGAGCACGCGCAGCAGCTTGGCCTGCTGCCGCACGGGAACGTTCGCGATCTCGTCCAGAAAGAGCGTTCCGCGGTCGGCAAGCTCGAAGCGGCCCACGCGGTCGGTGCGCGCATCGGTAAACGCCCCGCGCACGTGGCCGAACAGCTCGCTCTCGAACGTGCCCTCGGGCAGCGCGCCGGTGTTGACCGCGACCAGCGTTTGCGACGCACGCTGGGAAACGGCGTGCAGCGTCTGCGCGACGACCTCCTTGCCCGTGCCGTGCTCGCCCGTGATCAGCACGTTCGCGTCGGACGGGCCCACGCGCGCAATGCCGTCCAGCAGCGGCCGCATGGCCGGCGCGGTCGCGATGAAAGCGGGCCGGTTGGGGGCGCGCAGCAGCAGGTTTTCCGCTTCCAGCGTGCGCGCTCGCCGCAGGGCCGCGCGCAGGTCTACCTGCGTGCGAACCACGGTGAGCAGCCGCGCGTTCTCCCAGGGTTTTTGGATAAAATCACGCGCGCCCAAACGCATCGCCTCAACCGCCAACTCCACATTGCCCCAGGCCGTCATCGCGATCACCGGCAGCGTGTCATCGATCGCCAGTGCTTCGCGCATCAGCTGCAAGCCCTCGCTGCCCGAGGTGGTGTCGCGCGCGTAGTTCATGTCAAACAGCGCCGCGTCGAAGCTCTCGCACCCCAGCTCCGCGAGCGCCGCGGCGGGCGAGCGCGCGGTGTGAATCGCGTAGCCCTCCGGCCGCAGCAGCAGCGCGAGCGCCCCCAGGATGTGCGCCTGGTCGTCGGCGATCAGGATGCGGGCTTTGCTCATAGCGCTGATTATGGAGCGGGCGCGGCGACAACGCCAGTGCGCGCGTCGTCCAGCGACACGTGGTAGGTTTCAAGCGTCGCGCCGGTGGCCCGCGCCAGCTCCACACGCGCTTTCTCAAACGTCGCCTCAGCCGCCGCGACGTTCGACTCGGCCAGCGCCAGGTCGTGCTGCGCGGCGAGGGTTTGCAGGTTGGAGCCCGCGCCCAGCTTCTGCTCCTTCTGGCTGATCTCAAAGGTTTGCTGGGCCAGGTCGCGGGCCTTGCGCGCGGACAGGACGCGGGCGCTGTACTGCTCCACGGAGTACTGTGCGCTGCCGACCTCGATGCGGATCTGCTTGCGCCGCTGCTGGATCTGCAGCTCGGCCTGGCGATACTCCAGCTCCGACCGGTACTGGTCGGACTTTGCGACGCGGTTGCGCAAGGGAATCGCGAGATTCACGCCCACCTCATAGTCGGGCGAGCTGTTGTTGAACGCGCCGCGAAAGGACGAGCCGAAGTCGGCGGGCACATTGGAGCCCGTGTTGGAAAGCGCGTTCGGGCGGCCCGCGAGGCCGGTGCCGCCATAGTAGCCGACCAGGTCGACCGTGGGGAGCACGGCGTTGCGGGCGGCGCGGCGGCTGATGTCGAAGTTCTTGAGCTGCAGGTCGAGCTCGCTCAGGTCCGTCCTGTCGCGGAGCGCGCGGGCCACCAGCTCGGCAAGCGAGTCGGCCTCGGGCGGCGCGGGCGAAGCGGTCGTGAGCGGCACCACTGGGACCTCCGCGAGGATGGGGTCGTCGAGGTTGCGGGTGAGGGCGTTCTTGATGAGCGACTCCTGCAGCTGCAAAGTGGTCTTCGCGACGGTGAGGTCGCCGTCGCGCGTGGCTACTTCGCCCTCGGCTTTGGTGACGTCGAGCGCTGGGATCGCTTGGAGCGCAAGCTGCTTGCGGTCGGTGTCGAGCGTCTCCTCGGCGAAGCGCAGGGAGCGCTCTTTCACCTGCTCGTCCTGGTACGCGCTGACAAGGTCCCAGTAGATGTCGGCGATCTGCGTGATGGTGGCGCCCACCTGCTCCTTGAACGCGATGTCGGAGATGGAGCGGTCGTTGCGCGCGATGCGGATGTAGCGTAGGTTGGGGCCGAACCCGAAGCCCGCGAGCAGCGGCTGGATCACCTCCACGTGATAGTAGGAGTTGAGGGTGGGATTGATGATGTTGGAAGGGCTGTTCTGCGCCACGCGGCTGTTGGTGAACACGCCTTCGACTGTCGCGCCGGTCGCGAAGGACTGGATGTACTCAAACTGGCTCGCGACCGTGTTGGTTTGCACCGTGGGGATGCCGAGCACCTGCAGGTTTGAGAGCGGCTGGGTGTAGTGCTCGTCGGTGACGGTGCCCAGGATTACAGGGTCGTACGAGTTGACCGTGGTGCCCGTGCCGAGCGTGGACTGCACGAGGCCGCCGGAGCCCGAACCCGCGCCGCCCGCGCCGCTGGTGGTGCCGCC
>CAXTRW010000246.1:0-4340 GCA_964246765.1 uncultured Acidobacteriaceae bacterium | reverse complement strand
GTTTGGGATCGTTCAGGGCGGCATGTTCCCCGTGCTGCGCCGCGAAGCCGCCGAGCGCATGGTTGCGATGGACTTCCCCGGCTATGCCATCGGCGGCCTGGCAGTCGGCGAGCCGCGCGAACGGACGCTTGAGATCATCGCCGCGACCCTGCCGCTGTTGCCCGCGGACAAGCCCCGCTACGTCATGGGCGTCGGCTACCCCGACGAGATTCGCGCGTACGCGCGGATGGGCGTGGACATGATGGACTGCACCATCCCGACGCGCGCCGGGCGGCACGGGCTTTTGTTCAGCTCGGAAGGCCGGCTCAATATCAAGAACCGCCGCTTCGCCGAGGACCAAGGCCCGCCTGACCCGGAGTGCCGCTGCCCGGTCTGCGCCCGCTACACCCGGGCCTACCTGCGGCACCTGACCGCAAGCGGCGAAGCGCTCGGGGGCACACTGAACTCCGTTCATAATCTGGCTTTCTACCTCGAAACCATGCGCCGGGTTAGGCGGGAGTTGACGTGCAATGTAGCTATTTCGGACAGCTATTCAACAGTTGACCCAAATTGCCGATAGGCTAAAATCGGCTGAAACGGAGGGTGTCGTGATTCCTGTGTCTTGCGGGCAGAAGCTCAGATTAGTGGATCTATTCTGCTGCGCGGGGGGCGCGGGTATGGGATACAGCAGGGCCGGATTCGATGTTGTGGGCGTCGACATCAAGCGGCAGTCCAATTATCCGTTTCCGTTCATTCGGGCAGATGTCATGAGCTTGGCTCCCGATTTCTTCAACGGCTTCGATGCGGTTCACGCGTCTCCACCCTGCCAGTCTTACTCTGACCTTGCAAAGCGAAACGGCAATGCCGACCAGTGGCCCCGACTCATTGAACCTGTTCGGGAAATGCTGATCGCGACCGGCCTGCCGTATATTATTGAGAATGTAGAAGGCGCACCACTTCAAAATCCTGTCGTTCTCTGCGGCACCATGTTCGCTGGCCTTCGCGTTCTTCGTCACCGATTATTTGAGGCCAATTTTCCTATTCTTACGCCGAAGCATGGTCCGCATCCGAAGGTGCACACATTTGATAAGAGGAAGGCTCATTTCGGCAAGACGGACGACATGGTTGACTTTGTACAAGTGACCGGCGGCGGCAACTGCACGATTGCTGCGGCGCGCGACGCCATGGGCATTTCGTGGATGACGAAAAACGAGCTAAATGAAGCGATCCCTCCGGCTTACACGCAATTTCTCGGCGAGCAGCTCGTTGGTTATCTGTCGACGTCACGGATGATGGAAGCTGAACTCGAACGACAATGCGTAAGTTAAGCGCCAAGGCAAAAATCCGAGCATTTCTCACCGAAAATGTGGGTCGTACACTCGATTCAGACGAGATTCGAACTGCCGCAGGCGTGAGTGAATGGGCACGTCGTGTTCGTGAGTTGCGCGAGGATGAGGGTTGGCCGATTCTCACTCATAACGACAACGCAGGTTTGAAGCCTGGCCAATACCTCTTGACGGAAGCACCGAAGGAGTATTCCATCAAGTTTGCCCGCAGCATTTCAGCAAAACTTAGGGCTGAGGTGCTGGATCGGAATGGATTCACTTGCCAGATGTGCGGGCTGACGCCGGGAGACATCGATCCCTTTACGGGGCGCAAGGTCCGGCTTCACCTCGGACACATTAAAGACAAAAATCTCGGCGGTAGGGACGAGTTGTCGAATCTGCGCACACTCTGCTCCACCTGCAATCAGGGCGCAAAGAACATTACCTCGGAAAAGCCGACTGCGCTTTGGCTATTGTCGCAGGTGCGAAGAGCGGGGCAAGACGAACAGATGGAAGTCTTAAAGTTTCTTCGGAGAAAATTCAACATCTGAAGTGCTATGGACCGCAGCGCCAACATGCGCGCAATCCGCAGCAAAGATACCTCGCCCGAGAAAACGGTTCGGAGTCTTGTTCACCGGCTGGGCTTCCGCTTCCGGATCCACCGAAAAGACCTTCCCGGAACTCCGGATATGGTTTTTCCCTCGAAGCACAAGGTGATCTTCGTGCACGGGTGTTTTTGGCACTCCCACGACTGCAAGCGAGCGGGGGTGCCTCGGGCCAACCGTGATTTCTGGCTGGAAAAGCTGGAAAAGAATAAGGCGCGCGACGAGAGAAGCATTGAGGCCTTAACCGCCGCCGGCTGGCAGTCCTTTATCATATGGCAATGCGAATTAAAGGACGCGCGGGCACTGGCAGCTAGGATTGAAGACTTCTTGCGCCGGAAACCTCCCGAGGTCCTCGGCTTATGATCTGACGCGCAGCCCGCTTGACACCTACCCGTACCTCAACGATGCTTGACTAAAAGCGAATCGCGTTGCTTTGATTCAAGTCTGTGCGTTTTTTCTTGCGTCCGCGGCTGCTGTGCGCGCGATCACTTGCCGAAAAGGATTCTTATTGTTCACCGCCGCCCCGTCCCTTATTGCTGTGCTCGCCCTGCCACCGGGCATCGGGTCGATTCTCCCGCTCGTGCTCATTCCGGTGGTTTTTTACTTCCTGCTCATGCGGCCGAACCAGCAGAAGCAAAAGCAGTGGAGCCAGATGCTCGCGAGCCTCAAGCCCGGCGACCGGATCACCACCACCGGCGGCATCCGGGGCACAATCCTGGCCCTGCGTGAGGACTCGCTGCATATCCGGGTCGCGCCCGATGGGGTCAAGCTCGAGGTCGCTCGCAACGCCATCGCCTCCGTGACCACGGAAGAGGACAAGAAGTAATGCGAAACCGGCCCGGGGCTCGCCTGCTCCTCATCATTGCCACGCTGATCGTGTTTGTTTTCGGCATCATCGGCCTGCCGCACGGCTTTTCGGGCGCGGCGTGGAAGCAGTCGCTCGCCGACCGCATCCACTTAGGGCTGGACCTGCGTGGCGGAACACATTTGATTCTGCAGGTGATGGTGGACGAGGCCGTGAGCGCGGCGACCGACTCCGACCTGGTCCGGATGCAGTCTGATCTGCAGGCGGCTGGGATCGACGCGACCGGCTCGAAACCCAACCCGTCGCAGCCCGCGTTGCTGCAGTTTGCCGGGATTGCGGCGGCCAAGGCGGGCGACGCCCGCGGTGTGCTGTCGGGCCGGTATGGGGCGCAGTATGAGTTCGCGGACACGGGCAACGTGTTGACGGCGACCATGAAGCCGAGCGCCGTGGCGGTGCTCAAGTCCAACACCCTACAGCAGGCGGTCGACGTGATTCGCCAGCGCGTGGACACCCTCGGCGTTTCCGAGCCGGTCATCCAGGAGTACAACGTCGGCTCGAACCAGATTCTGGTCGAGCTGCCGGGCATCGATGACCCGGCGCGGGTCAAGGACGTGATCCAGTCCACCGCCCGGCTTGAGATCCACTTGGTCGACGGCGGCCCGTTCGCGACCGAGGCTGAGGCGCGCAATTCGCTCGGCGGCACTGTTCCGTTCGATCAGGAGATCGTGCACTCAGCGCCGGGAGCTTCGTCTGCGAGCTCCGGCGATCAGGTTTACATCCTCAAGAAAACCGCCGAGGTCGCGGGCACCGACATCCGCGACGCCCAGGCCGGCACCAATCAGAACACCAGTGAACCTGAGGTTACGTTCTACCTGACCACCGCAGCCGGCAACCACTTCGCCGACTTTACCCAGGCCAACAAGGGCAAGGGCCTGGCGGTGGTGCTGGACAATAAAATCCGCGAGGTCGCGAACATTCGCGACCAGATACGCGACACGGGCACCATCTCGGGCGGCAGCATGAACGCGCAGCAGGCGTCTGACCTCTCAATGCTGCTGCGCACCGGCGCGCTCCCGGCCTCGATCCACTACCTGCAGGAAAGTTCCGTCGGGCCGAGCCTGGGCGCGGATTCAATCCGCCAGGGCGTGCTCGCCTCGGTGGTCGGCATGGTCGCGGTGATGGCGTTTATGCTGGTGTACTACCGGGGCGCGGGCATCAACGCGGACCTGGCGCTGATCCTCAACCTTATTATTCTGCTCGGCTTCATGGGCTACACCCACGCGGTGCTCACGTTGCCCGGCATCGCGGGGGTGATCCTGACCATCGGCATGGGCGTGGACTCAAACGTGCTGATCTTCGAGCGCATCCGCGAGGAAATGCGCGCGGGCAAGAGCGCCGCGGCGTCGGTTGACCAGGGCTTCGCTCATGCCTGGACCACAATTGTCGATACACACGTTACGACCATTGTGTCGGCCGCCATTTTGTTCATTTTCGGCTCGGGCCCGGTGAAGGGCTTCGCCATCACGCTTACCTTTGGCCTGTTCGCAAACATCTTTACCGCGGTGTTCGTATCGCGGACGATCTTCGACGCCAACGTAAACCGCCGCGCGCGGGGAGAGGCAATTT
>CAXTRW010000245.1:0-4369 GCA_964246765.1 uncultured Acidobacteriaceae bacterium | reverse complement strand
TCTGGCTGCGCACGCGGAGCACCAAGCCGGGCAAGGTGACTGAGTTATGACTCCTGGGGGGGCGGGCCCCCACCCCCGGGCGGGGCCGTGACCGCGCCGGCCCGGCCCGAAGCGATCGCCCGCAACCTGCGCGAAATGTCGCGCCTGCGCACGCCCACCATTGCGGTCATCACGGGCGAGGGAGGCTCCGGGGGGGCGCTGGCCCTGGCCGTGGCGGACCGCGTGCTCATGCTTGAAAAGGCCATCTACTCCGTGATTTCTCCCGAAGCCTGCGCTTCCATCATGTGGCGCGACGCGGCGAAGCGCGCCGAAGCCGCCGAAGCCCTGCGCGCCACGGCGCCCGATGCAGCGCAGCTGGGCTGCATCGACGGCATCGTCCCGGAACCGGAAGGCGGCGCGCACACCGCCCCGCCCGAAGCCGCGCGGCTGCTGGGGCGGCGCGCCGTGCTGCTCACGGGCAAGCACGCCCATACCCCGCCCGACACACCCGAGCTATGCCACGCCGGCTACGCGCCCTACTCGCTCCTGTTTCCGCACGCGGCCGCGGTGGTGCACCAGGGCGGCGTGGGGACCACGGCACAGGCGCTCCGGGCGGCAAAGCCCATGCTGGTGATGCCCTATAGCCACGACCAACCCGACAACGCGCGGCGCATGCAGCGGCTGGGGGTCGCGCGGGTGCTGCCCAGGGAGCGCTACATGGCCGCGCGCGCCGCCCGGGTGTTGGGCGGGCTCCTGGGGGACCCGGCCTACGCCGCGCGCGCCTGGGCCGCCGCGGAGCGCCTCAAGGGCGAGGACGGGCTCCGATGCGCCTGCGACGCGCTGGAAAACGCGGCCCGGAAGCGCTGAACGGGGCCGCTACTGCGGCTTGGCCGGAGCGGGCGCATCTTTCTGCACGTCCTGCCCATCATAGGTGATTCGGACGGAGGTACCGAAGCGCTTGTAATTCGAGTACTTCACGGTTTCCTTCATGTGTATGTCCTGGTTCATATACCCGGTGCCGCCGGAAAAGTGGAGGATACCGTCGCCCTTGGTGTAGACCGGAAACCAGTACTTACCATCGACCTGCTCGCGAAAGGTGATAAACGGCGGCGACAAGTCCTCGTGACCCTTGCGCGTATCGTCCGGCACGTTTTTCCCGTCCGTCACCACGATTTGATAGTCCGTCGCGTCGACCCAGAGGCGGCCCTGAAAGTACCGCTTGTTCTTCTCGATGACTTTGGGTTTGACATCGAAAACATAGGTCGGCACCTCATCCACCTTTTGCTTGCCGACATAGGTAATGTCGTATTGGCCGGCGTCTTCCTTGGTCAGCACAAAGGGAAGGCGGTGCTCGATGTCCTGGAAGTCCGCGGGCGTCATCATCACGCGCTCCAGCGTGCTTGCGGGCGCTTGGACCACGTGCTCGTAGAGTTTGCCGTCGGGGTCGGCGCTGATATCGGTGACCTGGTAGTACTCGCCGTCGACCTTGTGGGTGTCATCGTCGACTGTGTCGACGCGTACGCTGCGCTCATAGGTGTAGTTGGCCAGGGCGAGGCGGAACTCCGTCTCTTTTTCGGTGAACTTATCGATGATCTGCTGCGGCGGAATGGACGGCTGGGTCAGGTCGAGCTGGCCGAAGCCCGAGTCGAGCGGCATGGGGGTGTAGCTGACCTGCCCCAGCGCAGGCAGGGCCAGCGCGCCCGCGAAAAGGACGAGAGACGGAAGGGGAAAGCGCACGGGGAAGTTCTCCTACCTGTATTAAACGCGCTTCGGGGCGGAAAGGTGCGCCGCGCCCGCATCCGTGGTCTAGGATGGGCGCATGGCCTTCAAAACGCGCGCTCCGCGGGAGCCCTTGGACGAGCCGCGGCTCTATGATTACGCCGTGGGCGCGCTGGGGCGCCGCATGCGCACAGTGGCCGAGCTGAGGCGCCTGATGGTCCCCCGCGTGGAGAAGGGCGAAACCGGCACGGCCAAGATCGACGCGGTGCTGCGGAGGCTGGCGGACCAGCGCTACCTGGACGACCGGACCTACGCCGCGGACTACACGCGCTTGCGCCAGGAAGGGGCCAAGCTGGGCCGCCGCCGTGTGCAGCAGGATTTACAGCGCAAGGGGGTCGACGGGGAAGTGGTGTCCGCGACGCTGGACAGGGCCTATGAGGGCATGGACGAGGTGGAACTGGCTCGGCAGTTTGCCGAGCGCAAGCGCATGCGCAAGCCGGAAAACGAGAAGGAAACAGCGCGCGCGGTGCGGAGGTTTTTGGGCGCCGGATTTTCGCTGGGAAGCGCCTACAAGCTGCTGCGCCGGTGGGAGGCGCCCGACGAGGCGCTCGCAATGCTTGAGCAAGTGGAGGATGGAGATGCGCTCCCCCCGGACGGGGAGTGATTGCGCCCCATGATCGATAACTTTCGCCTGCGCGTGTTCCGGGCCGTGGCGCACCACCGGAACTTCAGCCGCGCCGCGGAAGAGCTTTTCCTCACCCAGCCCGCGGTCACCCAGCAGATCAAGGCGCTCGAGGAGGAGCTCGGGGTGCCGCTGTTCGACCGGGGCGGCGGCCGGATCACCTTGACTCCGGGGGGCGCGGCGTTGCTGCCGTTCGCGGAGAGGATGCGGGCGCTGGGCGAGGAGGCGGTGGCGGCGGTCGCGGGGGCGTACGGCGAGCAGGCCGGCGAGCTGGCGATCGCGGCATCCCAGACCATCGGGCAGTACCTGCTGCCCAATTGGATCGCGGGTTTCCGGCGCGCGGCGCCCAGGGTGCGGATCACGGCCCGCAGCGGCAACACGGATGAGGCGCTGGAAGCGCTGGGGGCCCGCGAGGTGCAGATCGCGCTGATTGAAGGCCCGGAACAGCGTCGGGATGTGCAGATCGAGCCGTTCATGGAGGACCGACTGGTGCTGGTTGTGCCCGCTGCGCACGAGTGGGCGGGGCAGGAAATCGGGCTGGAAGAGCTGCGGAAGCAGCCGCTGTTGGTGCGCGAGTACGGGTCGGGCTCGCGAAGGATCGTGGAACAGGCGCTGGCGGAGGCGGGGCTGCGGGCCAAGGACCTGACGGTGAGCATGGAGCTGGACTCGACTGAAGGGCTGCTGAACGCGGTGGAGGCGGGCCTGGGGGTCACATTCGTGTCACGCTGGGCGGTGCGCAACCAGCTGGCGCTCGGCACTCTGACGTTGGCGCGGGTGCAGGGCCTGGAGCTGGCTCGGCGATTTTCCATGGCCTATCCGGCCGGGCCGGCGCCGAACGGCAGCGTGGGCGCGTTCCGGGCCTTTCTGCTGGGCCGAGCAGGGGAGGTCGCGCCGCGTTCCCCAGCGAACGCGCCGGAGTTGTAGGTGGGCCGACACGGGCCGAGCGAGGGGCGCCCGGGATGGGCTTTCCTCGCCGACCGACCCCGTGATCCCGCTCCACCCGGAGCGTCGAGCCGGGGAGACGGCTACTGCGAAAGCATCCCGGTACCGGTGTACCCGTCGCAGGGGCCGCCGGCGATGGTCCAGTGAATGATGGTGATGGTGCTCGCCGTGGCGTCCGCCGAGCCGGCCGCGGTGATCGTGACCGGCCGGCCTCCGGCGCTCGCGTTGTAGGTGGCCGCGAGCGTCCCCCCGGTTACGGTGCTGCTCGCATTCGCGAGAGCTGCTGTGGACAGGCAGGGCGAGGATGGAAAGCTGACCGCGCCGCTCAGGGTGTAGCCACCCCCAGGGCCGGCATAGCTGTTTTGGGACAGCGTCGCGCTCACGGGGGTCACGCTGCCGTCGGTTCCGACGAAATTGCCGGTGTAGCTGCCGGAAGCAGGGGCGTACACCTGCGCGGAAACCTGCCTGCCGGCGGGCGCACCGCATCCGGGGCCCGACGAAACCAGGGTTGCCTCGGCGGAGCCTTTCGCGTCGCCGTTCAGCTGGCCCTGGAGGGTAAGGATCGGGCCTTCCGGCAGTTGTACGGTTTCAAGCGTCAGATTGCCTTTATAGTCTACGGAACCGTCGAGAGTGGTCTGCTCGGGCTGCCCGCCGCACCCGTACACGGTGCCGGTCCCGGTCACGCGTCCGGCCGTTTCCACCAGGCCCGCGGCGAGCGAAAAGAGTCCACTCTTGTCGATGAAGCGCCAAGCGCCGGTAACGTTTTGTGAACCGGGGCTTGCCGGAGCAAGCGAGGACATCCGGCTGCCGCAGCCGGCAAGCACGGCGAGGCTCAAGAAGGACATAACGGCAAAGGCGCGTAACGATGGCATGGAGAACTCCCGGTCCTCCACACCATAGAGCGCTTTGCGCCCGGCGCGAGCCTTGAAAACAGGCGCAAAGCTTACCAAAGTCACGGCTGTTCCCGTCTCTGCTACTTAAGTGCAAGGAGTGCGCCGGCGGGGCGCGCGGCTCGGTATGATGGCAGTGTTCCCGCCGGCGCCGATG
>CAXTRW010000244.1:0-4373 GCA_964246765.1 uncultured Acidobacteriaceae bacterium | reverse complement strand
CTCGTAACCTACGCCGAGGCGCCAGTTTGGGGCTTCCGGTAGGCCTTGCGAGAGGGTTTGGGCTGGGGTTTGGTCGGGGCGGACGATCATGGCGAAGGTGTTCTCGAAGCCGAGCGGTTCGGTCGCGATGATGTTGTAGCGCTGCCGGTAGAGTTTGCGGACGATGGCGAGCGAGGCGGCCTGGTTCTGCGCGGGGTTCGGCATGCGGACGGGCGGCTGCTTGAGGATCGCGGTGAGCGCGGTGCCGGTGTACTCGACGTAGGCGTCGATGCGCCCGGAGACCATGGCCTGCTGGGCGATGTAGGAGCCCGCGAGGTAGAAGCGGCGCTCGACCTTAAGGCCGGTGCGGGCTTCGATGTGCTGGGCCAGGAGCTCGCCGAGGACGACCTGCTCGGTGAAGTTTTTCGCGCCGATGACGGGGCGGTCGAAGCGGGGCGGGGCGCAGGCGGTGAGGAGCAGCGAGATAATCAGAAGGGAAATAGGATTTCGCAAGCTGACCTCATTTGCACTGCTGCAAAACTGCTTATGATCCCATATATGTTCAATTTACGGGCTGCATACTGCACAAGGCGCCATCTCGCAGGCATTGAAGCTCTCAAGGATGTTCACCCAGACGCGCCAGCCTACATGTTGCTTGATCAGGAATTGAGCCAACGATTAAGTTTCCCACGTTTTTGCCTTGAGTGCGGCGCTCCCAACATCTCAACGTGTCCAGAGTGTGAGCAAAGCAGTATCGTCATGGGTGCCAAATGTTGCGGTGGGTGTGGGAACCTCTGCCCTGGACCGCCGAAGCGTTGACCGCTGCGCAGGACATTACAGACGAATCCGAGGAGTTGACTGCGGATCAGAAATTGGCCCTGAAAGCAACGTTTCCGTACCTGACAACCGAAAGTCCCCGTTCTCCGGTTGAGGCAAACCGTTTCAAAAACTTAATCGCAAAGCTTGCTCCAGCCGCAAAGGAATTGATTCAGAAGACCTTAGATACAGTCATTACCGAAGGGGCGAAACGAATCATTTCGGGCCTTTAGAGTGCTACGACTGTTGGTGCCTACGTTCGTCCAGATACCCGCAGCTTCAACTCCGCCCAGCCCAGCAGTGTATCGGCGGCGAGGGCCAACAGTGCAGCGGGAATGGCCCCGGCGAGGACGAGGCGGTTGTCGACTGAGGCGACGCCACGGAAGATGAACTCGCCCAGGCCGCCCGCGCCGACGGCGGCGGCGATGGTGGCGATGCCGACGGCTGTGACGGTGGCGGTGCGGAGGCCGGCGAGGATGATGGAGGCAGCGAGCGGCAGCTCGACTTTCAAGAGCCGCTGCCGGCCGGTCATGCCGAGGGCGTGGGCGACGTCGACCACCGCGGGCTCGACGCCGCGGATGCCGACGTAGGTGTTGCGCAGGATGGGCAGCAGGGCGTAGCCCGAGAGCGCGACGATGGCGATTCGGTCGGCGCGCTCGCCCAGCCAGGGGAGCGGCAGCAGGAAGCCGAAGAGGGCGAGCGAGGGGATGGTCTGGATGATGTTGGCGATGGTGAGGACGGGCTTGGAGAGTCGCTCGTAGCGGGTGAGCAGGATGCCGAGGGGGATGCCGATGCCGGCGGCAAAGAGCAGAGCGGCGCCGGTGAGCCAGAGGTGCTCGAGGGTGAGAGTGAGGATTTCGGTCCAGTGCTCGCGCAGGAAGCCGGCGGCGAGCAGGGCGGGGAGCGCGCTCATGCCTCCACCTTG
Organism: uncultured Acidobacteriaceae bacterium; assembly: GCA_964246765.1. Taxonomy (GTDB): domain Bacteria; phylum Acidobacteriota; class Terriglobia; order Terriglobales; family Acidobacteriaceae; genus EB88. Next base: position 2,653 of record CAXTRW010000244.1, on the reverse strand, counting down.
CGCTCGCCGCGGTGGAAGGCTTGGACGTACTCTTGGACCTCAGGCTGCCGGGAGTGGAGGAACTCGGCGGGCGGGAGGTCCGCGACCAGGCGGCCGTCAGCGACCAGCACGATGCGGTCGGCGAGGTACATGGCTTCGTCGAGATCGTGGGTGACGAGCAGGACGGTTTTCGCGTTGCCGCTGTCGCGGAGGCGGCTGAGGAGGGCGCGGAGCATGTCCTGCATTTCGGCGCGGGTGAGCGGGTCGAGGGCGCCGAAGGGCTCGTCCATGAGCAGGATGGGGGGCTCGGCGGCGAGGGCGCGGGCGAGCCCGACGCGCTGGCGCTGGCCGCCGGAGAGCTGGTGCGGGTAGCGGGCGGCGAACTGCGCTGGGTCGAGGCCGACGGAGCGGAGCAGGGCACTCACTTTTTCAGGGAATGCCCGGCGCGGGGCGCCCGCGAGTTCGGGAACCATGGTCACGTTGCGGGCGATGGAGAGGTGCGGGAAGAGGCCGGTTTCCTGGATGACGTAGCCGATGCCGCGGCGGAGTTCGATCACGTTCTTGCTCGCGACGTCCTGGCCGTGGACGCGTACAGTGCCGCCGGTGGGTGAGGCGAGGCGGTTGACCATGCGCAGCAGGGTGGTTTTGCCGGAGCCGCTGCGGCCGAGCACGGCTGTGACGGTGCCGGCTTCTAGCGCCAGGTTGACGTCGGCGAGCAGCGCGCGGCCGTCCGGGAGCTGGAGGTGAACGCCCGAAAATTCGATGGCTGCGGCCACGTTCGCCCTTCGTTTGCGTTTGCTTGGAAACCGTTTCTGTATCGGTGTGTAATCCCAAGTGCGGTCGTGGGCTCTGGCCCGCGAAGACCCACGTTTTAGCCACCCGAGCAAGCAAAGACCGCTCGCTGGGGGCCCCGGACAGCGAGACGCGGGGCACCCGTGTGTTGCTCGATAAAGTGGACTCGAGCTTTACAGCACTTTGAGGACAGCCCTAGGTCTGTAAGTCGGGCTCGTCCGCGCCGGGGAACGCCGTCGCTTCGGCTCCAAGGGTAACGTCTTGCACCGAGTCCGCTGTTTGCGGCTCCGAGCCTTCCGAAAAGCGGCGGGATTCTTCCGCCGGGGCCACGCTGGTCGACGGGGCGGAGCCTTTCACGCGCACTACCGTGATTTTGGAAAAGCCCTCCTTGAACGATGGGGGACGCAGGCGCTCGGCCATTTTCTGCATGGTGTCTTCGGAGACTACGCGCTCGCGGCGGCGATTGCGGTCCATGCAGACCTCGAACGGCACGTCGAAGAACACGGCGTGGACGTCATAGCCGAAGCTCTTGGCCATTTTGATCCATTGGCGGCGCTCGTGGGGGCTTAGATTGGTGGCGTCCACGTAGTTCCAGGGCATTTTCGCGATAAGCCGGGCCCTCAGAAGCGAGCGCAGGGTGGAAAACACGAGCCCCTGGTAGCGCTGCTCGGTGATGTCGTCGAACAGGATGGAGCGCAGCATGTCAGAGGACAGGGGCTGCACAGCGCGGCGCTTGAACCAGGTGGTTTTGCCCGAGCCGGGTAGGCCGATGGTGAGTACCACGAAGCCGCGCGGCTCTCTGGGGCTGGTGGCTTGCGCCGCCGGGGGCGGGGTCGAGGGTGACTCCGGCTGGGTTTCGTGCACCAGGCTGCCGGCCGGCTCGTCCAGCACCGAATTGACTTGCTCGGGCTCGTCGAAGTTTGGGGCATCGGCGAACTCGCCTTCGGGCTCGGCGAGCGCGGGCGCGCTATCCGGGTAGGCGGGGCGCAGTGGCGCCATCTGTCCCTGGGGGATTTCCTGCCCGATTTTTCCGGTTGATTCTGAAGTGTTGGGTGGCCGTTTTCCGCGTCGTCTCATTGTGTTCCAGCGCTCTCTAGTCGGATGGTACATGCGCCCTTCGGCTGCTGCAATCCCGGTGCAAATGTTTCCAGGCGAAGCGCGTAGCGTATCGTCTGGTCCCGATGCTAGCATCGTTCGGAGAAGTTCGATTTGGGGTGAGGCCCGCACATGGCAGTCAAGGTAGGCATCAACGGCTTCGGGCGCATCGGACGTAATGTCCTGCGCTCTGCACTGGGAAACCCTGAAATAGAGTTCGTCGCGATCAACGACCTGACGAGCCCTGTGACGCTGGCGCACCTGCTCAAGTACGACTCGATCCTAGGCAATCTGCCGAACAAGATTGAAGCGACCGAGGGCGCGATCACCATCGATGGCAAGACCATTAAAGTGTTCGCGGAAAAAGAACCGCAGAGGCTGGAGTGGGACTCCTGCGGCGCGCAGGTCATCATCGAGTCGACCGGCCACTTTACTGATGCGACCAAGGCCTGCAAGCACTTGGGGGGCTCGGTCAAGAAGGTGATTATCTCGGCGCCGGCGTCGAACGAAGACCTCACGGTGGTGCTGGGCGTCAATCAGGATAAGTATGAGCCGAGCAAGCACCACATTATCTCGAACGCATCGTGCACCACGAACTGCCTGGCGCCGGTGGTCAAGGTGATGCACGAGAGCTTTGGGATTCAGTCGGGCATTATGACTACCGTCCACAGCTACACGAATGACCAGGTGATCTTGGACTTCCCGCACAAAGACCTGCGCCGGGCGCGCGCTGCGGCCCTGAGCATGATCCCGAGCTCGACCGGCGCGGCGAAGGCCTTGAAGCTGG
>CAXTRW010000243.1:0-4389 GCA_964246765.1 uncultured Acidobacteriaceae bacterium | reverse complement strand
GGATGTAGGTTTGGGCGTCGGCGGCGGCGGCGAACAGCAGGAGCAGGGCGAGGAGTGGGCGCATGGGGTACCCTTTCCGGTTTAGGGATTGGTCGTGAGGACGAGGGCGATCCAGAGGGCCGCGCTGAAGGCGCAGACCACGGTGAGGGCGACTCTCCATCGGGTTCCACGAATCGGCTCGGGAAGCTCGGGGGCGCTTGAAAGAATCGACAGCTGTGCGGGGTCGTTGTGCCGCGGGTTTTTTCTGCGCAGCGAGCTCAGGATGACAGACGAGAGCAGCGCGACCTCTTGCGAGATGAACTTAGTCTGGTTAAGTAAGCGATGCGAGAGGACCACGGCACACCTCCGGAAAGCACTTTAACCCAGCAGACGGGCGGCGTGCTGGGCAAAGTAGGTGACGATGAAACCGGCTCCGGCGCGTCGGAGGCCGAGGAGGGACTCGAGGATGGCGCGGTCGGGCTCGAGCCAGCCGCGCTCAAAGGCGGCCTGGAGCATGGCGTACTCGCCGGAAACCTGGTAGGCGCCGAGGGGGGCATCGAAGCGGTCGCGGGCGGCGCGGATGACATCCTGATAGGGCATGGCGGGCTTCATGAGGATCATGTCGGCGCCTTCGATGAGGTCGGCTTCGATCTCGCGCATGGCTTCGCGGAGGTTGGCGGAGTCCATCTGATAGGCGCGGCGGTCGCCGAATTGGGGAGCGGACTGGGCGGCTTCGCGGAAGGGGCCGTAGAAGGCGGAGGCGAACTTGGCGGCGTAGCTCAGGATGGGGGTGTTTTCGCGGGCCGCGGCGTCCAGGGCGCGGCGGATAGCGGCGACGCGGCCGTCCATCATGTCGCTGGGGGCGACAATGTCGGCCCCGGCGCGGGCGAGCGAGACGGCGGCGCGGGCCAGGGGGACCAGCGACAGGTCGTTGTGGACGTGGCTCTCGCCGTCGAGGGAGTGGAGGACGCCGCAGTGGCCGTGGGTGGTGTATTCGCAAAGGCAGACGTCGGCGATGAGGACGAGGTTTTTGGAAGCCGCTTTGAGGCGGCGCAGGCCCTGCTGGACGATGCCGTCGTCGGCCCAGGCGCCGGAGCCTTGTTCGTCCTTGGTTTCGGGGAGGCCGAAGAGGAGAAGGCCGCCGAGGCCCAGCTTTTGGGCGGCTTCGGCTTCCTGTTCGGCCTGGTCGAGCGATAGGTTGAAAACGCCGGGCATGGAGCTGATTTCGCGGCGGACGCCCTCGCCGGGGCACAGGAAGAGGGGGAGGATGAGCTGCGAGGGCTCGAGGTGGGTTTCGCGGACGAGCGCGCGCAGTGCCGGGGTTTGGCGGAGGCGGCGCATGCGGAGGAAGGGGGCGTCCATAGCCCAAGTTTAGTCCCGCGCGGGTTGTTGCGGCAGCAATGCGGGTTTCGCATCAGGGAGCGCCGCGGCGCGGATCGGACGCATCCATGCGCGCATGGCGACGGAGAAGAAGGCAGGGGCGGGCAAGGCGCCCGCGAAGAAAACGGCGAAGACCAAGGACCCGAAGGGCGGCCTGACGGCGGCGGGTCGCAAGATGTTCGAGGAGAAAGAGGGGGCGCACCTGCGGCCGGGCGTGCAGGGCCCGGCGGACACGCCTGAGAAGAAGGTGCGGAAGGGATCGTTTTTGCGGCGGCACTTTGCCAATCCCAGGGGGCCGATGGAGCGCGACGGGGAGCCGACGCAGCTCGCTTTGTCGGCGCACGCGTGGGGTGAACCTGTGCCGAAGACCATGGGCGACGCCCAGAAGCTGGCGGCAAAAGGGCATGAGCTGCTGGAGGAGTACCACGAGGAGAAGGAAGGCGTGGGAAAGAAGGGGCGGTCGGCCGCCAAGCGAGCTGGAACCAAAAAGTCGGTGTCCGCGGGGGCAGAGAAGAAGTAGGCTTATGGGTTGGAATCAAGGGATAGCATGATGTTGGTGCGGAGCAGCTACCATGAGCGAAATTCCCGGCCCGGTTCAGGGTAAGGCGTCGAAACTTGGTTCGTCAGAGGGCGCGCGCCGCGCGGAGGCTGTGGCCAGGTCCGCCGGCCACCTTCGGATGGAAGGGATGTATGTTTCGGAATTTGTGAAGCAGCTCGAACGGCGGTATATCGAAGGCGAGATCGAGATCGAGGAGATGATCGCTTCCGTGAAAATTCACTACGGCATCCGTTAGTGGCGCTTGGAAACTACGGCTCAGACAAGCGAGAGCTTTTGTAGGATCGCCGGCGGCTTGCGAGTAAGTGCAGGATTCGATTGGCGGCGGCTTGAGTGGAGCGATGGTATTCTCCGGCGCGAGGGTGGACTCCGCGCTTCGAACGTTTTCCGCGGGACTTTGCCGCCTGGGTTCAACCTCCCTGGATCGAGCTACCCCGGGGAGGGTTCCCGACGCGCCGATCTTCAGCCGATTTTCAGGAGCGGCTGTTAGAGTGATAAGCACAAGCAGCCCGCGGGGCGAGCCAGGCGAGGACGAGAGCCGGCTGAGGCGGGGCGGCGGGGATTTTTGAATGAAAAGTTATGGCGGGAAGCGCTCGACCTTGGTTGGGGCGGGATTGCTCCTTTGTGCGGCGCAGGGATGGTCCCAGCAGGCCGTGGTCAAGCAGGCAGTGGCGCGGCAGGCATTTACGGTCGACGCGGGTGTGCCGCTGCATATTACGACGACGTGCAATGCGAAGATGCGGGTGGGTGCGCCGGTGGAAGGCGTCCTTACCGACCCGGTTTGGGTGTATGACCGATTGGTGCTGCCCAAGGGGACTCGGGTGAACGGGACGGTCGCGTCGTTGAAGCCGCTGGAGGGTGAGGATCGCTTGAAGGCGAAGCTGAACGGTGACTTGACGCCCCTGCACACGCCGGTGGTGCGGTTCACCAGTGTGCAGGTGGGTGAAGACACTTGGCCGATCAATGCGGAGGGCGGAGTGCGGCAGACCGAAACGGTGCGGTTTACGGGGCGAAAAAAAACCTCGCTGGGCGCGCGGGCGAAGAGCATCATCCAGGGCAAGTGGGCGTCGGTGCATGACGAGGTGTTGGCGCCGGGGTTGCGGAACCGGGCGCTCAAGCTGTTCTACAACCAGCTGCCGTATCACCCGCAGAGCGTGTGGCAGGGAACGGACTTTGTAGCGGACATGCAGGATCCGGCGACGGTGCGGATGCCGGAGAAGCCTGCGCCGGTGCTGTTGGAAGGCGCGGACCTGGCGCACAGCCTGCCCCGGGACACGATGGTGCACGCGCGGCTGATTACGGCGTTGAGCTCAGAGGACGCGAAGCAGGGCGAGGCGGTAACCGCGGTGGTGACGGAGCCGGTGCTGGACGCAAAGCACGAACTGGTTTTGCCGGAGGGCGCGAAGCTGGAAGGCACGGTGCTGCGGGCGAAGCCGTCACGCTCGCTGGGGCGCAATGGGGCGCTGCATTTTACGTTTCGCAACGTGCAACGGCAGGACGAGGCGTCGCAGAAGATGTTCGGCACGGTGACGGGCGCCACGGGAGCGCAGGCGCAGAATCTCCAAGTGGACGATGAAGGCAACGTTCAGGCGCAGCCGGATAAGAACAGGTTTGCCGCGCCGCTGCTGCTGGCAGCTCTGGCGGCGGTGGGGAGTGACGACGACGGGGGCGCCGGCCAGCAGGTGGTGGGGTCCAACGGATTCGGGTTGGTGGCGCGGGTGGTGTCGGCGGCGGCGTCGAGCCCGAATGTGGCGGCCGGGTTTGGAATGTATGGGTTGGCGAAGTCGGTCTATTTCCGGTTTATTACGCGGGGGCACCCGGTGACGTTTCCGAAGGATACCGAGGTCGAGGTGCAGTTTTCGGGGCGGCGCTGAGGCTGAAAGCGCGGCGAACGCGGGGCTCGCCGCTTTGGTTTGGGCGCGTGTTAGTTAGGCCGGCTCTTTTTTCCCTCGGCCGCGGCTTCCTTGGCCTCGTCCGCGGGGTTGTCGACTGAGTCTTCGACGACCTCGCCGGTGTTGGCGTCGACGTTGACTTCACGAACCTGCGCCTGGTGCTGGACGTCGAAGGAGTAGATCCAGCGGCCTTTTTCGTGTTCCAGCTCGCCGGACTTGATGGAGCCGGATTCCTTGGCGAGAGCGATCTTTTTGGCGTCGCTCATGGTGAGTTTGGTTTTGTGCTGGGCGGCGTGCGCCGCTGCGGTGGGCAGCGCGCAGAGAGCAGCGGAAAGGGCCAGGGTTACCGGTTTGCGCAGGGCAGCTTTCTTCATAGGGAAACTCCTTGTGCGCCAAGGGTTTCACCTTTCGGTTAAGCGCTCCTGAAGCGGCGCTTAAGCCGCGCTGAAGTGCGCGATTTCTCTCACTCTGCGTCGTGCTCCCGCCATAGATCGGAGAGCGGGATGGCGACGGAGGCTTGGATGGCGACGCCGGGGCAAAGCGTAGGATAGATGGGGGTTGGGCTGCTTGGATTTTCAGAGG
>CAXTRW010000242.1:0-4432 GCA_964246765.1 uncultured Acidobacteriaceae bacterium | reverse complement strand
CGCCGGAAGGCGGCGCATCCGAACTCGACGGCGCCGCATCGCTCGGCCCCGGCGCGGCGGCGCTTGACGGCGCGCCGATCACCTCAGCCCCTACCTGGTTGCCACCGCTGCCGGCTTCCGGCACGTTCTCCATAGTGATGGCCGGCGCGACGGCCCCGGTATCGGTCGGCGCTCCGGTGTTGGCCGCTTCCGCCGCCGCGGGTAGGGGTCCAAGAGGCGCGGGCGCGGGAATGGGCTGGCCCTTGAGCGCGAGATTGAAGTCGTTCTCGGTTTTAGCGGAAATCGCGGGCGCCAGCGTCGGAGGCGCGTCGGTCATGGTCGGCTCGCCCACCCGTACACTGCTGATGGTGGAAGGCCCATGCTGGATCAACTGCAGCACCTGATCCTTGAGGCGAACCGGCGCGCGGCTGCCTTCCTCGGCCTCGCTTTCGGCCATCTCCGCCGCGTTCGGCTCCGGCACCGGCCGGCCCGCCGCGATCAGCCGGTCCTTCGCGTCCTCCACGTGCGGCGACATGGAATAACGCGTCACCACCCGGTCCCAGGCCTGCGCCGCCCGGTCGTTGTAGGCCTTTTCGAGCTCCTGCTTGGCCTTGGGCGGCAGCTTCATGGTGCCCACAGTCGCCGCCTGTTGCGCATACGCGTCGCCGATCGAGATCAGCGTCTGGTCCGAGTGCGAAAACAAGGGGTAGTTGTCCGCCACGGTCTCGAGCCGCGCGATCGATCCGGCCCAGTTTTCGTGAGTTTGATAGAACTCCCCGATCTCGAACTGCCGCTCGGCCAAAACCTCCTGCACCTCGCGCAAACGCTGCTTGGCGCGGGGTACCAGGGTCGAGTCCGGGAACTGCTGCATCATCTGCCGGTACTCCTGCTCGGCATGTTCGGCGTTTTGCGGGTCGCGGTCGGGCTTGTCCATCTCCGAGAAGTAAATGTCCCCGACCTTCATCTGCGCTTCCGCCGCCTCGGGCGTGTTGGGGAAAAATGTGATGAAGTCCTTGTACTCCTGCTCGGCCTGCGCCATGGCCGCCGTGCCGCTCTCCTTGTACCAGCTGTCGCCCACCGCAAGCTTGGAGCGCATCTGGTACTCGGAATCCGGATACGTGTTCATCAGGGTTTGCAGGTCCAGCCGGGCAATGTCGTATTTGCCCTTTTTCAACGCCAGCATCGCTTTGTCGTACAGCTCTTTGTCGGGCTGCTTGGATTCCACGTTGCCGAGCGGATTCGCGCTCAGGTCGACGTTTTTTTTGTGCTTTTTCACCGTGGCCGCGTGGCCGGCGGGTACAAACAACAGGGACAGCCCAAGCGCCACCAACGGCGCGCTGCGTCGGAAATACCGCATTAGAACAACCTCGCATGGGCCGCTAGCGAACAGGCCCGGAACATTTGTCGTACTCGATCTACTGCCATGCTACTCCCCCAGCCGCTCAGGCGAACAGCTCCCGAGCGCGCCGGCTCGCCGCCTCGGCGGCCTCCAGCAGCTTGCGCCCGTCCTGCTCCGCGCGTCCTTCGCCGAACACCGCCGAGCCGGCGACCAGCAGCTCCGCCCCGGCTTCCACCACCCGCGCGACTGTATCGTGACCCACACCGCCGTCCACCTCGATCCGGAACTCCAGCCGCATTTCGTCCCGAATCCGCCGCAGATCGCGCAGCTTGGTCAGGGAGTAAGGAATGAATTTTTGGCCGCCGAACCCCGGGTTCACACTCATGATCAGGACATGGTGCAACATCGGCAGCACGGGAACGAGCAGCTCCAGCGGCGTCGCGGGATTCAAAACCACCCCGGGCTCCATCCCGTGTTGGCGAATCAGCTCGACGGTCCGGTGCAGGTGCCGGCAGGCCTCATAGTGCACCCCGACCCAGTTCGCGCCCGCGTCCGCAAACGCCGGGATAAACTCATCCGGATTCTCGATCATCAAGTGGCAGTCGAGCGGCAGTTTTGTGTGCTTGCGCAGAGACTCGACCACCGGCGGCCCAATCGTGATATTCGGCACAAAATGCCCGTCCATCACATCCACGTGGATCACTGTGCCGCCGCCGCGCTCGGCTGCGGCAACCTCATCGGCCAGCCGCGCGAAATCGGACGAAAGAATTGAGGGCACAAGCTCCACTGGAAAGGCGGTCATGGTGCCTTCAGTCTACCAGCGGGCCGTTTCTGCGAAAATACTCCCGTGCCCCGCCGCGCCTTTTTTCTCCTGAGCTTCACCGCCCTATCCGGCTGCGGCTACCACGCCGCGGGCAATGCCGTGCACCTGCCCGCGACCGCGCGCATCCTTGACGTCCCGGTGTTCAAAAACGACACCCAGGCCTACCACGTCGAGCTGTCCATGACCCAAGCGGTGCTGAAGGAGTTTGCGAGTCGCACCGATTACAAGACCGTGACGACCGATGCGCCCGGCGCGGCCGACGCCGTGCTGCACGGCGATATCACCGGCTTTACCGTGTACCCGCTCACCTACGACTCCACCACCGGCCAGAGCTCGAGCTACATCATCATGGTCACGGCGCGGGTCCGGCTCGACGACCGGCTCGGGCGCCCGCTCTACTTAAACGACCATTACCTGTTCCGCCAGCAGTACCAGTCCACCCAGGACCTGGTGAGCTTTATCCAGGAAGACTCCGCCGCCGTGCAGCGCCTGTCCCGCGACTTCGCGCAAAACCTGGTCGCCGACATCACGGAAAGCTACTGACCATGGGCGCGGGCTTCCAATCCACCGACCGCTTTCTCTCCGAACTGGGCTCCGGCAAGCACCGCCCGGGCTATATTTTCGTGGGCGACGAGCACTTCCATTACGACCGCTGCCGGGCCGCGCTCATCGGGCGATTCGTCCCCGGCGATCTGCGGGACTTTTGCCTGCACGACCTCGACCTCGCCGACACGAGCATCTTTGAAGCCCTGGACCAGGCCCAAACTCCCTCGCTGATGGCCCCGTTCCAGCTTTTTTTCCTTCGCGGGGTCAGGACCCTCTACACCCGCGGCGCGAAAAAAGAAGAGTTCGCCTCCATCGACCGCTATTTTCGCTCGCCTAACCCGCAGGCTCTCGTGCTGTTCGTCGCCGACCACATCCGCATCCCCGCCGACCCGCGTCGCATGGATATGGAAGACAAGACCCGCTACGAGCGCATCCGGGAGACGCTGGGCGAGTGGTGCGGCACGGTGGAGCTGGCCCGCGCCGACGAGGAAGACGCCATGCGCTGGCTCACCAGCGAAGCTAAACGCGCCGGCAAACAGCTGGACCCCGAAGCCGCGCGCGCGCTTGCCGACGCGCTCTCGGCCGACATGCTCGCCATCGCGAACGAGTGGGAAAAGCTACTGCTTTACACACGAAATCGCGCGGAAATCACCCATTCTGACGTCGAAATCCTGGTTTCCGGCGCCAAACAGCGCTCGCTGTACGAGCTCACCGATGCCATCTCCCGCCGCGACAAAGCCCGCGCCCTCGCGGTGCTCGACGGCCTTCTGAACGCAAGCGAGGCAGGCGAGGACGCCGCCATCGGCCACCTTTATATGCTGGCCCGCACCTTTCGGCAGATGCTCGTGATTCAGGAAAAAAACGTCCGCGATTCGCGCGCGATTTGGGGTGCTCTGTGGCCGGGCTTCCGCCTGCCGCCGTTCGCGGCCGACGATGTGATCCGGCAGGCCCGACGCTACAAGCGGACCGAGGAGCTCACGGCCGCAATCGGGGCGGTGGCCCGCGCCGATGCCCAGATCCGCTCTAACCCCGTGGATAAGAAACTTGTGCTGGAGCGGTTAGTGCTTGAGTTAGCTACGCCGAAGCAATGAAAGGATTGCGGATGGTCAGACCTTCAATCCGCTGCCCGTCTCGTAGGTCTTCCGAGTACAAGATCGCGCAACCGGATTCCAGAGCAGAAGAAACCATCATGGAGTCGTAGATTGTGTAACCGTATCGCTTGGCAATCGCCACAGCCTGCCTATGGGTCGCATCCGTCAACGGGATAACTGCGTTGCAGAGGGTGCGAAGAAGCTCGAGCCGCTCCTCAAGGGCATTCCACTCCAGCTTCAGTTTCTTTCTGGACATATTCACAAACTCGTTCAGTATCTGAACGCTGACCAGCCCTCCGCTCGCCATCACTTCACGCGCGCGCGCCTGGCGCGGGTCTCCTTGCGCCACGCGATACACCAAGACGTTTGTATCGAAGAATGCCTTTGGCGCACCTTCAGCGCTCATTTGCCTCCTGGCGGTTGAAACGAAAGCCGGGGGGTAGCGGTGTGCTCAGCTCATCCAATCTGGCCGAAGCCTCCTCCCGCGTCAACGTGCGCCGCAATTCGAGAGTACGGGGTCCTAAAATGTCCATCTGAATCTCATCGCCTTCATTCAAGGACAGCGCCTGCACCACTGCCGCGGGCAGCCGAACCGCCAAACTGTTCCCCCATTTAGCCACTTGCATGGATATACCTCTTGGCAAAATATATATC
>CAXTRW010000241.1:0-4517 GCA_964246765.1 uncultured Acidobacteriaceae bacterium | reverse complement strand
GTGCAGCTGCTCACGCGCACTAAAGCGTTTTGCGGCTGCGAGAACCGGTTCGGCGCCGCGCCTAATACGCTGGTGTGCCCGGTCTGCCTGGGGCTGCCCGGAGCCTTGCCGGTTTTGAACGCCCGCGCCGTCGAGTTCGCGACGCTGGCCGCGATGGCGATCCACGCGGAAGTCCGCGAAACCAGCGTGTTCGCGCGCAAGAACTACTTCTACCCGGACCTGCCCAAGGGCTACCAGATTTCGCAATTCGACAAGCCCCTGGCCGAGCATGGATGGCTGGAGCTCGAAAGCGGCAAGCGCATCGGCATCACCCGCCTGCACATGGAAGAAGACGCGGGCAAGAGCCTCCACGACGGCCTGCCCGATTCCGCCCTGAGCACATCAGTTGACCTGAACCGCTGCGGGACGCCTCTGATCGAGATCGTCTCCGAGCCCGAACTCCGCTCGCCCGACGAGGCCTACGACTACCTCACGCGCCTCAAGGAAATCCTGCTCTACACCGGCGTTTCCGACTGCAATATGGAGGAAGGCTCGCTGCGGTGCGATGCGAATGTAAGCGTGCGGCCGCGCGGGCAGGAGCAGTTCGGCACCAAAGCTGAGGTCAAGAACGTCAACAGCTTCCGCTACATCCGCGCCGCGCTGGCGTATGAGATTGAGCGCCAGGTGGAGGTCGTCGAGTCGGGCGAGCGCGTGGTGCAGGAAACCCGCCTGTGGAACGCCGGGGAAGGCCGTACGTACTCCATGCGGTCGAAGGAGCAGGCCCACGACTACCGCTATTTCCCGGAGCCTGACCTGCCCGCGCTGGTGGTCACCTCCGAGCGCCAGAGCGCGATCCGCGCCGGGCTGCCCGAGCTGCCGGAAGCGCGCCGCGCCCGCATGATCGCCGAGTACGGCATCGCCCCACAGGACGCCCAAACCCTGACCGCGACCCGCGCCTTTGCCGACCAGTTTGAGGCCGCCGCCCGCGCCGCCAGGAACCCGCGCCGGGTCGCCGCGCTGGTGCAGTCCGAGCTCACCGCCCGGCTGAAGGCCCGCGGCCTGGAGCTCGACCAAAGCCCGATCACCATGGACGGGATCGCCCAAGCGGCCGACCTGCTCGAAGACGCCAAGCTCTCGAGCAAGCAGCTGAAGCAGCTCTTCGACCTCGCTTTTGAGCGCGGCGAGGACTTCCCTGCCGTGTACGAGCGTGAAAAGCCCGAGCAGATCTCCGACACCGGCGCGATCGAGCGCATGATCGACGAAGCGATCGCCGCGAACCCGAAACAGGTGGAGCAGTACCGCGCGGGCAAAAAGACGGTGGCCGCGTTTTTTGTGGGGCAGGTGATGCGCCTGAGCAAAGGCCAGGCTAACCCGTCTATTCTTAACGAGTTGGTAACTCGAAAGCTCGACGCGTAATCCGCCGAGCGTAATCTGCCGAACAGAAGTCTTGTGTTCGCAAGCGTACGTTAGGAATTGCGACGACGGAATCCTATCCAAAGCATTCCCGCCCCATGAACAATTAGGAAATACACCCGCCCTTCGCAATGGGAACCGCATGCAGAAGAACGGGACAGATCCGGGCGCGGTGTTTGCTACGCGCAATCTAAGCCTCAACTCGCTTCCCAAGCCTCTTTTGGAAAAGCTCGCGCCGCACATGATGCACATGGACCTGCCCCAGAACACGCTTCTGGTGAAGTCGGAGCGGGAAATCGCGTGGATCTACTTTCTCGATCACGGCATGGGTTCGGTCAGCAACCTGGACGCCAACGGGACGCCGCTGGAAGTAGGCATTATCGGGCGCGAAGGCATGATCGGCGTGCAAGCCCTGCTGGGCCATCGCACCACGAGGAATACCGTCCTGATGCAGGGCGCCGGGAATGGCCTCCGCATCCGCACCGAGATCCTGCGGGAGCATGTCAATGGCAGCCCGGAGTTCGCCAAGGCGGTCCACACTTTTGTGTTTTCCATGCTGGAGCAGACCACGCAGCTGGTTTTGTGTAACCGGCTCCACGATCTGGAAGGCCGTTTGGCCCGCTGGCTTCTGATGGCGTCGGACTGCATGGAAACCCGCACCCTGCAGCTTACCCAGGAGTTCCTGGCGGAGATGCTCGGAGTCGGGCGCCCCGCCGTAACCATCGCGGCCGGCATGCTGCAGCGCAGTGGCCTGATCACTTACAGCCGCGGCCAGGTTGAAGTACGCGACCCGGCTAAGTTGAAGAGTGTCGCCTGCGAATGCTATGGGGTCATCCATGGATCGCTCCAATCGGTCTATCCCAGTCTTTATTAGCGGCCACTGTTCGCAACCCAACATCGCTCCGCTTCGGCTGTCTGCCGATATCGTCCAGTTGCTTCGACTTTCTACCACTCGAGCAGGTTCCTTTCTGCCCCCGCGGGATTGGAGCCTGAAATGGGAAAAGTATTCACGATCGGCCGCGACATAAACCTGCTGCATACCCGCAGCTTGGTGCTGGAACAAACCGGGGCCGAAGTCTATGGAGCGCGTTTAGAACCCGCGCTCACCTTACTGGAAGCGCAATTCTTTGATGTCATCGTACTTTGCCACACCCTTTCCGAGCAGGAAACACTTCGCGTGTGTAAGCTGGTCGAGTTATTCTGGCCGCTTACCCGCCTGGTCTTTATCGGGGAGCTTGGCCGTAACTACCTATCGGCTTCCCGCCTGGATGCCGCTTTCCCCTGGCGCCTGGGCCCGGATGCGCTGGTCGGGCTTGTCCGATCCATGCTGCGCGACGGCTCCGCGCTTCGCGGCAAACGCGCGGTGGTGCTTCCCAGCCCGGCCGGCATACCGTCCTCCCAGCCCGTACTGGCGTTTCGCAGCCGGCTCAAACTCCCAGCGCGAGCCGCCGGTGCAGCACGGAAAGCATTATGCCTTTCAATTGCCATTCCAGCTCCGGATCATAGCGGGGTCCTTCGTCTCGCATAAACGCGTGCGCGCCGTTTACCTCCAGCCATTGGTAGTTGGCGCCTGCTTCGTCTAACCGGGCCAATATCTTGCGCCGGCCCTCGAGCGGTACATGCGGGTCGTTCCGGCCCCAGATATGCAGCAGTTCGCCCTTGATCTCCCCGGCGCGCGCGAGCGAGTTATCCCGCTTGCCCTTGCCCAGCGAGCCCGAGTGGATATCTGTCGCATAAAAGCACACCGCCGCGCGTACTTCCAGGTTCATCGCAGCGCGAAACGCCAGGTGGCCGCCCAGGCAGATACCCACAACTCCCAAACGCCCATTGCACTGCTCCATGCCGCCCATATAAGCGAGCAGCGAGCGCGCGTCGTCGTCATAGGCCGCGAGCTCCTTCTCGTACTTGTCACGATTTCCCCGGTCCGAACCGGCCTGGTCATAGGCGAGCACCGTTCCGGCGGCTTCGAGCTCGTGGTACACCTCCGGCACCGCAACTAAGTACCCATGCCCGGCCAGGAAGCTCGCGAAGCGGCGGATGGGCGCGGTCATCTGAAATATCTCGGAGTACAGGATGACCCCCGGGTACTTACCTTCCGCTGCCGGATGAAAAAAGTAAGTCCGCATGGGGCCATTCGCCGTGGTCACGTCCGCTGCTAAGTCGTCTTTCAGGATCACCCGTGAGCTCCTTCGCGCATGGCGCGCTTTCCGATATCCCGCCGAAAATACATCCCGTCGAAGTGTACGCGCCGCATCCCGTCGTAGGCGCGCGCCAGCGCTTCGTCCAGCGCCGCGCCGGATGCGCACACACCCAGCACGCGTCCGCCCGCGGTCCAGTAATCGCCATCCCGCAGTTCCGTCCCGGCGTGGAACACCTCCACATCCGGCAGCAACTTCGCCTCCGCCAAGCCGGAAATCCGGTCCCCGCGCCGGTACGCTCCAGGGTAGCCCTGCGCTGCAGCCACCACGCAGGCCGAGGCGCCCGGCCGCCAGCGGAACTCGGTCTCGCTCAAACGGCCTTCCACGCACGCCTCCAGCGCCTCATACAGGTCGCTTTCAAGGCGCAGGAGGATCGCCTGGGTCTCCGGGTCGCCGAACCGCGTGTTGTACTCCAGAACCACCGGGCCGCGCGCGGTCATCATCAGGCCGATAAAAAGCACCCCCACAAACGGGGTCGCCTCGGCGGCCATGCCGTCGATGGTCGGCTGCGCGATGTGGCGCACGATCCAGTCGCGCATCTCCGGCGCGAGCATCTCGTCCGCAGTGTACACGCCCATGCCGCCCGTGTTGGGGCCCGTATCGCCCTCGCCGATGCGCTTGTGGTCCTGCGCCGGCAGCAGCGGCGCCACGTGCCGGCCGTCGCTCATGGCCAGGAACGAAAGCTCCTCGCCTTCCAGGAACTCCTCAACCACGACCGCCCCGGTCGGGGTGCCCAGCAGCTCTCCGCTGAACAGCCCGGCGATCGCCCGCTCGGCCTCGTTGCGGTCGGAGCAGAGGATCACGCCCTTGCCCGCATGGAGCCCGTCGGCCTTGACCACCACCGGCCCGCTGAACAGCGCCAGCGCCTCGCGCGCTTCCTCGGCCGCGGCGCACGCCGCGTACTCCGCAGTCGGGATCGCGTGACGC
>CAXTRW010000240.1:0-4570 GCA_964246765.1 uncultured Acidobacteriaceae bacterium | reverse complement strand
CGAGCAAAGATCGCTCGCCGGGGACCCCGGACGCGAGACGTGGGGCACCCGTGTTTCATTACCCACGCGAAACGTGGAGAAGCACGGGTTGTTCTGATTTGAAATCACCCGCCACGAAGTGGCCGCCGGCCGCGCAGGCGGTTTTGTTTTTGTCTTTAGGCGGTGGCGATGCGGCGCACCAGGTCGTTTTGCTCGTCGCGGTTCTCGGCGCCGATGGTAAAGGCGTCGAGTACGCCCGTGCCGAGCGCGTAGCGGATGGCCTCATCCTGGCGGGTGCGCATCGCGCCCTGGCCCAGGATCTTCATGCCCACAATCGCCTTACCTGACCCGCGCATTTGCTTGATGACCTCAATCACCGTGTCCGGGTGCGCATCCATGTGGGCGCCGACGGGGTTCAGGCGGACGAGGTCGAGCTCGACCCAGGGCGAGGCCGCCGCGGCCCGGAGCGCGCCGAGGCTGTGGCAGGAGACGCCATGGGCGCGGATGACGCCCTTCTGCTTGGCCTCGGAAAGCACGTCCATGGCGCCGCGGTAGCGGGTGGTCCAGTCGTCCTCGGTGACGCAGTGGATCAGCACGACGTCAATCATGTCCACGCCCAGCTCGCGACGGAAGCGGTCGAGGTCGTCGCGGACGCCGGCTGCGTCGCGGGTATCGGTTTTCGTCAGCACAGTCACGCGGTCGCGGGGAACCTGCTTGAGCGCGGCCGCGACATACGGGTGGCTTCCATAGGAGTCGGCGGTGTCGTAGAAGCGCAGGCCGTTTTGGTGATAGCCGTCGACCAGGAGTTTGACGGCGCGGTCGGTGCCGACCCGGGTTTGGTTGGAAGCACCGCCGCCGCCGATGGTCCCGGTGCCCATGGCCAGGCGGCTGGTGCGGATGCCGGTGCGGCCGAGCGTGACCTCGTCGTGCGCCTGGAACTTGCCCGGCAGCGGCTGATCGAGCGGAAAGGCGTGCGAAACCTGGGTGGCGATCAGGGTCGCGCTGAGGCCGGTAGCGGCGCGGCGTAGGAACTCTCGACGCTGCATGGGGCATCCTCCGTTAGAAAAAAGAATACGCCCGCCGTTAACCGGTGCGCCAGACCGTCATGTGCGCCGATCAAAAAACCTTACGCCGGGCCCAAGAGCGGCGACGGCCCGTGGCGGAATGAAAGCCGCGCGACGCCGCTTGAGATGAGACTGACGCCCACCAGGACGCCCAGCGCCCAAGCCGAGCTGAACGGCCACTGCGCCCAGATAATGAGGCCCAGGATCAGCGTAATCAGGCCGTCCCACAGGAACCAGCCCGCGCGATGCAACCGCCTCAGCTGGAAGTAGGAGATCAGCTCGAACACGCCTTCAATGACGAAGTACGCCGCCAACCAGAAGGTAAGCGTCAGAAGGCCGCGCGCGGGGTGCAGGATGAGATAGAACGCGACCCACAGGTAGAGCACGCCGACGATCAACTGCCAGATCACCGCGCCCGCGCCGCGCGCCGACCACGCGTACAACAGGCGCGCGATCCCGGCGAACAGCAGAACCCAGCCGACGATGACCGTGATCGCGACCCCCGCCACGAACGAGAAAATAATCGCCAGCAGCCCGAGCACGATCAGCGCGATGCCGATGCCCGCGCCCCAGCCGGGTCTTCCTGTCCGTACCGCCATGCTGCTTCCGTCCACGTATCCGCCCATGCGCGCACCTTACCGGTTTCGGAAGCGAATGTTACGGAGCGCGTTGCCTGCGAGCGCGAGCGCCGCCGGTGGCGCCGATCCGCAGCATGACTTCGCTGATGCGGTACGCGGCCTTGACCGAGCCCGAAAGCGAGCCCGCGACCTTGGACGTGCCGCCTTGGCGCTTGCGGCAGGTGGTGGGAACCTCCAGAATGCGGAGCCCGAGCCGCGCGGCTTTCATCTGCATTTCCAGGTTCCAGCCGTAGGTCATCTCCCGCATATCGAGTTGCGCGAGCGCCGACCGCGAGATGGCGCGCAGGGGGCCCATGTCGGTGTAGCGCACGCCGTACAGCAGCCGCATGGCCACGCCGGCCAGCCAACCCGCGAACACCTGCGAGGCGAGCAGGCTGCCGGGCTCGCGCTGCCCGCGCAGGCGCGAGGCCACCACAAAGTCATCGCGCCCGTCGACCACGGGCCCGGCTATCTGGGGTATTTCCCCCGGAACGGCGCGGCCGGCGCCGTCGTGCCACACGAGCACGTCGGACTCGGGCGCGGCGGCGGCGACCCCGGCCGCGAAGGCCCGGCCGTAGCCCCGGCGCGGTTCGCTCACCACCATTGCCCCGGCCTCGCGGGCGCGCTCGGCGGTACGGTCGGTGCTGCCGTTATCGACCACGATGCACTCGCGCAGCCATTCGCGGCCGGGCGCCGAGAACACCTCGCGGATCACGCCGCCGATGGTTTCCTCCTCGTTGAGCGCCGCGATCACGACGCTGACGCGCGGGCTCACAGGCTCCATCGCAACCCGCAGTTTTGGCAGGCGCGCGGGGGCTCCGGGCTCAGCAGCTGCTCGCGGAAATTTTGGTACGCGGGGCCGTTCCAGATCTCGCGCAACGTCTGTTGGCTGGCGTCGCCCAACGTGAAGCTCCCATAGCCGTGCATGGAAAACGGCGCGATGCAGCAGGGAATGGCGCGGCCGGTCGCGGTGAAGTACATGAGCGACCAGGGACGCCGGCACAGCGTCCAGGGGCTCTGGTCCTTGCGCTTTTTCACGCTGGCCTCGGGCTCGGTCGCGCCGGACGCGCTGAAGGCGATGCCGAGCGACGCGGCAAGCCGGCCGGCGCGCGCGATCACGGCTTCCTCGTCCGCAGTGGTTTTCTCAAACAGGGCGCTTTCGGCGCGGGCCAGGCCGTTTGCATTGTTGTCAAAGAAGACCAGCCGCTGCAGATACACTTCGCGCACGTTGACCTGGTCGGCGATGCGCACAAACGCCTCCAGCTGGTCGAGGGTTTCGCGCAACCCGGTGAGCCACAGCGATACCCTCGGCAGCTCGCGGCCTTGCTCCTCCTGCATGGCGCGGAACCGCCGGACGTTTGAGACGATGCGGTCGAACATGTCCTTGCCGCGCACCATTTGAAAGACGCTCGCATCCGCCGCGTCGAGCGAAACCCGCAGCTCGTCCAGGCCGGCGTCGATCAAGGCCTGCCCGTTGCGCTCGGTCAGCAGCGTGCCGTTGGTGTTGAACAGCACGTACACGCCGCGGGCTTTGAGGTACGCGACCATCTCGGGAAGGTTCTTGACCAGCATGGGCTCGCCGACGCCGTGGAGCACCACGCGTTTCAGGTTCGAGCTTTGGTCCACGATGGAGCGGAACAGCTCCCAGCTCATGTCGGCTTCGGGCTCCAGCTGCTCATAGGTGCGCGGGCAGGTGGTGCACAACAGGTTGCAGCGGTTGGTCACCTCGAGGTACAGGCACACGGGCTCCTGCTCGACCAGGACTCGCAGCTCGTCCTCGGGTTTTTCAAAGTAGCGCCGCATGGGCACGGGATGCGCAGAGGGGGTCATGGCTGCCTGGTCCTAGGGGAAAGTGTTGCTGGGCTCATTAAATCCTGTGCTTACCCTACGCTGTTTCCATTGGCGGGCGACCAGGTCCAGGGCCAGAAGCAGAAAAAAAACACCGTACAGCCGCTCGTTCATCCGGTACAGTGCCGCGGGCGCGCCCAGGCGCGTGGCCAGCATATACGTCGCCCCCAGGACGAGAAAAAACGCGGGCCGCCACGGCCACAGGGCCAGAAACGGCAGCAGCCACAGGAAATACCAGGGGTAATGCGGCGAAAAACAAAGGTTGAGCGCGGTCGCGAGGACCAGCCCCGAGCTCACGCAATTTGCCCCGGTATTGCCTCGCCGAAACGCCCACCAGGCCACCCCCGCGAGCGCCGCGGCGCACAGGGCCACGTAGAGCGAGGGGGCGATCGAGAGATGAAACGTGCGCTCGACCCACGCCAGCGGGAAATAGCGGGCGCCGCTGTCGATGCCTTCCTCCTTGGCGTACTGCGGCAGGAACCCGAGCACCCCGCGCCCGACCGAAAGGTACGGCGCGTAGCCCGCCGCGAGCACGCCCGCGAACACCAGCAGCGGCCCCAGCACCCTTCGTCGCGCGAGCGCGGGCAGCAGCGCCGCCGGGTACAGCTTGACCAGCGCGGCCGCTGCGGCCCACGCCGAGGCCCCCTGCGGTTTGCCGCCCAGACAGAACAGGATGGCGAGCGCGATGCACGGAAGCGCCGCCGCGTCCCCGGGGCCGCGGCGGGCGGCCGGCCCCGCCCACGACGGTGCCAGGGGCCTGCATGTAGACAGTCAGCTCTGCCATCGGGCGGATGGCGCCGCAGGTGCCGCAGGTGCTGCTGGCGGCGGTCATATCGGTGCCGAAGACGTCGATCAGCATGCCGCCGATCGCGTTGCCGTCCAGTGCGTCCATCAGCGTCCTCCTGTCGTCCCGAACCGCTCGGTCTTCACCCGCTCCGCCGGATAGCCGAGTTCGACCAGGTCGGCCGCGGCGGTCTCGCCGAAGCTGGTCGGCCCGCAGCTGAAGGTCAGCGGGTTTTCCGCGGGGGGCCAGGCGACCTGGCTGACCAGTTCGGTGTCGAT
>CAXTRW010000239.1:0-4571 GCA_964246765.1 uncultured Acidobacteriaceae bacterium | reverse complement strand
CTGACCGCCCCCGCCTCAGCCTCCTTGTCGCCCATCACCAGCACATACGGGACCTTTTCGAGCCCAAATTCGCGGATTTTCGCGTTCATTTTCTCGTTTCGCGAATCCAAGCGCACTCGCAACCCTGCCAATTCCAGCTGCGCCTTTACCGTTTGTGCATAGACCAAATGCCGCTCCGAAATCGGAACCAACCCCACCTGTACCGGCGCCAGCCACAGCGGGAAAGCGCCCGCATAGTGCTCGATCAGCACGCCGAAGAACCGCTCCACCGACCCGAACAGCGCCCGGTGCACCATCACCGGCTGGTGCCGCTCGCCGTCCTCGCCCACGTACTCGAGCTCAAACCGCGCCGGCAGGTTGAAATCAAACTGCACGGTCGAAAGCTGCCACAACCGCCCCAGCACATCCACCAGCTTGATGTCGATCTTGGGCCCATAAAACGCGGCCTCGCCGGGAATGGTCGTGTACGGAATCCCACGCCGGTCCAGCGCCCGCTGCAATGACCCCACCGCCAGCTCCCAGTTCTCGTCCGACCCGGCATAGGTCGCGCGATCTTTCGGATCCCAGGTGGAAAGCTCGACCTTGAAGTCGGTAAAGCCGAACGTGTGGAGCACCGCCTGCGCAAAGTCGATGCACCCGACAACCTCGTCTTCAATCTGGTCGCGGGTGCAGAAGATATGCGCGTCATCCTGCGTAAACCCGCGCACCCGCAGCAGGCCGTGCATGGTCCCCGAGCGCTCGTACCGGTACACGTTGCCGAGCTCCGCATAGCGCACCGGCAGGTCGCGGTAGCTTTTAGGCGAGTTTTTATAGATCAGGATGTGAAACGGGCAGTTCATGGGCTTCATGCGGTAGTCCGCGTCGTCCAGCTCCATGGGCGTAAACATATTGGCCGCGTAGAAGCCCTCGTGCCCGCTGGTCTGCCACAGGTTCACCTTCGCGACGTGCGGCGTGTACACCAGCTCATACCCGCGCCGCATGCACTCCTCGCGCATCCAGTCTTCCATGGTTTTGCGGATGATCGCGCCCTTGGGGTGCCAGAAAATGAGCCCCGCGCCCGCGATCTCCTGGATCGAAAACAGGTCCAGCTGCTTGCCCATTGCCCGGTGGTCGCGCTTGGCGATCTCTTCCAGATGCTTGAAATGCTCGTCCATGGCTTTCTGCGAGAAAAACGCCGTCCCGTAGATGCGCTGCAATTGCGGGTTGCGCTCATCGCCCAGCCAGTACGCGCCCGCGAGCGACAGGAGCTTGAACGCCTTCACCCGTCCCGTGGAAGGCACATGCGGGCCCCGGCAAAAGTCCGTAAACTCGCCCGCGCCCTCAGCCTGCCCGGAGCCCGCATTCCGGTACAGCGAAATCTCCTCGCCCGGCTGCGTGAAGCGCTCGATAAAGTGGACCTTCATAAAGTCGCCCTGCCGCTCGTAGTCCTTGAGGCCCTCCTCGCGAGGCTCCCACACGCGCTCGAAGCGGGAATCCCGCGCCGCCACCTCAGCCATGCGCCCTTCCACCAGCTTCAGGTCCTCTTCCTTGAGCGGCTGCGGCAGCAGCACGTCGTAAAAGAAGCCCGAATCGGTAGCCGGCCCATGCCCCAGCTTCACGCCGGGGTAAAGCTCCGTGAGCGCCGTCGCCATCACATGCGCCGCCGAGTGCCGCAAGACCCGCAGCGCGTCCGGGTCGGTATCTTTCAACAGCGAAAGCGCCACATCCTCCCGCAAAGGCTCGCGCAAATCCACCAGCCGCTCCGCCGCCGCGTCCTCAGCGCCATACATGGCAGCCTCAGTCACGCCCGCCTCGGTCGCCGGGTCCCGCTCCGCCGCGACCTCGGGAACGCGCAAAGGCCGCACCCGCGCCACCACCACCGCCTCAGCCAGCCGCGGCGAGATCCCCCGCGCCACTTCCAGCGCCGTCGTCCCGGCCGGAACCTCCCGCACCGCCCCGTCGGGCAGCTGCACCTTGATCGTTTTCCGCTCGTCCATCACCGCTGTTTGCTCGCTCATACGCAAGCCCAGCATACCGCTTCGGCTGTGCTCCCAGAGCTTTCGAACGAGGCAGGAACTCGTTTTATACTTAGGGCAAGGAGCCCCTTACAATAATTTTTCATGTCTCGCTCGAACAATCCGTGGATGGATGGATCGTTGCTCCATGTCCCGCGCTGCCGGGCTGCTTCTCCCAAGGCCGCGACGAAAAGGAGGCGCTGGAAAACATAAAGGAAGCCATTACGGCGTGGCTCTGGGCTGAAGACCAGAAGACTCTGCACGCGATGCTTCCCGGGCAAACTCGTGTCATGGTGGCCATCTGATCGCCCTGACAGGCTTTACAGTCCCTCTACTTGTGGCCTATTTCGCTTCACGGTTTAAGCACGTCGGCGAGTCAGGGGAGCAGCTAGTTTGCCCATGATGGGCTTCCGCGTAGCGTTTTCGTGTTAAGCTTTGCCGCAAGAGGGCTATTTTGACGTGCTAAGAAATTTTGTTTTCGTCATTTTGGCTCTCGTATTGGTTATTTTTGCAATCCGAGCTTTCACGGCTCATCAAACCACGGTTCAGCCAAGTGGAAGTCACGCAAAAGCAGGCAACCGTTCGGCCAAGAATCCAAAACCTTTCGCGTACAACGACCATTTTTATCGACAGGTTGGAAAAGCTTGGGTGGTAGATGGAAACCCAAGATGTAGCGGAAGAGATCGTCTGGCTATACGGAAGCAGAATGAGTCCGTAGTTGGCGAGCAGCTTTATCCGGACTTTTGCTATTTGCCTCAAGAGCAAGAACAAGCGGCGGCTTATTGGGTTTACGGCTCTGCAATGCCGCGGTGCACAAGGTTCGGATACGTACCTCATATAGAGGGAGATGGCAGCATCAACTTACGCATATATTGGGACAAGACCAAAGAAGGTTGCGGTAACCCGGACCAATGTCATAAAAACTTGTACGCGGAGGACGCTCGGTATTCGAGTCTGATTCAGGATTATGACGAAGAACTCGCTCTTAGAAATAGGAAAGGCTGTCCAGCCGATTTGATCGAGAGCGATGAAGAATTCCGAACTGGCATTCATCCTGAAGACAACGCGAAGAACGATGAAAGCAGTGAATCTATTGCTCAACTCCCCGAAGGAAAGAAAGAAGTTCCTAAGCTTCGCTCCCTTCGGACCGAAGCCGAATTTTCTGAGCTGCTTCAGATAACAATGGGTGGTCCGTTCAGCAAATACAATCTTACCGAGGATCAAATTAAGGCTCTGGCTTTCAATATATATGAAAGGTGCTTGAGGGAGGGCGTCACTTCCAATGACGAGCTTGCTACCTGCGCTTTTGGACCGAAATAGCTGACGGCGGCGACGCTAGCTGCTTATGCTCTAGAGGACTTAACAACAAGTCTTCACCGCCGCCACCACTCCGACCGCACCTCCGCCCCATCTACCTCCGTAGGCCGCCCCGGTTCCGGCGCCCACAGCCTTACCCCCGGCTCTTCCCACACGCGGGAAATCGGCTGCCGCCACCCGTGCAGCGCCAGGTCGAACAGCCCCCAATGGATCGGCATGAACAACCCTCCGCCAAGTTGGCCTAAAGTCCGCAAAGCTCCCTCCGGCCCCATGTGGATACTCGCCCATAGCGGGTCAAATGCTCCAATCTCCAGCATGTGCAGATTGAACGGCCCGTACTGCCGCCCGATTTCGGCAAATCCTTCCCACTCCCCCGAGTCCGCCCCGTAAAACACCCGGTTGCGCGGCCCGGCCAGCACCCACGAAGCCCACAGCGTGTGGAAGCGGTTGCGCAGGCTGCGCCCCGAAAAGTGCCGCGCCGGCAAAGCCGTGATTTCGACCGGCCCCACTCGCGCGGTCTCGGTCCAGTCCAGCTCGGTAATCGCTCCCGAGGGGACCCCGAAGCCTCGCAGAACCGCCCCGACCGCGAGCGGCGCGATCCAGCGCGCGTCCGGCTGCAGCCGCGCCAGCCGCCCGGCTGTGTGCTCGCCCAGGTGATCGAAGTGGTCGTGCGAAATCAGCACCGCGTCGAGCGGCGGCAAGTCCTCCAGCGCCAAAGTAGGAGCGAAAAACCGCTTCGGCCCGACGCGCGAGAACGGCGAAGCCCGCTGCTCCCACACCGGATCGATCAACACCCGCGCCCCGTCCAGCTCCACCAACATGGACGCGTGCCCAAACCAGCACACCCGCAGCCCGCTCGCCGGCGCTGCCGCAAACACACCGGGGTCCGTGCGAAACGGCCCCAGCGGCTGCCGGGGCTCGCGCTCTTGCTTGCTGAAGAAATAGCGCGGCAGCACTTTGAAGATCGTCGAAACGCCGCCTACGCTGGTCGGCACCGGGTTCAGATAGCGCTTGCCGTCGCGCCGCGATCTTTCTATCATCCTCACCTCGCCACACCTAAGAAGGCGCGCCGGTTTGCCCTCGCCCTGCCTTCCCAAGCATACTCAAGCCAATGCCCGGCCCGACGCCAACCCACGGCCCCATCCGCAGCCAGCTCGCGCTGCTCGGCTTCCTTATTGCTTCGCTGGGCACCGCCGCCCTGGGCCGGCCATTTGCCGTTTCCGGTCTAAAAAGCTGGTACGGCACGCTCCACCAGCCGCC
>CAXTRW010000238.1:0-4575 GCA_964246765.1 uncultured Acidobacteriaceae bacterium | reverse complement strand
CTCCAACCCCCGTCCAGGCCGCCGCCTCCCGCCGCAACATCACCATCCGCACCGCCCGCGACACCGACGACGACCTCACCACCTCAGCCCAAACCGAAATCAACGTCATCGGCCAAACCGCCGACCAGGCGGAGGACGAAGTCCAAAAGTTCATCGACCAAGCCTTTCTTTCCGGGCTCAACCGCGTCCGCGTCGTCCACGGCACCGGCATGGGCATCCTCCGCCGCACCCTCCGCGCCGCCCTCGCCCGGCACCCCCATGTCGCCACCGTCACCGAAGCCGACCAGTACGAAGGCGGCCAGGGCGCCACGGTCGTCGAACTCCGCCAGTAGCTTGCATCCAGCCTCCTTCTGAAGAGCGCAGCCCGGCGGAGATGCACTAGCATGGACCTGTGCGGTTGCGAGCCGTCTTCACCCTGCTTCTTTCGGCCATCCTCGTCGCGCTATCCTGCGCGGCGCCCCGGTGCGCGGCTCGCTGCGCACGAATGGCTTCCGCGCAGGCAGTCTCCGCCCCCGGCAGCCCCCAGGCCAAACCGCCCCATGCAGAGTGCGGCGCAAACTGCCTCATGGGCGCGCCCGCTCACCCTGCGGCGCCCAGCGCGCTTGCCGCCTGCGGCCTGCACTGCGGCTGTACCTGTGCTGAACAACCAATCCAGCTCAGCAGCCCGGGCGCTTCCGTTGCGCGGGCGGTGGAAGCCAGCGCCGCCACAGCGTTCGCGCCCATTTCCATCCCGTCGCTGCGTCAAGAACCCGGTCTCTTACCGGACCGCCCGCTCCCCGCCTCCCGCCGAACTCTGCTTCGCATTTAAAACTCCGCATCCGGCCCGCATCCGCATCCACGCCGCCCAGGCGCGCTCGTCGCGACCGCGCGGCACACGGAATCCCCAGCCCCGGAGTTCTCCCCAGTGCACCCTCGCCGCCTCGCCGCTCTGACTCTTTCCCTGCTCTGCCCGCTTTTCCCCGCCTGCCTCCCAGCCCAGCAGTCCATGCCGGGCATGGACCCCGACGGGCACATGGACTCGACCCACAACCCGCGTACCTTTCTCGACTTCATCCAGCACGGCGCCGCTTCCGGCACCAGCGCCGAGCCCGTCTCCACCCCCACCCCCATGCTCATGTCCATGCGCGGGGCGTGGATGCTCATGTTCCACGCCAACGTCTTCATCACGGACACCCAGCAAACCGGCCCGCGCGGCGGCGACAAGCTGTTCTCCACGAACTGGTTCATGCCCATGGCCGAGCGCCGTCTCGGGCCCGGCCGGCTCTCCCTCCGCGCCATGCTCTCGCTCGAGCCCGCCACCATCACCGGCGAGCGCTACCCTCTGCTCTTTCAGCAGGGCGAAACCGCCTATGGAAAGCCCATCGTCGACGGCCAGCATCCCCATAACCTCTTCATGGAGCTGGCAGCTCTCTACAATCTCCCCCTCGGCGAGCGCACCCTCCTCAGCTTCTATGCCGCGCCGATCGGCGACCCGGCCATCGGGCCCACCGCCTACCCGCACCGGGCCTCCGCCTTTGAAAATCCCGTCGCCGCCCTCGGCCATCACCAGCAGGACTCCACCCACATCTCCGGCGACGTCGTCACGGTCGGTTTTACCCACCGAATCGCGCGCTTGGAGGCCAGCGGCTTTCACGGCCGCGAGCCTGGAGAAGATCGCTGGGCTCTCCCCCAAGGCGCCCTCGACTCCTGGGCAGCCCGCCTCACCGTCGAGCCCGGCCGGAACTGGAGCGCGCAGTACTCCTACGCCCGCATCCACAGCCCTGAAGCTCTTTTCCCTTCTGAAAATCAGGAGCGCATGACCGCCTCCGCCATGTATAACCGGCCGCTCGCCCATGGGAACTGGGCCGGCACCCTGCTCTGGGGCCGAACCCGATCCCTCGCCGGCTCCGACAAGGAGAACAGCTATCTCCTCGAATCCACCCTGCGCTTCCGCACCCGCAACTATGCCTGGACTCGGATCGAAAATGCCGGCCGGTCCAATGAACTGCTCATCGGCGAAAATCCTCTGCACCCCGGCTTCAATGAGCAGCCCCTCACCCACGTCCAGGCCTACACCGTCGGTTACGACCGCGACGTCGACCTCTTCTCTCACCTGGCCTCCGCCATCGGCGCCCAGGTGACCGCCTACGGCATCGGCAAGCCTTTGCAGCCGGCCTACGGCTCCGATCCCATCGGCATCAATGTCTTTCTGCGCTTTCGCCCGTTCTCGGGGAGCGCGCGATAAACCCTTCCACGGCACTGCCGGCGCTGTTTCCCGCGTCAACCGAGTGGAGCAGATACATACCATCACGAGCTCAGCTGACAGCGACTTTGAATCGCTGCTCATCCGCCTAGGAAGCCAGCGCCCCGCAATTAACGGGATGTGTCAAACCTGCGGAACAAACCGAAGCAAGACCCAACGTCCCTAGTTACCTCCGGAACGCAGGCCGGCACTTCATTCGCCATAGCGCGGCCGCAGCCTCGCAATTACCGCGGTGTGTACCGCTGCGAGCCCCTTCCCGACTGCTTCACGGCCTTGGTCAACGCCCGATTTCCCGGAGACGGCAGCGCCCGGTCCACGGTCACCGTGATAATCGCCACTGCCGCGCCTTCCGCTACGATCACGAACACAAGGCTCAACCAGTGCCCCAATGTCCAAACACTCGTGTTAAACCCGCGCAGGAATTGAAACCACTCCCCAAACAACACCGCCGCGAAAATCAGTACGAAAAGAACAAGAAACCTCGGTGTCAAAACCGCTCCTCTTTCAACCTATCTCTCCTCACGCCGCTTGCCGGAAGAGGGTCGATGTACAGTTTCCGACTGGTCCGATGACGAAAAGCGATCTCACAAACCCGCAAGATCGCGAGCCTTGCCCCCCAAGCGGGGCTCACGACGGCCGCAAAGTGAGTCAAGGCTTTCACACCTAGCCCCCGCCTCAGATCCGCATGGGCATGATGATATACCGGTAGCGCGTCTCATCCTGCGCGTCCTCGGGCCGCATCTGCCCCGCTGATTGCGCGTCTTTGAACTCCAACCGCACCTCGCCCTGCCCCCCCCCCCCCGGCAGGCAAACCCGCAGGGACTGCGAGGTGACCCCCCCCCCCATCGGATCGAAGTTGTACGGCGTCTCGATCACGTCCTCGCTCTCCCCCGCCTCGTTCGACGACGAAGAAATCCGCAGCTCATTGCCCTCCATCCGGATCTTGATCGCCCCCGAGCGCTCATCCGCAAACTGCGCCACCCGTTGGATTGACTGCTGCAGCTCCTCCGACCGCACCACCATAAACTTCGTATTCTCCCGCGGCAGCACCGCCTCGTAGTTCGGGAAGTTCCCTGAAAGCTTGCGGCTGGTCAGCACCCGCGCCCCCACCCGGAAGTACAACTGACTCTCGTCATCCGCAAAATCGATCTCGGTCGCGTCCGTGTTCGCCAGCAGCCCCTGCAGCTCCTGAAGCGCCTTACGCGGAATCAGAATCTTCCGCTCCCCGTCCACGTTCTCGAGGTTCTCACCCGTCTTCTCGATGTGCGCCAAACGGTGCCCATCGGTCGCCACCATCGCCAGCGACTCCGCCTTCAGGATCAGCAGCGCCCCATTCAGCGTGTACCGCGACTCCTCGTTCGAAATCGCAAACACCGTCTTCGCGATCATGCTCCTCAGCGACACCGCCGGAATCCGCGTCCCCACGCCCACCGGGAATTCCGGCACCTGCGGGAAATTCGCCCGCGCCATCCCCACCATCTTGGTGTTCGACCGCCCCGCGCGAATCTGCACCCAATGGTTGTCCATCAGCTTGATCGACACATCCCCATCCGGCAGCAGCTTGATGTAGTCATACAGCTTGCGCGCCGGAATCGTGCACGCCCCCGGCTTCTTCACCTTGGCCCCGCACGCCGTCCGCAGGCTCTGGTCCAGATCGGTCGCCGTAATCCCCAGCCGGTCGCCCTCAGCCTCAAACAGAAAGTTCGACAGAATCGGAATCGTCGTCTTGCGCTCCACCACCGACTGCGCCGCGGTCAGCTCCCGCAACAGCTCCGCCCGGCTCACGGAAATCTCCATCACGGCATTGTTCGCGGGCGTTGCGGCTACCGCCCCCTCCGAATCCATCTCCAGCTCCAACCCTGCTTCCGCCATGCCGCGCTCCTCCGCCCGCCGTTTCTCGCCCCGGCCCTCGCTCCATCATTCTATGGGGCGAGGCACCTATCCGCCCACTCTGAAAATCACCCCTCCATCTGAGGGAAACCCGTCCAGCCCCAAAACGGAACCCAAGTCCCGATCTGGGCAAGATCTACCCGGCAACGATCTGTCGGGTGTCCCACGTTTCGATTCTGAGAGGTGGCCCGGCATGATAACAGCCTAGACAAAATTCCGTCTGATGGAACGGCTCGCAGGCCCTTGTTGAGGGCAGGCTTTCCACACCTTCCTCACCCACCAGTCCGCGCTGCAGCCCCACCCCAAACCCGCGACTGCTTCTGCTTTTCGTTTTTCCAATTCAGTACAAAAACAGCCGCAGTAACCGTTCAGCGAGGAAAACAGGAAAACTCGCCCCGGTCCACTCCAGCCTGCTCGCGCCCCACGTCCCAGTTTTCCAAAAC
>CAXTRW010000237.1:0-4611 GCA_964246765.1 uncultured Acidobacteriaceae bacterium | reverse complement strand
CGGGTGCGGGGCGGCCGCGGCCTGCTCAAAGGAGATGGCTTCGCCGAAAAGAACGGCGTCGCCTTGCTGAGTGTCGGTCGTGACGGCGGCAGTGTCCTCGATCCAGCCGCTGTAGGGATGCTCCTCGGGGGCGTTGGAAAACACAGGCTGGTCCTGCTGTCGCACGGTTTCCTCGTCGGTGTCGGTTTCAACGCGAAGCCAGTGGTTGGAGCGCTCCAGAACCGAGAGCTCGCGCCCCGGGATCACCGTGGTCAGCTTGTCCGAGCCCGTATCGGCGTGGAGATACAGAGACGTGGGACGGATCACGGTAGCGTGGGGGGCAGTGTGCGTTTGGGCGCACACCAGGGCCGGCAGGAGCACAAGGGCGCAGGGAAGGGCGCGGCGAAGCATGGTTCCAGTGTAGACGGCGGGCCGTTACCGAAGCAGCTCCTCCAGCGTGGCGCTCAGGTCGGTTTTTTCGTCGCGGTACTTCACGATCACCGGGGCGTACAGGCTCAGGCCCCACTCGGCTGCTTTGCCTTTGTGGATGGAGCGGGCGCCCGGAACGATCACTGCGTTTTCAGGGATGATGAGCGGCGTTTCGGAGGTCGCGCGCAGCACCGTTCCGTGGACCAGATCGTACACCGGGGTGCCCCGCGTGAGCGTGACGCCGGCGGCCAGCACCGCGCCGCGCCGGACCAGGGTGCCCTCGTACACGCCCGAGTTGCCGCCCACGAGCACGTCGTCCTCCAGGATCACGGGACCGGCGTTGACCGGCTCCAGAACGCCCCCGATCTGCGCGGCCGCGCTCAGGTGGACGCGCTTGCCGATCTGGGCGCAGGAGCCGACCAGCGCGTGCGAGTCGACCATGGCACCGGCATCTATATAAGCGCCGACGTTGACGTAGCTCGGGGGCATGCACACGACCCCCGGCGCGAGGAACGCGCCCGATCGGACCGCCGCGCCGCCCGGCACGATGCGGACGCCCTGCTCGGGCGTCCACCGGCGGGCGGGATAGGTGTGCTTGTCGACGGCTGCGTAGGTATGGTCATCCTGCGCTGCCGTGGGCCCCATACCGGTGAGCTGCCCCAGCCGGAAGCCCAGAAGAATGCCGCGCTTGACCCACGGGTTCACGCGCCAGCCGGTCGGGGCGGAGGGGTCGGGTTCGGCGGCGCGGACCCGTCCGGTTTCGAGCGCCTCCCTCAGTTCGAGGAATGCTGGGAGGTCTGCAGAGTCTCCGCCGTTGGCGAAGGCGGCTTCGATGCGTTGCGCGAGGTCTGTGCCGGTCGTGATCAAAGGGGCGAGGCTCTCCAATAGCGTTGCGGCGCGAAAGGCCTCAGGCGCGGGCGGCGGCGGGCGTGTTTTCGAGCAGACCCAGGCGATCGGCAATTGCATGGAGCCGCTCGCGCGTCGCGGCGGTGACGGGCAGCATGGGCAGCCGGTAGGTTTCGTGGATGCGGCCCATCGCGGCGAGCAGGGCCTTGACGGGGCCGGGATTGGGCTCCAGAAAATTGGCCAGGATCAACGGAAAGTATGCGTGGTTAAGGCGGCGCGCGGTCGGCCAGTCGCCGGCCAGGGCCGCACGGACCAGCTGCGCCATCTCCGCGGGAATCACGTTGGAAGCGACCGAAACCAGCCCCGCTCCGCCCGCGCCGAGCACGCCCAGGGCCATCGCGTCATCGCCCGCGTAGACGGAAAAACGGCGCGGAACCAGCGTGAGCAGCTCGGTGATCTGGGCGAGATTGCCGCTTGACTCCTTGATGCCGCGAATATTTTCGCAGGTTTCCGCGAGCCGGGCTACCGTGGCGGGCTCGAGATTGATCCCGGTGCGGCCGGGGATGTTGTAGAGCACGACCGGGAATGGATCGACCGCGCGGGCAATCGCCTGGAAATGTTGAAACTGGCCTTCCTGGCTCGGTTTGTTGTAAAAAGGGCTCGCCGTGAGCACGGCGCCGATGCCCGGAATGGCCGCGGCGTGTTCGGCGCGCTCGACAGCCTCGCGGGTGGAGTTGCTGGACGACCCGGCCCAAACCGGGACGCGGCCCGCCGCCTCTGAAGCGACGGTCTGGAGTACGTGGGCCCACTCATGGTGGGTCAGGGTCGGAGTTTCGCCAGTGGTGCCGCAGGCGACCAGCCAGTCGACGCCAGGAACTGAAGGCGAGCCGATCTGCCAGTTCACCAGAGCTCGAAGCGAGGCCTCATCCACCGCGCCGTCCGCGCGAAACGGGGTAATCAGCGCAGTGCCACACCCAACCAGGTCCATACCTCATGAGTTTATACCGGCTCGATTCCCGTTCCGGCACGAAAAGCGCCGAATGCGAGCCGCCGAGCTCATGCGCGAGCGAAAAAAGCCGATACAGGAGGAAAGACCTGCCATACCAACGCAAGGAGTGAAAACCGAGCCCATGATTTCCGTAGTCATCCTGACCAAGAACGAGGAGCACGACATCCGCGGCTGCCTCGAGTCTGTTTCCTTTTGCGACGACGTGCACGTGTTCGACTCCTACAGCACCGACCGCACGGTGGAGCTGGCGCGCGAGATGGGCGCGCGGGTGCACCAGCGGAGGTTCGATTCCTATGCAGCCCAGCGCAATGCGGCGCTCGACACTTGCGGGTTCAAGCATCCGTGGGTTTTTATCCTGGACTGCGATGAGCGGCTGAACCCGGTGGTATGGCAGGAGGCCGTGGAAGAGACCCGCGTGGCGGCCCCGGAGGTGCATGCGTTCCGGGTGCGGCGCGATGATCACTTCCTGGGCCACCACCTGCGCCACGCGCAGATGATGGCCTTGTACACCCGGCTCGTGAAGGTCGGGCATGTGCGGTATACGCGGGATATTAACGAGTTTCTGGTCGTCGATGGGGAAACCGGTCAACTCAAGAATCGCTTCGATCATTGGTCGTTCTCCAAGGGGTTGGACCGCTGGTTCGACAAGCACAACCTGTACTCGTCCATGGAGGCGAAAATCGTCGCGGAGCGCAGCTTTGCGGCCGACGCCAGCTGGAAAACGGCTCTGTTTCACACGGACTTCCACACCCGCCGACGGGCGCAAAAGGCGATTTTCTACAAGCTGCCTGCGAGGCCCCTGCTGCGCTGGGCATACCTGATGTTCGCGCGGGGCGGCGTGCTCGACGGGCGCGCCGGGGTGGTGTACGCGACCTTGCAGGCTATGTACGAGTGGCAGATCGTGCTGAAGACGCGCGAGCTGGTGCAGAATCGCCCACCCGAGCTCGCCGGCCAAATGCTGCAGGGGGCTTAAGCGACGGTACACTGCTGAGGGAAACCTATGCTCTCAGTGCTGATCATCACGAAAAATGAAGAGCTGGACCTGCCGGCATGCCTGGAGTCGGTTGCCTGGTCGGATGACGTGCACGTGTGGGACTCCTTCAGCACGGATCGCACGGTCGAGATCGCGCAGAGCTACGGAGCGCATGTGCACCAGCGCGCGTTTGACAGCTACGCGGGGCAGAGGAACGCGGCCTTGTTCGGTGCGGCCTATAAGTATCCCTGGCTGCTGATCCTGGACGCGGACGAGCGGGCCAACCCGGCGATGGCGCGAGTGGTCGCGGAGCGCACGGCTGCCGCGCCCGCGGGAGTCGATGCATTCCGGCTGCGGCGGCGGGACCACTTTCTGGGCCGGTGGCTGCGGCATGCACAGACGACGCCGTACTACATCCGCGTCGTGCGGCTGGGGCGCGCGCGGTTCCGGCGGGAGATCAACGAAGTGGTGGAAGTGGACGGGGCGATTGTGGATTTACCGGAGGCTTACTTCGACCATTTCCCGTTCTCAAAGGGCCTGACGCACTGGGTCGCGAAGCACAACGCGTACTCAAGCGCCGAGGCGGTGATCGTGGCCGAAAGCGCGTTTGCGGGGGAGGTTTCGTGGCGCAAGGCGCTGTTCGCGCGGGATTTTAACGAGAAGCACGCGGCGCGCAAGGCAGTGTTTTATTCGCTTCCAGGGCGGCCGGTGATGCGCTGGGCCTACCTGATGTTCTACCGGCGGGGCGTGCTGGACGGGCGCGCGGGGCTGGTGTACTCGACCCTGCAGGCGTTCTACGAATGGCTGATTGTGCTGAAAACTGCGGAGCTGAAGCAAAGCCGGGCGGCGATGCGCTCGGCCGGCTTGCACGAGAGCGCAGGGCCGGTCCACGAGCAGAACGAGGAAGTGAAACGGTGAACGAACATGCTTCCCTAGAAACCCAAGCGCCCGCGGAAGATCCCACGTTGCGCCCGGCCTACTCGCTCGGCAACCGGTTCGCGCGGCTGCTCTGGGGGGTCACGTACGCCCTTCTGTATCGCCCTTCGCCGCGACCGTTTCATGCCTGGCGCGCCATGCTTCTGCGGCTGTTCGGGGCGAAGTTGGGGCCCAAGTGTCACTTCTACGCCAAGGGCCGCATCTGGGCTCCGTGGAACCTGGTTTGCGAGGACCGCGTTTCGCTGGCCGACGACGCGGAGCTGTACAACCCTTCACCGTTTTTCCTGGGCTCGCATGCGATCGTCTCCCAGGGCGCCTACGTGTGCGGCGCCACCCACACCTACAACGACCCCGCATTCCCGCTCGTGTCCGCGCCGATGCGGCTGGGGGCGTACTCCTGGGTGTGCGCGCGGGCCATCGTGTCGCCGGGGGTGAACCT
>CAXTRW010000236.1:0-4614 GCA_964246765.1 uncultured Acidobacteriaceae bacterium | reverse complement strand
GGTCAGCGAGCCCATTCCCGCGGGCAGCTACAAACGCTACACCTCGACCTCCAAGATCCAGGCCCGCAAACAAATCTGGTCCGTCCTCCGCGAGCTCAAAAAAGAAGGCCGCTGGCGCATGGACCTCGGCGACATCGCCGCCGGAGCGTCCGGAGGCGGCTCCAGCTACTCCGAAAAGATGATGCAATCCCGCATCTGCCTTGCCCCCCGCGGCTCCATGGCCGACACCTTTCGCGCCTTTGAAGGCCTCCGCGCCGGCTGCCTCGTGGTTGCCAATCCCCTGCCCCGCGACGAGTTTTTCTATCCCGGCGCCCCCGTGCTCCTGATCGATCACTGGCGCGAGATCCGCGGCATCCTCACCCGCTACGCCCGCAGCTACGACGCCCTCGAAGAGTTTCGCGCCAAGGGCCTGGCCTGGTGGCACGCCCACCTGCGCCCCGAGGTCCTGGGCGCCTACATCGCGCGCGAGCTCGACCAGGCCGGCGCTTCCCTGCTTTAGCTCTCGCACCCGACACGCCGGCGTGCCTTAAACTAAAGAACAGCGAAAGAAGGCGCACCCCATGGCAGACGCACACACGAACGGCTACAACGGCACCACCGGACTCCGGCTCAAGGTCGGCCTGGCTGAAATGCTCAAGGGCGGCGTCATCATGGACGTCACCGACGCCCACCAAGCCGAGATCGCCGAGCGAGCGGGCGCGGTCGCCGTCATGGCGCTCGAGCGCGTCCCCGCCCAGATCCGCGCCGAAGGCGGCGTCGCCCGCATGGCCAGCCCCAAAATCATCCGCGAAATCATGGCCGCCTCCTCCATCCCCGTCATGGCCAAGGCCCGCATCGGCCACTTCGTCGAGGCCCAGGTCCTCCAGGAGCTCGGCGTCGACTTCATCGACGAGTCCGAAGTCCTGACTCCCGCCGACGAGGTCCACCATATCGACAAGCACCGCTTCACCACCCCCTTCGTCTGCGGCGCGCGCGACCTCGGCGAAGCCCTGCGCCGCGTCACCGAGGGCGCCGCCATGATCCGGACCAAAGGCGAAGCAGGTACGGGTGACGTGGTGCACGCCGTCAAGCACATGCGCCAGATCATGAAGGACATCCGCAACCTCCAAGGCCTCCCTGAGGACGAGCTCTACGTCGCCGCCCGCGACCTCCGCGCCCCCTTTGATCTGGTCCGCATGGTCGCCACGGAAGGTAAGCTCCCCGTTCCCAACTTCTCCGCCGGCGGCATCGCCACCCCCGCCGACGCCGCGCTGGTCCGCCAGCTCGGCGCGGAAGCCGTCTTCGTCGGCTCCGGCATCTTCATGAGCGACTCCTACAACTTCGCCCCCCGCGAGGAAGCCGAACAACGCGCCCGCGCCATCGTCCGCGCCACCACCCACTTCGACGACCCCGCCGTCGTCGCCGAGTGCTCCGCCGAGTGCACCGGGGCGATGAAAGGCCTAGCCATCGCCGCCCTCGAAACCTCAGCCCTGCTCCAAACCCGCGGGGTTTAGCTCCCTCAGAGACACCGCCATGCGGCCGGAGGGAGCGGGCGCGCATCGCCGCTCTCCGGCCGTCACTGCCGCGGAAAGCCGCCGTGCCTGCTCATGATTGCTGCTGACGTGTTTGCCCCCGATACGATTTGCTGCCTAGGGAATGAGCTTGAAGTCATAGGCACTCGTGGGCGAAGCCTGCGCGTTCTCCGGTAGAAAGACGAGACAGTAATCACCGGGAACAAGCGGCGCTTCGGGCTTGATCTCCAGCCATGTATTCGATACGACTTCACGCTCCAGAATGGGTACGTTCATGTAATTCCGATACAGCTTGAAATCAAAGGGACTGAAACCTTTTCTCTTGCTTACAGAGATGAGCTTATCTTTTCCCCTTAGTTTGAGTCGGATCAGGTGTATTTGCGCTTGCATCAGTTTCGAGTCTTTTTCGTTCATTCGCACGTAAAACTTGCTGCTCGCATCCTGCACCGCGGTTGGCAACGTCTTTCCGTCGATAATCGAATAAATCTGCGATCCGGATTGATCACTGTAAACGGAAACATTCACGTTCGTAGCTTCGATCGGCAGCAAGGCTTGTTTCGATGCGGCAGTGTCCAATGCGAATACAGTCCCTAAAGCCGGCCACTGCACTCCGTCCGGTAGTACAGAAGTTGAACTCGGCGCCGTTTCCTGACCAAACACGTGCGTTGAATGGATATGCGTACCGACTAACAATCCGATCACAAGCAGCTGACCCTTAAATCGCATGCACAGAGCTTACCAGCAAGGCTCGATCACGTCGAATAAAGAGCTGTTACGCCTGAGATAATCAAGGAACTTTCAGAGGACAACTTAGCCGAATGCGACGGGGCACCTGGCGGTTAAGCCGCGTCCACTTGCCCCGGCTCATTGAGGGCGCACTCTCACTCGATGCTTGCGATCCACACGCAGTAGGGCGGAACCTCGATCGCACCGGCGCCGGAGGTTTCCGGCACCTTTGCGCTGGCGAGAATGGTGTGCAATCGACCGGCGTGCAAGCCTGCCTCGGCGAGATCCACCGACGCTTTTTGGGGCGAAGCCGTCATATTCATCAGAACCAGCACCGGCTTTGCGCCGGACGGCGCAGTCCGGACATAACTCAGCACGTTTTGGTTGTTCCGGTCCACCATGATGGTGCCGCCATAGCGCAGGGCGCGATTGGAAGCGCGCAGCGCGATCAGAGCCTTGTACCAGTGCAGCAGCGAGTCCGGCTGTGTCATCTCGGTCTGCACATTGACCGTCTTGTAACTAGACGAGACCGGCAGCCAGGTATGCGGATTCGGCGAGAAGCCCGCCTGGGGACCGGGCGTCCACTGCATCGGAGTGCGTTCTCCATCGCGGCCTTTGTACGTGGGCCATTTTGCCAGGCCGGTGGGATCCTTAACATCTTCCTTGCGGGCAGGCGGGGAGTCCGGCATGCCGAGCTCCGCGCCGTAATAGGTCTGCGGGGTTGCCCGCGGTGTAAACAGCAGGGCGCCCATGACCTTCGCGATAGCGAGGTCGTGCACGCCGTCGCCGAAGCGGGAAAGGGAGCGCAGATTGTCGTGGTTGTCGAAGAAAATGAAGGGCTCCGAACCATGCAGTAGGCTCTCCACCGAAAGCAGATGCTCGCGGTAGTAGCCCACGCTCAGTGTGCTCTTCACTCCCACGCCGGCGCTGGCCATATTCGGGAAGCCGTAGGTGTAGTCCATGGGAAGCTGGAACTGCCCGGCTGTGGAGGTTCCGTACCAGGTATAGAGTCCAGCAAAGGTGGGCTCGAGAATTTCGCCGATCAGCACGGGATGCACGGGATACGTGTCGAGCATGGCGCGCAGCCTGCGGATCACGCCGTGCACCTCCGGCTGGTTGGTGGTGCGACTGCCGAGGAAGGTTGCACCCGGAGGGTTGTTCTCGAGCTTCTGGTCCTCAAACAGGCTCTGGATAGCGTCGAGCCGGAAGCCGGATACGCCTTTATCCAGCCAGAACTTCATGGCGGAAAACATCTCCTTCTCCACTGCCGGATTGCGCCAGTTCAGGTCCGGCTGCTCCTTCAAGAAGGCGTGATAGTAGAACTGCTGACGCGCGGGTACCCACTCCCACGCAGAGCCTCCGAAATTCGAGTTCCAGTTGTTCGGAGGGACAACCTTCCCGGACCGTCCGCTATGCACGTTTGTCTTCTGTTGATCGGAAAGGTTAGGCGTGCTCGCCGGTATGCCGTTGTTCCACACGTACCAGTCCGCCTTGGGATTGGTACGGGAACTGGCGCTTTCAATGAAGAACCGGTGCTTGCTGGAGGTGTGGTTCAGCACCATGTCAAGCACAATGTGCAAACCGCGCTTCTTGCTTTCAGCCAGCAGCCGGTCGAAGTCGGCCAGGGTTCCATACTGGGGATCGACAGCGCGGTAGTCGGCAATGTCGTAGCCGAAATCGGCTTGCGGCGAGGGGTACAGCGGCGCGATCCAGATGGTGTCGATGCCGAGCTGTTTCACGTAATCCAGGTGTTCGGTAATCCCGTTCAGGTCGCCGGTCCCGTCTCCATTGGCGTCACCGAAGCTGCGGGGGTAAATCTCATACACGACCGTATGCTTCCACCAATATTATCCATGTCCGGCTTGGCGGCGGCGCGAATCTCCACAGTTGTGGGCGTCACGGGCGCCGGTGATGCCACCTGCGCGTGGAGCGTGGGTACGGACGCGAAAGCTGCGGCGGAAGCAGCTACGACGGTGCGCTGGATTTGCTTGCGACTCAAGGCCTGTTCTCCTCTGGCGGCTTCTCAGGTCGACTGAAACTGCGGTTGAACTCTGCTGCGGTGCACGTAAGAAAGAGCTGCCCCATGCCGCGCGCCGCGTGCTGCAGGCGCGTCGGAAGTCGAATCCGCGGCGCTTAATCGTTTGCATTCTACGATCGCTTTTTGTTCGTACATAGAGTACGCGAAAAACGTTTGTCACAACCTTTTTCCCCCCTCAATCTTTTCGCCGCGCGGACCGTCCACCCTCATCATCGGCTGCGGCGGTTCTTACACGTTATCGCCCGGCGCAGCGCAGCGTGGCTGCCGGCGAACAATTCCCACCCCCCGCGCATATGCTTGTGGAGAAAGCAACCGCATGACACCCGACCCGACCCACCC
>CAXTRW010000235.1:0-4616 GCA_964246765.1 uncultured Acidobacteriaceae bacterium | reverse complement strand
CCTGGAGGGGGGTGGGGCGGGCGAGCTTCGGGTCGTGGGTCGCGGGCACGGTAAACAGCTCGTTCGCGCTTAGGTCCATGACGAGGAAACGGCTCCCGACCATGCCGCAGCCGTAGGCGCCGGGTTGGAGGAGCTTGCCGCCGAAGGTTGCGGGGGTATCCAGCAGCAGGTAGGCCTGGTAACGCTGCTGCACGCCGCTCGAGTAGCCCGAGTTGTCGACCATTCCGGCGAGCACCAGGCCGCGCGGCAGCTTGGCGCCGGCTGTGTTGCGCGCCTGCACGGGCGCCACCTGGCCCGCAAAGAACACGGTCGCGGGCACCAGCGCTGAGGCCGCATCCCGGCCCAGCGGACCCGGCTTGAGCGCCGCAGAGGTCGCGACGGGCGCTGCCGCCATTTGTGCCGCGGCGCCAAAACCCGAAGGCAAAAGCGCCACCGCCAATGCTATCGAAAAGAGCTTAATCAACGTTCTCCACCTCGGAAAGAAAGTCTACTCAACACTCCCGACCCAGGACCCGTATGGCGCCAGCGCGATCGAGTCGAGCGAGCTGTGCCCCTGGAGCGCAGGCACGTCCGTCAGCACGGTCTTGACCCGGCCGCTGCCCGCGGCTTTCAGCGAAACAGTCTGCGGCTGGGCGGTGCAGTTCATCGCGACCACGATGGACCTGCCATCGCTGCCCTTGCGCACCCAGCTCAGTACCGATGGGTTGCTCGTGTCGAGCATCGTCATCGAGCCCGAGTGGAGCGCCGGGTTGTTGCGGCGCATCGCAATCAGCTGCTTGTGCCAGTTCAGCAACGAGGCGCGCTCGCCTGACTCGGTTTGGACATTGACGGTCTTGTAGTCGCTCGCGACCGGCAGCCAGGTGTGCGGGTTGGTTGAGAAACCCGCCTGCGGACCGGGGGTCCACTGCATGGGCGTCCGCTCGCCGTCGCGGCCCTTTTCCTTGGGCCAGCCAGTGCGGCCGATCGGGTCTTTGACGTCCTGGATACGGGTCGGCGTGCTTGTCACCATGCCGAGCTCCTCGCCGTAGTACATCAGCGCGGTCGCTTTGCTGGTGAGCAGCGCGGTCGCAATCACGCGCGCAATTTGGGCGTCGTGCACACCGTCGCCGTAGCGGTTCCAGCTGCGCTCGTTGTCGTGGTTGTCGAACACAAACAGGGGCTGGTTGCCGCTGATTTGTGTTTCCGCTTGATCGATGAGCTTGCGCAGTTGCGCGGCGTCGAGCTTCTTCTGAAAGCCCACCTGCATGTCCATGGGCAGCTGCAGCTCGTCGTGTCGCGCGCCGCCGTACCAGCGATCCAGATCCTGCGGGCTTTGCAGGTAGGTTTCGCCGATCAGCACACGGTCGCCGGAGTAGGAGTTCACCAGCGCGCGCAGGCGGCGCATCACCCCGTGCACTTCGGGCAAATCATCGTACTCGGTGACTTCCTGGTTCTGGTCGCCGTAGGCGTTTTTGCCGGGCAGCTCCTTGGCGTCGGCGAGCTTGGGGTCTTCAAACAGCGTCGGCACGGCGTCGAGCCGGAAGCCCGCGACGCCCTTATCGAGCCAAAACTTGACCACGCCGAACATGGCCTTTTCGACCTCCGGGTTGCGCCAGTTCAGGTCCGGCTGCGCGGCATAAAAGCGGTGGTAGTAGAACTGCTTGGTGTGCGGGTCCCACTGCCAGGCGGAGTGCCCGAACCCGGAAAGCCAGTTGTTGGGCGGGATGGGCTTGCCGTCGGCGGTGTAGCCCTTGGGGTCGCGCCAGATATACCAGTCGCGCTTGGGGTTCGAGCGCGAGCTGCGCGACTCAAGGAACCACTTGTGCTTGTCGGAGGTGTGATTCACGACGAAATCAAGGCAGATGCGAATGCCGTTCTGCTTGGCGGTCGCGAGCATCCGGTCGAAGTCGGCCATGGTGCCGTACTGCGGGTCCACGGCTTCGTAGTCGGAGATGTCGTAGCCGAAATCCACCTGTGGCGAAGGAAACATCGGCGAAAGCCAGATGGCGTCCACGCCGAGCGCCTTGACGTAAGGGAGCCGCTGGGTGATGCCGTTCAGGTCGCCGATGCCGTCGCCGTTGGAGTCCTGGAAGGAGCGCGGGTAGATCTCGTAGACCAGCGCATGCTTCCACCACGGATCGGCCGCGCCTGCGTTTTCGGCCGCGGCGACCGCGGGCAACACCGGCAGCGCCGCGGCCCTTGATTGCGCCCATGCGCCTGTGGCGGCGAGCAGCAGGCCCCCGGCCGCGCACCGCTGCACTCCCTGCCACCTCATCCAGCTGCGACTCTGCATGGTTGCTCCTCCGATCAAGCGCAAACCAGTGGAGCATACCACTCCAGGTGCGACGTTGGGCAGCGATTTTCAACTCAGCGCCAAGTGTGCCCATGTTTGCCGGGCGAAGAACACTGCCCTATACTCAGGCGCGAAGGAGCCCACTCCGTTGCACCTCAGCCGCCGCGCGCTTTTCGGTTTCCTGCTGTTCTGGCCGCTGTGTGCGCTGGGGCAAGGGGCATACCCGGCCGCGGCGGCGCATCCCGGCCCGGCGTGGTTTGTCGATGTAGCCGCAAGGGCCGGCCTTGCCGCGCGCAACGTGAACGGCGACCCTGAGAACAAGCGCTACATCGTCGAGGCCACCGGCTCGGGGGTGGCCATTCTGGACTACGACCGCGACGGGTGGCCCGATATCTTTCTGGTAAACGGCGCGCTGCTGCCGGGGGAAAAGCAAATCGGGCCCGCGCCCACCAGTCACCTGTACCGCAACAACCACGATGGGACGTTTACCGACGTGACCGCCAAGGCCGGCCTAGAGCAGACCGGATGGGGCCAGGGCGCGTGCGTAGGCGACTACGACAATGACGGCTTCGACGATCTGTTCGTGACCGCTTACGGCTCGAATCACCTGTTTCACAACGACGGCCATGGGCGCTTCGCGGATGTTTCCGAGCAGGCAGGGGTGGCCGGGACGGGGCGGGAGTGGGGCACCGGCTGCGCCTTTGTGGACTACGACCGCGACGGCAAGCTCGACGTGGCTGTAGCGAACTACGTCCACTTCGACCTGGCGCAGGTGCCGGAGCCGGGCAAGGGCCCGGGCTGCACATGGAAAGGAACTGCAGTAATGTGCGGCCCGCGCGGGCTCGCGAGCGCGCCCAACATCCTGTATCACAACGAGGGCCGCGGCCGGTTCAAGGACGTGAGCGCGGCGAGCGGCATCACAAAAACGCCCGGGCACTATTGCTTTTCCGTTACCACTCTGGACTATGACGAGGACGGCTGGCCCGACCTGTACGTGGCCTGCGACTCGACCCCGTCGATTTTGTACCGCAACAATCGCGACGGCACCTTCACAGACACAGCGGCGGACGCGGGCGTGGCGTTCAATGAGGACGGGCGCGAGCAGGCCGGCATGGGCTCCACGGCGGCGGACTATGACGGCGACGGGCATATTGACCTGTTCAAGACCAACTTTTCCGACGACACCGCGACCTTGTACCGCAACCATGGCGACGGGACGTACTCGGACGAAACATTTGCCTCGGGCCTCGCGGTACACTCGGACGCTCTGGGCTGGGGGGCGATGTTCGCGGACGTGGACAACGACGGCCGGCCTGACCTGCTGGTGGTGAACGGCCATGTGTACCCGGAGGTAGACGCGGCCAAGCTGGGGGCGGCCTTCCGCGAGCCGCGCTTCTTGTATTGGAATGCGGGCGGGGGCAAGTTCAAAGATGTGTCGGCCACAAGTGGGCCGGGCTTGACCGAGCCGTTTTCCGGCCGCGGCTTGGCGGTTGCCGACTTGTGGAATGACGGGCGGCTTTCCGCGGTGGTCAACAACCTGAGCGATCGGCCCATGCTGCTGGTCAACGAAGCGAGAGTCGCGAATCACTGGCTGGGACTGCGGCTGGTTGGTACGCGCTCCAACCGCGATGCGATCGGAGCGCGGGTAACGCTGCACGGCGCGGCGCGGAGCTGGGTGGAGGAGGTCCGGAGCGGGTCGAGTTACAACTCTTCGAGCGAGCTGCGCTTGCACTTTGGGCTGGGTTCGGCGCCGGGGCTTCACTCGGTTGAAGTCCGCTGGCCCAATGGAGAGCGCGAG
Source organism: uncultured Acidobacteriaceae bacterium (assembly GCA_964246765.1). Taxonomy (GTDB): domain Bacteria; phylum Acidobacteriota; class Terriglobia; order Terriglobales; family Acidobacteriaceae; genus EB88. The sequence goes on along the minus strand of CAXTRW010000235.1, from coordinate 546 downwards.
CAGTTCCCGGCGCCCGGGCTGGACCGGATGGCCGAGATCACGGAAGGCAAAGGCTCGCCGCTGCCGGAGAGCCGACACTAGGAGCGTCTCGCCACCGGTGTGCGGTTTGAAGTTCGGTAGAGAGCCTGCTGCAGCTCACGAGAATCCAGGTTCTAAAGAAACGAGACCCGGGGCGCCGGCATGTCGCGCAAGCCGGGTCTGCAAGCACCGAGCCAGTGCCCCGGGTCGGGTCCTTCTACGAGCGGGGCTTGTGCGGTTTCGGCGATTTTGCTTTTTGAGTCCGCAGGAAAGCCACCAGTTGGTCGATCTGGTCGCCTGTCAGCACGTCGCCGAACGCGGGCATTTCTTTGCCGCCGTCGTGAATTTGCCTGGAAATGTCTGCAGGCTTGAGCCGCCGACCCACCCCGCGCAGGTCGGGGCCGACGTCGGTGCCTTGCAGCTTTTCTCCATGGCAGTGAGCGCAGCCGGAGCTTGAGAACAGCTGCGCGCCGGCGGCAGCCTGGGCCTTGGAGGGGCCGGCTAAGGCGGGCGAGGCCGAAAGCGCGC